>JANWJC010000020.1 GCA_025449595.1 Acidobacteriota bacterium | reverse complement strand
GCGAGGTCGAGTGCCTGCTTGATCGTCAGCCGGCGGCCCATCTCCGTCGCTCGGGCGACATCCACATCCGACAGTGATGCGCGTGCCTGCTCGACGAAGTCACGGCCCGGGTTCTCATCGGAGTAGATGACGACGATGCCCTCCTGATTGGCATAGACCTCGGCTGCAGCAGCGATCTGCACGGCACGGTCGGGTCGGAGCTCGGCCGCTTCGGTGGCCGCGAGCCCGATCAGGGAAAGACCCACTCCACGGACGCTCGCCACGTCGGTATGTGCCTGCACCGACCTGAAGAAGTAGCGACGCGCGAGCGCGATGTCGTCGTTCCGGAGGTGCGTCCAGGCGATCCCCGAGAGGATCCGGGCTTCCTCGCCGCGATCGCCTATCGCTTCGAACGCCTCGAGCGACTCTCCGTACAGGTCGATGGCAGCGCCCGGGTCGCCGCGACCGGAGGCCAACTCGGCGAGGCCGCCGAGTGACATGCCCATCCCCTCCCTGTCGCCGAGTCGCTGCTGGATCGCGAGGGCATCGGAGTACTTCGTCTGCGCCGCCCCGAGATCGCCTGCCAGCGCCTGGAACATGCCGTTGACGGTCAGGGCAAGCGCCTGGGTCCATGTGAGACGGAGCGCCCCGGCTCGCTCGGTGCTTTCCTTCGTCAGCGTGAGTCCCGCCTCGACGTCGGACCCGAGGACTGCGAGGGCCCGGCAGAGCCCGGCGAGGCACAGCTCGCGCCCGGCATCGAGCTCGGCCGCGATGCGATGCGCCTCGCCCCATTCGGCGGCCGACCGCTCGAACTGCCCCGACATCCAGGACCCGAGTCCCACTGTCAACAGCGCCCCCGCTCGCCCCACGGTGCGAGCGCCGGCCGGATCGACATCGAGGAAGGCTGTCGCGTACTCCCTTGAGCTGAGGTTCTTGCCGCGGATGTGCCAGTACATCCATAGATCACCGGTCAGCTGCAGGCCCTGTTCGAGCGCCGTCGTGTCTCCCCGCTTCGCGGACGCCAGGAGCGTGTCCAGCGCGGCCTGGAGATTGCCCTCCTCGGCGATCCCGCGTTCCACGGCGCCGACCTGGTCGGTGCCCTCGATGGTGTCGCGGATGTCACGCGCAACCGCTGCATACCGCTGGGCATGCCGCAGCGCGATCACGCCGGCCTCGCTGGAGTCCTCGAGGCGCTCCCGGGCATACTCACCGATCGTCTGGAGCATGCGGAGCCTGTCGCCTTGGCCATCCACCTGCACCAGCGCCTTGTCGACGAGGGACCCCAGCTCTTCGAGACTGGTCCCGCCCGGCTCTGCACAGACAGCCTCGACATCTGCGAGGGTGCACCCGCCGGCGAACACGGCCATCCGCCGAAAGAGACGCTGTTCCGACTCCGCCAGCAGCGCGTGGCTCCAGTCGATGGTGGCGCGCAACGTCTGGTGCCGTTCGGCTGCGTCGCGCGGACCGGAAGTGAGCAGGATCAAGGCGTGGTCCAGCCGCTCGAGGAGCGCCTCCGGTGAGAGGATCCGCAGCCGTGCGGCAGCGAGCTCAAGTGCAAGGGGCAGACCGTCCAGGCGGCGGCACACCTCGGTGACGGCACCCGCGTTCTGCGGCGTCAGCGCGAAGCTGCTATTTGCGGCGCGGGCTCGCTCGACGAAGAGCGCGACGGCCGGGTAGTCGAGGAGCGACTCGGACGAGCCTGCGTCGGACGAGGATGGGAGTGCGAGCGGGGCAAGTGGAAACTCCCATTCCGCAGCGATCCTCAGGACGGTCCGGCTGGTGATCAAGATCCGGAGCCTTGGGCAGGTTGCCACAAGCCGCGCGATCTCCGGAGCAGCCGACACGATCTGCTCGAGGTTGTCCAGGAGCAGGAGCGCCTTCTTGTCACCGATCAGCGACGTGACACCGTCGCCGAGCGTCCGCTCCTCGGACTCCTTCACGTCCAGGGCAGCGGCGAGAGCAGGCATGAAGGCATCGGCCTCGAGGATGTCGGCCAGCGGGATGAACGCGACACCGTCCAGGAAGTCTGGGGCGAGCACGCGGCCAAGCTCGACCATGAAGCGCGTCTTCCCGACCCCACCCGGGCCGGTGATCGTGACCACCCGATGCTCTCGGACCGACGCGACGAGCAAGTCGAGCTCGGGGGCCCGACCGAGTAATGGTCCGACCGGCTCGGGGAGGTTGCCAGGCAAGCTGGCAAACCGCTCGCCCTTGCCCTCAAGTGCCCGCCGATCCGGCACGACGATGCCGTCAGCGGAAATGGCGAAGAGCTCCAGCGGACGACCGACGTTCTTGAGCCTGAACCGCCCCAGGCTGACGACGGCCACATCCCGCCGGTTCCTGAGATGGTCATATGCGGTGTCCGACAGCATCACCCCGCCGGGCACCGCGAATGACTCGATCCTGGACGCGATGTTCACCGCCTCACCGCTGAGCCGTTCACGCTCGACCGTCACTTCGCCGACGTGGATGCCGATCCGCACCGGGACATCGTTGACGGCGAGCTCACGCTGGATCTCGACTGCGGCCTGGACGGCCGCGAGCGCGCTCGGGAACATGCTCATGCTGCCATCGCCGAGCCGCTGAACGATCGTCCCGCCGAAGGCCTGATGGTGACGGTCGACCGCCCGCCAGTACCGGTCACGCCTGTCGACGGCCTGGCGCTCGTCCGCCTGGATCAACGTGGTGTAGCCGACCATGTCGGTGAAGGCCACGGCAACGAGCCGGCGATCGAGCTCCTGCCTCACACGTTCTTCCTCGGCTCATGGGGCGGGCTGGACCGGGTGCGCACGAGGACCATAGCGCCTGCGAGACTCCATCGTCGAGGAGCGGTTCGCCGCATGACTGGGCGGCGACCGCGCCTTCGGCAGGTATGCGTATGCTCCCGTCGTCGCAACGGGACGTCACGGCGATGGTCGGCAGGCGCGGAGGACCAGACGATGCGGAAGATCACGGCGAACGTGTACATGACCCTGGACGGCCGCGGCGTCTTTCCGGAGTATCCGACGTCGGGTCAGCCTTCGACCGAGCCCAACCCGCTCTTTCGAAACATGTGGTACGACCGGTTCGACGACGTCACGACGGTCGTCATGGGCCGACGATCCTTTCTCGGGCATCAGCAGACGTGGAGCGAGAAGGCGCTCGATCCGGGCGAGCCCGCATGGCTCATCGACTATCGACGCTACCTGGACCGGGTCGAGAAGGTCTGCCTGTCGCACCGCCTCACGTCTTCCGACTGGGAGAACTCGCGGATCCTGAGTGGCGATCTGGCTGAGATCCTCAAGAAGATGAAGGGCGAGGAGGGCGGGAACATCATCCTCGAGGGGGGGCCCGCCGTGGTCCGGGAGTGCCTGCGCCGCAATCTCGCCGACGATTACTGGTTCTTCGTCATGCCCGTCGTTTACGGGAAGGGTCCGCGGTACTGGGGTCCGATGGACGGTCAGACGACGCTCGGTCTCATCGAGACGAAGCCGGGCAAGAACAAGGAGATCCTCCTCCACTACGAGGCGGTCCGGTAGACCTCGTGCGTATCGCGGGACGCGGTCTGGTCGGGAGATGCCTGGTCACGCTGCTGGGTGTCGTCCTGATGGGGTGTTCGGCGCCGTCCTCGGCGTCGCCGCCGCAGCCGACCGGCTCTTCCGCAGCGGTCGGCATTCCGGCCGGCCGATCACCGGGAACCACCTCGTTCCCGAGCTCGTCTGCCTCGCCCGAGCCGGCGACGGCCCAGGCGTTGATCGAGGCGGCCCACGCTGCCGGCCAGATCGACCTGGTGACCTCGCTGATCTATCGGGGCGAGACGCTGTTCGGGCTGCCGGGGCTGCCGCCGGAGTTCGCGGGCGCGACGCCGGCCTTCGAGGACAACGGCCTGTTCGCGGCGATCCTGGACCTGCTGCCGACCCTCTCCCCGGCCGACCAGGCCCGCCTGAAGCCGTTCGTGGTGCGGCCCACCGATCCGGCCAGCATCTTCGCCGGCGGCGCGACGGCGGTCACCGGGAGTTCCGCCACCCTGGCGTCATACACCCGCCCCTCGGCTGGCCGTCCGATCACGAACGACATCAACGAGTGCCGCAACTGGGTCGACTCTGGGCCGGCGAGTCCGCACTTCAAGGTCTGGGCGTGCGTCAGCGCGAATGCGGCGGACGATCAGGCCGTCGTCAGCAGCGTGGCGGCGACGATGGACGACCTGTGGACCCGCATGACGCAGCCCGTTCCGAACGGCATGGGCGAGCCGATCCCGGATGGGCGAGGCCCCACCCCGGACCCGGAGTTCGGGGGCGACCAGCGGATCGACGTCTACGTCCTGACGCTGACCCAGTCCGTGTTCCGCGAGGGCGACCAGCGGTCCATCGACGCGGTGGCAGATGAGGTCCCGTCGGAACCGTTCACGGGCAACACCGCCAGTGGATTCATGCTCGTGAACCGTGGCCGTCTGGCGGACCCCGACTTCCGGAACGACCTCATCCACGAGTTCTTCCACATCCTCGAGATGGCCCACAACTACCGGGCCATGGTCAACAGTGCTGGGCAGCTCCAGTGGTTCGAGGACGCCAGCGCGACCTGGGCCGAGAGCTATTTCGGCGACAGCGCCCTCGTGCACGGCTGGTTCCACGACTTCCAGGCGAGCCCGCTGTCGCTCGCGTCGAGCGACGGGACGCACCCGCAGGCCGCCTACATCTGGCCGATCTTCATGCAGCAGGAGCTCGGCCCTGCCGCCATCTTCGCGACCTGGCAACGGATCGAGGGCGTCGGCAAGGCCGACTTCGCCGGGGTGAACGCCGTCATCGATGCCCAGCTGCCGTTCAAGGACCACTTCCGGGACTTCGCCGTGCGCAACCTGAACCGCGACATCCTGGGACAGGTCACCGTGCCGGGTCCAGAGAAGCGCTACCAGCAACTCGATCCCTCGATCCCTGACACGTACTGGCCGCCCATCGATGCCCGGTCGATCGACGCAGACGGCATGACGAGCTGGACCCCGACGTCCATGCCGGCCCTGACCGCCCGCTACCTCTACCTCGCCGGCTCCGCGCCGGGGCGCGACGTGACGCTCGACCTGAGCGGCCTCACGCCCTCCGACAGCCTGGATGCCGACGTGCTCGTGCACGTCAAGGACCACTGGGAGCGGCGCCAGGTCGACGGCACCCAGTTCACGTTCTGTCGGGACGTCCCGGCCGACGACATCGACCAGCTCTACCTGGTGGTCTCGAACCACTCGGACGACCCCTCGTCGGTCATCAGTGGCGCCGTCACCATCAAGGCCGAGCCGTGCGATGGCTGGCAGGGGACGATGTCGACGGAGGTCTCGTGGACGTATTCGCACGGCCAGCAGACGGGGCACGCCTCGACGTCGTTCACCGGGATCTGGGTCCAGGACGAGGACCCCGCGAAGTACATCGACTGCCTGCTGTCGGGTGCGGCCAGCCCGGAGCCCGGCACGGATTGCCCGCTCATCTACAAGCCCATCGGCACGATCGAGTGGTCGCTCGACGCGCATTGCATCAACGCGGCCGACGATCGATCTGGCAGCAAGGTGGCGGCGACGGGGTTCCCTGTGCCGGAGACCGACTGGCAGCAGCAGGCGCTGTACCTATTGAAGACAAGCGACGGCCAGCACTTCCAGTACTGGGGCGACGGGGAGCTGCCGCCGCTCCCCGGCTTCGCCGCCAAGTGCAACGCCGGCGACAACACGGCCGGGCCGGCGCCGCAGTTCTTCCCCATCCTCCAGGATGCCGCCACGCGACCGGCCACGACCAGCTCCTGCTTCGGGACCAGCTGGACGATCGACGCGACGGCGAGCTCGATCGCCGGGACGTGCCACTACCGGACGGCCGCCGGCGAATACGACCAGGTCTGGACGTGGAACCTCCAGAAGGTGGGCGACCCGACCAAGCCGCCGGGCTGAGCACGTCCCGCCGCGGGCAGTTACGTCTGCGACCGGTCTGCGACCTGTTTGCGACCGCCATCGCGCAGTCTCCGCGCTGACTGGCTTAGCAGCGAAAGAGGCGCGACATGAGCAGGCTCCCCGCAGCAAGGATCTGGCTGGCGACCCTGGCGGCCGCGGGCATGGTCGTATTGGCCGTCGCGGTGAGGCCCGCCACCGTCTGGGCGGCCGGGTCGCCCACCGCCACGACCCTCACGTCGTCGCAGGATCCGGCCCCGGCGTGCAGCCCGGTGAGCTTCACGGCCACGGTCTTCGGCGCCCTGTTCCCCGATTCGCCGGAAGGGGCTGTCACATTCTTCGACAACGGGGTCTTCATGGGCGTCGAGGTCATCACGCCCGATTTCGATCCCGACCCGGTGTTCGGCAAGCACGTCATCCCCACGAACCACAGCTCAGGCACGCTGACCGCCACCCTTTCGGGCGGCACCCACCTCATCACCACGTCCTACTTCGGCACGGACCTCTTCAGTCCCGGCGGGCCGCTGGTCCAGACGATCACGGCGGCCACCTCCAACACGACCCTGGACACGAGCGTCGACCCGTCGACCTTCGGGCAAACGGTCGAGTTCACGGCCGGCGTCTCGAGCGCATGCTCGGGCGGTGTCGCTGGTTCCGTACAGTTCACGGCCGACGGTAGCCCCCTGGGTGGGCCGCAGTCTGTTGGTACCAGCGGTCAGGTCTCCGTCAGCACGTCCACGTTGGCCGTCGGGTCGCACGACATCGAGGCCACGTTCAGCAGCACCGACCCGGATGTGGCCGGTAGCAGCGCCTCGCTCACGAACCTCCTTCGCCCCGCCGGCCAGCTCGTCACCCCCGCCGCCACGACGACGATCGTGGCGTCATCCGCCGACCCATCCGAATTCGGGGCACCTGTCACCTTCACGGCGGCGACCACCGTCGACCCGCCCGGCGCCGGCAGCCCCACGGGCACCGTCCAGTTCCAGGACGACGGCGCGGACCTTGGTCCGCCGCAGGCGCTGGACGCGACCGGCCACGTCTCTTACACGACGTCCAGCCTCTCGGTCGGGTCGCACACGATCACGGCGACGTACACGAGTGACGGGCCCGACTTCGTCGGTAGCACCGGCAACCTGACGCAGGTCGTCGGCAAGGCCCGTACGACCCTCGTGTACGACGGCCAGACCACGGCCGACTTCCACGACCCGGCGATCCTCTCGGCCCGCTTGACCCGGACGGACGACGGCGCCCCGATCAGCGGCAAACCGATCGACTTCACCATGGCTGCCGAGTCGTGCGCCGGATCCACGGCGACCGATGGCGCGGCCGTCTGCGCGATCGTGCCCAGCGAGGCCGGTGGTGCCTACACGGTGTCGGCGGGCTTCGGCGGTGACGGCGACTACCTCGCCGCGGCCGTCAACCAGCCGTTCACGGTGACGCGCGAGGAGACAGCTACCCTGCTCACCGGCCCCACGGTGATCCTCCAGGGCCACCCCGTCACGCTCGGAGCACGCTTGCTGGAGGACGGGACCGTCCCCATCATTGGTCGAACGCTGACGCTGACCCTGGGAACCGGGACGGCCAGCCAGTCCTGCACGACCGGCCTGACCGATGCCGGCGGCAACGCGAGTTGCACCATCGGCACCGTCGCCGTGGCCCTGGGCCCGGAGCCGGTCCAGGCGAGCTTCGACGGTGATCCCTACTACCTCCCCTCGACCGCGTCGGCATCGGTGATCGTCTTCGCCTTCCCCACCCGCGGCGTGTTCGTGGTCGGGAACCAGACGGTCGCCGGTGGCGCGTCGAGCCTGACGTTCTGGGGCGCGCAGTGGGCTCAGCGCAACAGCGTGACCGGTGGAGCGCCATCGTCGTTCAAGGGCTTCGGCGACGGGCTGAGCTCGGCGACACCGGTCTGTGGTGGGACCTGGACCGCCTCGCCGGGCAACAGCGGCTCGCCGGTGGCCAGCCTGCCCTCCTACATGGGGGTGGCAGTGACCAGTTCCGTCTCGCAGTCAGGGAGCACGATCCGCGGGAACATCGTCAGCATCATCGTGGTGGTGCCGGACCCTGGCTACGGGCCGGACCCCGGGCATGCCGGGACGGGCATCGTCGTGGCAACCTACTGCTGACTTCGAGATCGACGCCTGCTCTCTTGGCCAGGCGAGGAGGCTAGCCGCTCCCCTCACGCCTGAGGTTGCGCCAGACTGCCAGCCATGACGGTCGGACGCTGGATCCTGCACGTCGATCTGGACCAGTTCCTGGCCGCGGTGGAGGTCCTGCGCCAGCCCGAGCTGCGTGGTCGACCCGTGGTGGTCGGTGGCCTGGGCGATCCGACCCAGTGGCGGGTGGTGGTCTCGACGGCGTCCTACGAAGCGCGCGCGTTCGGCATCCACTCGGGCATGCCGCTCCGGACGGCGGCGAGGCGATGCCCCGAGGCGGTCTTCCTGCCGGTCGATGCCCCGGCCTACTGGGCGGCGTCCGAGCAGGTCATGGCGACGCTGCGGACCTTCCCCGTCACGGTCGAGGTGCTGGGCTGGGACGAGGCCTTCCTGGCCGCCGAGACGGACGACCCGGCGCGCCTCGCGGCGGACGTCCAGGGCCAGGTGCTGGCGCGGACGGGTCTCGCCTGCTCCATCGGCATCGGCGGGAACAAGCTCCAGGCGAAGCAGGCGACCGGGTTCGCCAAACCGGCTGGTATCTACCAGCTGACCGACGCGAACTGGCTGGCCGTGATGGGCGACCGCCCGACTTCGGCCGTCTGGGGCATCGGCGACCGCACCGCTGCGAAGCTCAAGGGCGTCGGGATCGGGTCCGTGGCCCAGCTCGCGTCAGCCGACTGGCGGATGCTGGCCGGCACCTTCGGGCCGACGATCGGGCCCAGTCTGAAGGCGATGGGCATGGGGCTGGGGCCGACCGAGGTCAGCGCGGAACCCTACATCCCGCGCTCCCGCAGCCACGAGACGACGTTCCCGCAGGACCTCACCGACCGCGCCGCGATCGAGACCGCGGTCACGGGCCTTGCTCGTGAGCTGGCCCAGGATGCCGCGACGACACAGCGGCCGGTGATCCGCGTCGCGGTCAAGGTTCGCTACGCCTCGTTCTTCACGCGGACCAGCGCCATGAAGCTGCCGACCGGCGCGACCGATGACCACGAGGTCATCGAGCAGGCCGCCCTCGACGTACTCGAGCGCTTCGACCTCTCCCGCCCCGTGCGGCTCCTCGGGGTCCGCGTGGAATACGAGCGCCGCGAGTGAACCTGCGGAACTCATGCCGTAGCCTTGCCCCGTGAGCCTGGAAGCCGAGGAGTCGAACCGGCGCCTGCTGCGCGCACGCGATGCCATGGACCGCGCGTACGCGGAGCCGCTCGACGTCGCCGCCGTAGCCGCGGTCGCATGTGTCTCGGAGGCACACTTCAGCCGCTGCTTCCGCGCCACGTTCGGCGAGACGCCCCACCGGTACCTCCAACGCCGACGAGTGGAACGCTCGATGTTCCTGCTGCGGGAGACCGATCGCAGCGTGACCGACATCTGCCTCGACGTCGGGTTCACCAGCCTGGGGACCTTCAGCCGCACGTTCCGCCAGATCGTGGGCGAG
>JANWJC010000019.1 GCA_025449595.1 Acidobacteriota bacterium | reverse complement strand
TTCCCGCCTATCGAGCCGCTACTCCCACCCCAGGGTGCCCCGAATGTCCTGATCGTCCTGCTCGACGACGTGGGCTTCGGCGCCAGCAGCGCGTTCGGGGGCCCGGTGGCGATGCCGACGGCTGAGCGGTTGCAGCATGACGGGCTCACCTACAACCGATTCCACACCACCGCATTGTGCGCGCCGACGCGAGCGGCCCTCTTGAGTGGGCGCAACCACCATTCGGTCGGCATGGGAATGATCACCGAGACGGCGACGTCGGCACCGGGCTCGAGCGGCCTGCGGCCCAACACCAAGGCCGCGCTGGCCACGACCCTGAAGTTGAACGGGTACTCGACCGCGCAGTTCGGCAAGTGCCATGAGGTGCCGCCGTGGCAGACGTCGCCGGTCGGCCCGTTCGACGCGTGGCCCTCAGGTGGCGGCGGCTTCGAGTACTTCTACGGCTTCATCGGCGGCGAGAACAATCAGTACTACCCGGCCCTGTACGAGGGGACGTCGCCGATCGAGCCGGAGAAATCCCCCGAGGAGGGCTACCACCTCACCGAGGACCTCGCCGACCGCGCGATCGACTGGGTGCGCACCCAGAAGGCCCTGGCGCCGGACAAGCCGTTTTTCATGTACTTCGCGCCAGGCGCCACGCACGCACCACACCACGTGCCGCTGGAGTGGGCCGACAAGTACGCTGGCAAGTTCGCCGACGGCTGGGACACCCAGCGGGAGGAGATCTTCGCCCGGCAGCAGCAGGCTGGCATCGTCTCGGCCGACGCCGAGCTGACTGCGCGTCCCGATGTGATCCCAAGTTGGGACGGCATGGACGACGCGTTGAAGCCGGTGCTGGAGCGGCAGATGGAGGTCTACGCAGGCTTCCTCGAGCACACCGACTTCCACGTCGGTCGGCTCGTCGACGCCATCAAGTCGATCGGGGTGCTGGAGAACACGCTCGTCTACTACATCATCGGCGACAACGGCGCCTCCGCCGAAGGCACCGTCAACGGCGCGTTCAACGAGATGGCCAACTTCAACGGCCTCGCCGCCATCGAGACGCCCGAGTTCATGGCCTCGGTCAAGGAGAAGCTCGGCACCGTCGACGCCTACAACCATTACTCCGTCGGCTGGGCTTGGGCGATGTGCACTCCGTACCAGTGGACCAAGCAGGTTGCCTCGCATTGGGGCGGAACCCGCAACGGCACCATCGTGCACTGGCCCGCCGGCATCACCGCGCGCGGGGAGACCCGTACGCAGTTCACCCACGTTATCGACGTCGCCGCCACTGTGCTGGAAGCAGCCGGGCTGCCCGAGCCGACCTTCGTCAACGGGGTGCAGCAGTCCCCGATCGAGGGCACCAGCATGGTCTACTCCTTCGATGCTGCGGAGGCTCCTGAGCGACATGACTTGCAGTACTTCGAGATGGCGGGCAACCGCGGCATCTACTTCCGCGGCTGGAGCGCAGTCACCCAGCACAGCCTTCCTTGGGTGCCAATGGCTGTGCTGCCAGAACTCGATGACGACGTCTGGGAGCTGTACGACGGCAACGTGGACTGGACGCAGGCGAACGACCTGGCCGCGGAGCAGCCCGACCGGCTCGCCGCCCTGCAGCGGTTGTGGCTGATCGAGGCCGTGAAATTCAACGTACTGCCCATCGACGACCGCCGGTTCGAACGCCTCAACGCGACCATTGCCGGCCGTCCTCAGCTCATCACGGGCAACAAGCAGGTCCTCTTTCCGGGCATGAAGCGGCTCAGCGAGAACAGCGTCCTGGACATCAAGAACCGCTCGTTCAGCGTCACCGCGTCGATCGAGACACCCAAGGCGGAGGCCTCCAATGGTGTCCTCATCGCCCAGGGCGGCCGGTTCGGGGGCTGGGCGCTGTACGTCAAGGACGGCATCGCCAAGTTCGTCTACAACCTCCTCGGCATGCAGGAGTTCGTCACCGCCGCGACTGAGACCATCCCCTCTGGCAGCCACCAGGTCCGCGCGGAGTTCGCCTACGACGGCGGCGGGCTCGCCAAGGGCGGTGACGTGGCCCTCTACTACGATGGACGCGCAGTCGGCACCGGCCGCGTCGACCTGACGCAGCCCCTGGTCTTCTCCGCCGACGAGACCACCGACATCGGCGACGACTACGGCATGCCCGTCAGCGCGGACTACGCAGGAGCCAGCAAGTTCAACGGCCGCATCGACGTCATCCAAATTGACGTCGGCGATGACGACCACAGCCACCTCATCGACCCCGCCGAAGTCGCCAGGGTGGCCACGTCACGCCAATGAGCTGCGCGGCCGTCGATCGCGGACCACGGCGTATCGATGTGCACCGGGTGGGGCCAGTCTGTGTGCACCACCACGCACCGTGAGCTGTTCTCCGGACGGGCCACCGACCCCGGTAGCGGACCTCTGATCATCCTGTTCGCACTGCGCGTGCTCGGGGCCACCTCGCGGGACCGCAAGCGGGTTCCCGCGCGCGGGGCCCTGGGGGCTGTTGGCTGCACGGCGGAGGGCGCCGATCCTTCCCCGGCGCTCACTCCCGCGTCCTGACTGGACCTGTCGGCCCCGAACCGGCTGGTTCAGAACCTCAGAGCCCCAGCTCTACGGCTTCGTGGTCGGGCCCGGATGACGGCCGTGCACGAGGGTGACGTGTGCGAAATCCCAATGGTTCTCTGCGCCTTCGTCACCTTCCACATACAAACGTCCACGTCGCGTGAACCCCCTGCGCGAAGCAAACCGACACCGCAGCGGCTCCGAACCCCTGCTGTGCGACCGGTCATCCGGCCTCGCGTCACCCCACGGTGTCCGCTGAAGGACGCCACCAAGCAGAACGGAGAGGGCCCTGTCCTCTGCACACAACATCCGGGCCAAGCGCTGGCTTCGGTGGGCACTTCCGCTGACGGCCGCGGTCGTGGTTGCCGGGGGTCTCGGCGCCGCCCAGGCCGCGACCCGCACCACGAGCGCACCCGCCAGGTCCCCTGCCACCGCGACGACCTCGGCGAACGGCTCCATGGCCGCCATGCCGGGCATGGGCGAGAACGGCTTCGGCATAACGAACGGCAGCTTCGCCAGACACCCCTCGGACTTCACGTACACCCACGGGTTCTGGTGCGACACCAGCGTTCCCGCTGCCTCAACGACAGGCTGCGAGGTCGGCGCGAAATGGCGCAGGGCGCCGTCACGGCAGCACGACCCGCTCATCATCACAGTGCCACTGGGGTTCAACGTGCCAGCGATGCGGATGGACTGCCCGTCCACGCTCGTATGCATCGACCACCCCGGAACCATGGACTTGACCCGGCTCGCTGGTGCGCTGGCACCGATCTTCAAGACAACCCCGGCGGCCCTGCTCCCGGCCCTCAAGAACTTCCAGACTCCCGGTCACGACCACTTCATCACCGACAAGAACCACCGCCAGGCTGAGTGGTGGGACGTGTACGTCGTCGGCGTCACCAACCCCGCCACCTTCAACCGGATCCACCGACACCGCAGCTACTCCTACATCCAGTGGCTACAGCGTCACCACGACAAGAACGTCACCGCGACGATCCCGACGAACCTGTTCCTGTACTTCGCCGCCAACTGACACATAAGGGGACCGGCGCAGAGGATGCAAACTGGCAGCCTCTGCGCTGGCACGACGCGCGGAGCGAGCAGGGCCTGTGACTTCGCGATCGCAGCCTCCAGGTCGCCAACCGGCGTCCGTTGGCGCCCGACCCGCGGTCCGCAGTGGGATGACAACGATGGTCGGGCGCCGTCGACCATGCCCCGCGAAGTCTTGATCTGTCTGAGAAGGAACCCCGTGCCGAAGCTGCCTGTGCTCACAGTCTCACGATCTCGAAAGTCAGATACTGCGCCGGACCACGCCAACCCCGCGGCCACCACTCCGGGGCGCACGGTGCCGGCCCACATTGGTGTTGGCTCAACGGCCTTGCGCCTTCCGGTGGCCCTGCGCCGGTGCCGCACGGACAGCCGCCACTTCGGCGGACCTTCGTACACCACGCCGGTGGACGCAACCATCGACAAGCCGTCCCATCGGCAGGACGCCGGTTGGGTCATGGTGGCATCGGCCGTTGCCCCAGTCCTGCTGGTGGGCGGGTGGACACTCGCGGCGGCGCTGCAGTCCGCTGGCTTCGATCCGGCGCTCGACACGATCAGCGACCTGGCTGGCTCGTCGGCCGCGCGGTCGCGCTGTCCACCTGGGTGTCGCGGCAGCGCCGAGAGCGAGGCGTCTCGTTGTGGGCCCGGACCAATCCGCGACTCGACTGGCTCCGAACGGACGGTGTGACAGCACATCGTGCGCCGTTGAGGTTCTGGGGCGCGGGTTCGTGACGGCTCAGTTGCCGCGACATCTGCGTCTTGTCGGCGCGGACGGTTCCAACTGTGTCGTGCCCAGGACTGGGACAGTGATGACCTGTGGCACTGTTGGGCAGGTGGCAGGCCAGGACGATGTGCTCGTCGCCCTGATGGTGCGGGTGGCGCGAGGTGACGAGGTTGCATTCGCGGGCATCTACGACACGCTCGCGGGCCAGGTGTTCGGGTTGGCGCGCCGCGTGATCCGTGACCCGGCGCAGGCCGAGGAGGTGGCGCAGGAAGTGATGCTCGAGGTCTGGCGCAAGGCCACGAGGTACTCCCCGACCCTGGGGTCGGTACGGGCCTGGGTCCTCACGATCACACATCGACGAGCCGTGGACCGGGTCCGGTCCGCGCAGGCAGCCGCCGATCGTGACCGGGCAGTGGGCACCACTGGGTTTCTGGCACCGGACACACCGTTCGACCAGGTCGTCGAGCAAGTTCAGGTCCGCCTCGACGGCGAACGGGTCCGCGAGGCCCTGGCAGCCCTGACCGAGCTGCAGCGCGAGAGCATCGTGCTCGCCTACTACGGCGGTCACACCCAAACCGACGTGGCCGCGTTGCTTGGGATCCCTCTGGGAACGGTGAAGACTCGGATGCGCGACGGTCTCATCCGGTTGCGAGATGCGCTCGACTTGGACGCCGGCGCGGCGAAGGGGGTGCGACCATGAATGCCGCGTACGACGAGCCCGACGTCCACCTGCTGGTAGGCGGATATGCCCTCGATGCCCTCGGCCCGGAGCAGACCGCACATTTCGAGGCACACCTGGTGGGCTGCCCGAGCTGTCGAAATGAGGTGGTGAGCCTGCGTGCCGCGACGGCTGAGCTGGGGGCGAGCGAGGTGGCTTCACCGCCGGCGGGGTTGCGGGCCGCTGTCCTGGCTACCGTCGCCCGCACGCCGCAACTGCCTCCCACCGCCGGCGATCAGGCTCTCCCGGTTGCCGCACCTATCGACGCCGTGACAGCCGACCGCGCGTCGGGTTCAACGCCAATGACGGACCCATCGGGGAAGGACGCGGTCACCGGCGAGAGCAGCGACGGCGTCGCGGTTGGCGACACCTTGGTGAGGTTGCCGCGGCGCACCGCGCCCCACCGGGTGCTGGCTGTGGCCGCGGGGGTTCTGCTGCTCCTGGCTGGGGCGCTGGGATGGCGTAGTGCCGCATTGTCGCACGACCTCGATCAGGTGCAGGCCAACGCTGTGGCGGTGACATCCGTGCTGACCGCACCGGACACGGTTGCCGCCACCGGTCCGGTGGCGGGCGGGGGCCGAGGCGCCATCGTGACCTCGATCTCGCTGGATCACGCCATCATCGTCACCAACGGCGTGCCCGCCCTACCCCATGACAAGGTCTACCAGCTGTGGTTCATATCCGCGTCGGGCTCGGCAACCCCCGCCGGGTTCCTGACACCAGACGCCAGCGGGCAGGGAACGCAGGTCCTCACCGGCACGGTCGGCTCGGCCGCGCTCGTCGGAGTCACCGTCGAGCCCTCCGGTGGTTCACTCGCCCCCACGACGACCCCAGTCCTCGCCCTGAAGATCTAAGCCCAGTCCACTGCTGCTGATCCGCTCGGCACATCGCTCCGAGTCCCCTTCGGTCAGCGCACCGACGGGGCTTGTGCATAGACCATGGCGCGCTGTACGACCTGCTCGATCTTCGCCCGTTTCAGCAACGCGCGCAGCCCTCGCGTCATCAGGACCGTCGGGGAGTTCACGGCTACTCGTACGCAATGAATCGATCGCGGTTCTGGCCACGGAGTTGCAGGTCGACGCGAAGGCGTCACCCGTGATCACCAGCACGCCAGACACGTTCGCGCACGCGCCGCAGCACCGCGGTCCCCAACTGATCCGTGACTGACCACAGTGTCCTTCCCACCGAAGGCGGTGCCAACCCTGCGCTCACGGTCATGTTGCTGGCGGCACCGACTGATGTGTCATAAGGCACCATTGAGTCGGACGACACGGCAACAATGAAGGCCAACTCCCAGCTGCGAGGAAATCATGACCGCTCACCTGAAACTCTTGATATCCCTTCTCATCGGAGTCTCCGGGGCTGCGGTCAGTGCAGCGCTCGGAGCCGGCCGGATGGCACCTCTGATCGGATGGGACGTGCTCGCACTGAGCTTCTGTGTCTGGGTCTGGGCCTCGGTATGGCGCCTCGACTCCGCAAGGACGGCGACTCACGCCAGACGAGAGGATCCAGGTCGCGACCTGGCTGACGCGCTGCTGCTCGGTGCCTCGATCGCCAGTCTGGTCGCAATAGGGTTGGTGCTGTTCGGAGCCAGCCACGCCGTCGGCAACCTGAAATACCTACAGACAAGCCTTGCGATGGTCTCGGTCTTTCTGTCCTGGGTCCTGGTTCACACGCTATTCACCGTGAAGTATGCGCGGCTCTACTACTCCGACCCGGACGGCGGGGTAGACTTCAACCAGGATCAGGAGCCGCAGTACAGCGACTTCGCCTACCTCGCCTTCACGATCGGCATGACGTTCCAGGTATCTGATACGGACATCCAGACCAAGGAGATCCGGCGCACAGCACTGCGCCACGCATTGCTGTCCTACCCCCTGGGCGTCGTGATCATCGCGGCAGCGATCAACCTCGTCTCAGGCTTGGCCAAGTGACTCGCCTCCATCGTCTCTGCTTCGGCGAACACTCGGGGTCTGAGCGGAACAGGATAGGGGCGCCGCGACACTCGGGTGATCCGTGGCCCACTTCATGGGTGACCGGCCAGACCACGCGACCCGAGGGTCTCACGGCGGACTCCTAGCAGGAGTGGCCGCACAACCGCTGGGCCTTCCAGCACATCGAAGAAGTCCTGCGCACCGCCACTGTTCCTCGCGGCGGCGGGCCGCTGCTCGCGCTAACCGACGGGGAGCGGCTCGATCCACCGGGGCTCGACGCCGAACTGCGTGCGTGCTGCACCGACGGCTTAATCTTGCTGCGGGGTGATGAGATCCGGCTTGAGCGGTACCTCAACGGTATGAGCAGCGAGACCCGCCACCTGCTGATGTCAGTGTCGAAGTCGATCACAAGCGCGGTCTTCGGTCGGTACGTCTCGCGGGGAGAGGTCGACGTGCGCGAGACGGTGTCGCGGTACATCGCGGCGCTGGAGGGTTCGGCGTACGGCGACGCGACCGTGCAGCAAACCCTCGACAGGACGGTGGCGGTCGCCTATGACGAGGAGTACGACGATCCTCAGTCGCCGGTGCAGCGACACGATCGCTCGGGACGCTGGCGTGCATCACGATCCGGCGACCCGGCGGGAGTCCGGGAGTTCCTCACCACGCTGCGAAAGGACGGCGACCACGGGCGGGCGTTCCGGTACTGCTCCGCGAACACGGACGTTCTTGCCTGGATCCTGGAGGAGGCTTCGGGACGGCCATTCTCCGAGCTGCTCTCGAGCGAGCTGTGGGCTGCCCTCGGTGCCCAGGCGGACGCTTTCGCAACCGTCGACGGCGAGGGCTTCGTGTTCGCTAATGCCGGCGTCTGCGCCACCCTGCGCGACCTGGGAGAGCACGCCGCCCGAGCGACCCTGAGCCGGATGGTCAGACGCAACCTGCTCCGAAGGCATACTGCCGGGCGTCGGAGTTACTTCGGATTGACAGCATTCGGCAGCGACACCTTGATCGAGGGACGCGAGCGAGCGCACGACCCGCGTCCCGATGATGCAGCGTGGGACGAGGAGTGGACGTTCGTCGCGTACTCGCTCCCCGAGGAGGCGCAGCGGGAGCGTCACGAGCTGCGAGCCACGCTGACCTGGGCGGGCTTCGGCATGGTCCAGTCCGGCCTGTGGGCGGCGCCGCGACATGTCGATGTGGCAAGCCTGGTCACCGACCCTGCCGTCCTTTCCGGACTTCGGGTGATCCAGGGGCGCCCGCAGCCACCCTCGTCCGCACCGGAACTGGTGCGCCGGGCGTTCGACGTGACGGGCCTGGAAGCACGCCACGTCGGGTTCGTGCTGCGGTGGCGGCCGGTGGCCGACGTGCCGCTCTCGCAGTGGCCGGACCCGCTGGTCGCGCGGACTGTGCTGGCAACCGATTGGCTGCAGGTCATCCGCGACGACCCTCGCCTGCCGTCGCGGTTCCTCGGCGCCAAGTGGACCGGCACCGAGTCACGTCAGCTGTACCTCGATCTCGACACCATGCTGCGCCCAGCCACCGAGGAACAGGTACGGACCTGGCAGGAGGTGAGGCTGGAGCCAGAAGCAGCGCGGACGTCGACCTAGCCTGACCCGGTAGCCAGGTGTCGGCTCGCTTTCACCAGCACATGATGCTCGTCGCTGATCTTGAAATCGGGGCGCGTCA
>JANWJC010000018.1 GCA_025449595.1 Acidobacteriota bacterium | reverse complement strand
CGCGACGTCCTTCTATGACGAGGGGTGCTGGCGGAGCCTCCGGCAGCAGTCGCGGACGAACGGAGACGGCGTGACGGCCACCGCGGACGACGCGGGCAGCGAGACCACTGCGGACGACGCGCAGCGCATTCTCGCCGGAAAGCTGGGGGTCCGGCCAGGCCAGACCGTGCAGCAGCTCGGCTGGGACGACGACTGCGATCGCGCCCTGACCGAAGCGGTGACGGCGGTAGCGGGCACCCCTCTGGTGGATGCGGACTACCAGGACGTCGTGGACGTGGTGCTGCTGTGGTACCGCGACGACGACGAGGACCTGGTGGACACGCTGGTCGACGCGATCGGACCGCTGGCCGATCTGGGCGTGGTGTGGCTGCTGACACCGAAGATGGGTCGCGAGGGTCACGTGGAGTCCGCCGACATCTCCGACGCCGCCCCGACAGCGGGCCTGTCCGCGACGAGCACCGTGTCTGCGGCCCCCGACTGGCTGGGCACCCGACTGGTGGCCCCGAGGGCCCGTCGCTGAGCGCCGCGCCAGGTGTTGCATGATCTGGGGTGGGATCGTACGTAACGCCGACGAAGGACCACCATGCCCATAGAGATCGGCCAGCCGGCACCGGAGTTCACGCTCAACAACCAGTTCGGTGCGCCGGTGTCGCTCGCCGACTACCGGGCGAAGAAGAACGTTGTCCTGATGTTCTACCCCAAGGCATTCACCGGCACCTGCACCGGCGAGCTGAACGACCTGACACAGGACCACCTCGACAGCGACGACACCGTCGTGCTCGCGGTCTCCACCGACACCGACGCGACGTTGAAGGCGTTCGCGGCGGCCGAGGGCATCGACTTCCAGCTGCTGTCCGACCACTGGCCGCACGGTGCCGTGGCGATGGCGTACGACGCGTTCCTGCCCGAGCGGGGCTTCGCGACGCGGGCCACGTACGTCATCGACAAGGACGGCATCGTGCGTTGGTCCGTCGTGAACAGCCCGGGTGAGGCCCGAAGCACGCAGGACTACAAGGCAGCGCTCGCCGCGCTGTAGGCCCTCTGGTGACTGATGGTCAAGATGCGCGCGGGGAGACCGCCGGGATGCGGAGCGCGGACGCCGCGTCTACGTGGGGTATGCCGCGATGAGTTCCGCTACAGTTGCGGGCCGTCCGACCACCTTCGTGGTGTCTCCGTTCACGACGAGCGCCTCTCCATCAGCCAGGGTCAGATGGCAGATCCCGTCACGGCTGTACTGCTCGGCCAGCAACCTCTGAGACCAGCACAAGATCGAAACGGCTCACGTGAGCCGCGGTCGAGCGCGATAACAGGTACCTACGCGCGGACGGCCCAGCGCAACGGCCGGCCGCGCCCTGCGGCGAACAGGAGCACCGATCTCCACCACGGGGGTCGACCGATGCTCTCCGGAGGTCGAGACCGGGGAGGGCTTGCCACTTCGGTCCTTGCAGACCTTGCAGGTGACGAAACGGACCCCGATGGGTCTATGCGTCGATCCGCTCCTTCCCGGTCCGCGCACCGCGATGGCGGCGCGGGGTACCCTCGTGCGGTCACTCACGGACGCCGGCCAGCGGCGTACGGGCGCATAGCTCAGTTGGTCAGAGCACCGGTTTTACACACCGGGGGTCGGCGGTTCGAGCCCGTCTGCGCCCACGGTCACCCACCCGCGCTGTCGCGGCGGATCGGCGGTTGACCACAATGACGCCGTGACGATTCCGGTGGACCTGGCCGCTGCGGCTACCGCTGAGACGAAGGTCGACGAGCTCTTCGCGACCGCACACCGCGAGCTGGCCGCGCCGGGGATCGCGTACGGCGTGGTCGGCGGTGACGAGATCCTCCACGCCGGGGGCGTCGGGGAGTCGGCGGCCGGTGGGACGGTCCCGAGCCAGGACAGCGTGTTCCGCATCGCGTCCATGACCAAGAGCTTCACCGCTGCCTGCGTGCTGCTGCTGCGCGACGCGGGCACCCTTGCCCTGGACGACCCGGTGGGCAAGCACGTACCGCAGCTCGCCGGACTCGTACTGCCGACCGCAGACTCGCCGCCCCTGACGATCCGTTCGCTGCTCACGATGAGCGGCGGGCTGCCGACCGACGATCCCTGGGCGGACCGACAGGAGTCGATGTCGGCGCGGGACCTCGACCGCCTGCTCGAGGGCGGGCTGACATTCGCAGCAGCCCCGGACACCGGCTTCGAGTACTCCAATCTCGGGTTCGTGATCCTCGGTCGCGTCGTGGCGAACCTGGCGGGGGCGCCCCTGTGTGAGGTCGTACGGTCCCGGCTGCTGGAACCCCTGGGCATGAGCAGCACGTGCTTCGCCGCGGCCGACGTCCCCGCCGCGGCACTCGTCACCGGGCACCACCGCCACGGCGGCGCCTGGGTCGCCGAGCCGTTCAGCGGGCCGGGGGAGTTCTCCGCGCTCGGCGGGCTGTTCAGCAGCGTGGCGGACATCGCGACGTGGATCACCGGGTTCGCGGCAGCGTTCCCAGCCCGCGACGAGCCCGAGGACGGCCACCCGCTGTCGCGCGCGTCGCGCCGGGCCATGCAGCAGCAGCACCGGGCCATCGACCCGAGGGTGGCGCTCTCGATGGCCGGTGATCTCGTACACCTTGAGAACGGCGGGTACGGGTACGGCCTGGTGGTCGAGCACCATCCGCGCTGGGGCGTCATCGTGAGCCACTCCGGCGGCTATCCGGGGTTCGGGTCGCACATGCGCTGGCACCCCGCGACCGGCCTGGGCGTCGTGGCCCTGGCCAACGGCCGGTACGCCCGCGTCTACCAGCCCGCTGCCTCGGCGCTCGCTGCCGTGCTCACGGCCGTGAACGCCCCGTCCCGCCGGCTCCGACCACTTGCCGCGACCACGGCGGCCCGGACCGCGGTCGAGCAGCTGCTCGGGGGGTGGGACGACACGCAGGCTGACGAGCTGTTCGCCTCCAACGTGGACCTCGACCTGTCACGGTCCGACCGGCGGGCGGCCGTAGCAACGGCCGTGGGCGCGCTCGGGGGCCTGCCGACCACCGGCGCCGGTACGGCCCCGGACGTGAGCGGGCCCCGCGCCGACTCCGCGGCGCACCTGGCGTGGACCGTGCCGGGCGCGGCCGGTCACCTTGACGTCGAGGTACGACTCACCCCGCAGCTGCGGCCGGCCGTCCAGACGTTGGTCGTGACTGCGGTCCCCGACCCGTCGCCGGCTCTGGATCGGGCGTACCGCGCCTTGTCCGGTGCCCTCACCGCCACGCCGGCGTCGTGGCCGCCGGCGCTGCGGGCCGGCCCGGGCGTCGATGTGGCCGAGGTCGTGCGCGCGGCGACGGCCGCCACCGCCCTGTGCGGACCGCTCGCAGCTTCGGGCACCCCGACCCGCTCGGACGGTACGACCACGGCCGCCTGGGCGCTGACCTCCGACCGCGCGACGTGGCAGCTGTCGCTGACCTTGGGTGAGGACGGTGTCGTGACGCGATGCGCGCTGGCACCGGTCGCGAGCAGTGCCGACCACCACGTGGCGCTGGACCTCGGCCCACCAGCTCGGTAGCAGCAGGGGTCGGCGAGGTCCAGCACAGCGCCGCCGCGGGGATACGGTGGGCGTCCACGTCCGACCGGCTGCCACGGCAGCTGCTGCAACACAACTACATGAGGAGACCGGTGAGAGCCGAGCCCGACGTCCAGCTGCGCCTGCTCGACCTGCAGGCCGTCGACGCGAGACTTGACCAGATCGCGCACCAGCGCCGCACCCTGCCCGAGCACCAGGAAGTCGCCGAGCTCGAGCGTCGGACCGCCGGGCTGCGGGACCGGATCGTCGCGGGCCAGGCCGAGACCTCGGACCTGCGCCGGGCGCAGACCAAGGCCGACCTGGATGTCGAGCAGGTCCGGGCCAGGGCCTCCCGGGACCAGGCTCTGCTGGACTCCGGCCGGATCACCGCGTCGAAGGAGCTGGAGAGCCTGCAGCACGAGCTGGCGTCGCTGGCCCGACGGCAGGGCGAGCTCGAGGACATCGAGCTGGAGATCATGGAGAGCCTCGAGGGGGCCACGGCGTCCTTGGACTCCCTGACGCGCGAGCTTGCCGACGTCGACAGCGAGCTCGGTACGGTCACCGCCACCCGGGACGACCAGCTCGCCGACCTCGACGGCGACGGGGCCCTGGCATCCGGTGAACGTGCCCGACTGCTCGTCGGGTTGCCTGCAGACCTGTTGGCGCTGTACGAGAAGCTGCGGGTCGACCACAACGGGGTCGGGGCCGCGGCACTGCGCCAGCGCCGCTGCGAAGGCTGCCGGATCGAGCTCACCCCGGTCGACATCGGACGCATCCGGGAAGCTGCGCAGGACGAGGTCCTGCGCTGCGAGGAATGCCGGCGCATCCTGATACGTACCGCCGAGTCCGGCCTGTGACCCTGCTCATCGAAGCTGACGGCGGCTCGCGCGGCAACCCCGGTCCGGCGGCGTACGGGGCACTCGTACGCGACCTGTCGACCGGGCAGGTTCTGGTCGAGCTGGCAGACCACCTCGGCGTCACGACGAACAACGTCGCGGAGTACTCCGGGCTGATCGCCGGGCTCACTGCGTGCCGCGAGATCGACCCGGGGGCCGACGTCGAGGTACGGATGGACTCCAAGCTCGTCGTGGAGCAGATGTCCGGGCGCTGGAAGATCAAGCACGAGGACATGCGCCGACTGGCGTTGCGGGCCCGGGACCTGCTGCCGACCGGGTCCATCACGTTCAACTGGGTGCCGCGAGCGCTCAACAAGTCCGCCGACGCGCTGGCCAACGAGTCGTTGGACGCCGTCGAGCGCGGCCGCTCCGGGCGCATCGAGCGGCGTCCGGGCCTTGCCACCTCCAGCGACGTCCCCACCGCGGACCCGACCACACCGGTCCCCGTCACCGCTGGCGAGCCGACGGGTGCCTCCCGCCCGACGCCGGCGGTCGTCGGATGGGGACCGGACCTCGGCGACCCGATGGTCCTCACCGCGGTACGCCACGGCGTCACGACTGCGACTCTGGCCCGTACCTTCTCCGGCGCCGGCGGCGAGGACCACCCGCTCAGCGCCCGCGGCCTGGCCCAGGTCGCGGCCAGCGCAGCCGAGGTCGTGACCCGCGGCGGGGGTGACGTGCTGGTCTGCTCACCCTTGCTGCGTACCCGCCAGAGCGCCGACGCGATCGCCGAGGCCACCGGCCTGCGCCCCGTGGTAGTCGACGGGCTGGCCGAGTGCCGGTTCGGGCAGTGGGACGGCCTCACCTTCGCCGAGGTGCAGGCCCGCTGGCCCGAGCACATGTCCGCGTGGCTGACGGACCCGGAGGTTGCCCCTCCGGGCGGGGAGTCGGCGCGCCAGCTCTACGACCGCGTCGGCGGCACGCTCGAAGGGCTGCTGGAGCAGCACTCCGGACGCCGGGTCATCGCGGTCGCCCACGTCGGGACGATCCGCGCCCTCGTGGCCCGGGTGCTCGCCACGCCGCTGCTGTCGATGAACCGGATGGAGCTGCAGCCGGCCTCGCTCACCACCACGACGTGGTACGCCGACGGCAACGCCTCGCTGCGCGGCTACGGCGAGGCCGCCCACCTCAGGGACGTCTGACCGGACCTCGCCGGCAGCTTTGGTGGGATCGCGCCTATGACGTGCGCAATCCCACCTGAACCAAGATCAGAGTGCGCCGCGGATCGTGGCAACCACGTAGCCAGGCCGATCCTCCAGATCCCGCCAGGTGAAGCGCAGCACCGTCCAGCCCAGCGACACAAGCAGGTTCTGCCGCGTCCGGTCGTACTGGAATCGCTGGGCGTCGGAGTGGTACGCCATCCCGTCGATCTCGACCGCGACCCTCGAGGCCGGGAATGCGAGGTCCAGCCGGGCGACCAGGTGACCGTCGACAAGCACGTGGTGGTCGACCACCAATCCGGCGATGTCGGCACGTCGCACGAGGCGTACCGCCAGACGCTCGGCCTCCGAGTGGGCCCCGAGCCGGGCCCGCTGTGCCAGCCCCCGCAGCTGCGGGGCCCCCTTCTTGCCCGAGAGGTACTCCGCCCACGCCACCAAGGTGTCAGCCGTCATCCAGCGCCGCTGCACGGCACGATCCAGGAGCCCGACCGCCGCCGGTCGCGGCAGGTACCGCAGGGCGTCGACGAGCGCCCGAGTCACCGTCGCCACCGGCAGGCCGCTCACCTGGCTCACGTGCGCGATGGGTACATCGGTCCGTACGATTCGGGCTCCCGGTGCGACGACGTGTCGGTCTGCCGGCAGGATCAGCATCAGGTCGCATCCCATGACACCGCGCGCGTCGCTGCGCCATTCGGTTCGCCCGTTACGGGCGCCCTGGTCGAACGGTTCGAGGGGTAGCCCGCGAAGGCGACAGGCGAGCGGGCCGGTGACAACGGCGCCCGGCCCCGCGGCCAGCACCCCCGCCCACGCACGCGCCAGGTCTGTGTCCGGCGTGCCAGGTCGTACCAGGGCACCGCCGTACGCGATCCAGTGACCCTGATCGACCCGACGGCCGACCGCCTTCGAGCTCACGCCGCAGTCGCGTGCCTGGTGTCGACTGAAGACGCCGGCCTGCTGCTGAGCCAGGCTCCGCAGCTGGTCGATCGCCGGCGCGAGCCTCCCGTCGTCCGCGTACCCCATGGAACGAGGCTGTCGAAGAAGGGTCCCCGGCAGGTTACTTGTCCACAGGCTCGGCGTTTCGGTGGGATCCCGACCGTGAGGGTCGCGAACCCACCGAAAATAGGTCAGCTTCAGAACAGGCGGGAGTCAGGGTCGTCGAGGCCGCGCATCCGGTCGTAGTCGAGCAGGACGCACTCGATGCCGCGGTCACCGGCCAGGACGCGGGCCTGCGGCTTGATCTCCTGCGCGGCGAAGATTCCGCGCACCGGAGAGAGCAGCGGGTCGCGGTTGAGCAGCTCGAGGTAGCGGGTCAGCTGCTCCACGCCGTCGATCCCGCCGCGGCGCTTGATCTCCACGGCCACCGCCAGGCCGTCGCCGTCGCGGCACATCAGGTCCACCGGCCCGATCGCGGTCGGGAACTCCCGGCGCACCAGCCGCCACCCCTCGCCGAGGGTGTCGACCTGCGCTGCCAGCAGCTCCTGCAGGTGCGCCTCGACGCCGTCCTTGGCCAGCCCCGGGTCGACACCGAGGTCGTGGGAGTGGTCGGCAAAGACCTCCCCGATGGTGATCACGAGCTGCTCGCCGGCCTTGTTCGTCACGGTCCAGGTGCCGGCGCCGGTCTCGTCGACGTCGGTACGCAGCGTGCACGGCGGGCTCATCCAGTTCAACGGCTTGTACGAGCCACCGTCGGCATGGACCAGCACCGAGCCGTCGGCCTTGACCAGCAGCAGCCGGGTGGCGGTCGGGAGGTGCGCCGTGAGCTTGCCCGCGTAGTCCACGGAGCACCGGGCTATGACGACGCGCACGGCGGCGACCGTAGTACGGATCCCATGACGCGGCCCGGCCCGGGGTCAGAGCTGGGGCATCACCTTGTCGGCCACGAGCTGGAGATGGTCGAGGTCGGACAGGTCCAGCACCTGCAGGTAGATCCGGCGCACTCCCGCGGCGGCGAGCCGGCCGATCTTGTCGACGATCTCGTCCGGGGTCCCGGCGAGCCCTTCCCCGCGCATCTGCTCAAGGTCGCGCCCGATGGCCGCCGCCCGCCTCTTGACCTCGGACTGGCTCACTCCGCAGCACACTGTCTGGGCCGCGGAGTACAGCGGCTCGACGCTTCGGCCGGCCGCCGCGCAGGCCTCGCGCACACGTCGGAACGCCGCCTCGGTGTCCGGGATCGACCCGAACGGCACGTTGTACTCGTCGGCGTACCGCACCGCGAGGGCCGGCGTGCGCCGAAGTCCGGTTCCGCCGACGATCACCGGCGGGTGCGGTCGCTGCACCGGCTTGGGTAGCGCTGGTGACTCGCTGAGCTGATAGTGGTTGCCGGCAAAGGAGAACAGCTCGCCGTCAGGGGTGTCCCACAAGCCGGTGATGATCTCCAGCTGTTCCTCCAGCCGGTCGAAGCGCTCGTGGACCGAGGGGAAGGGGAGACCGTACGCGGTGTGCTCCTCGGCGTACCAGCCGGCGCCGAGCCCCAGCTCGATGCGTCCGCCGCTCATCGCGTCCACCTCCGCCACGGCGATGGCAAGCGGCCCAGGAAGCCGGAAGGTGGCAGCGGTCAGCAGGGTGCCGAGCCGGATGGTCGTGGTGTCACGGGCCAGCCCGGCCAGGGTGATCCAGGCGTCGGTAGGTCCTGGCTGCCCGTCCCCACCCATCGTCAGGTAGTGGTCGGACCGGAAGAAGGCGCCGTACCCCAACGCCTCTGCGGCGCGCGCGACCCGCAGCAGCTGGTCGTACGTCGCACCCTGCTGCGGTTCGGTGAAGATGCGAAGGTCCATGGGCGAAGACTAGGGCGATCGCGAACCGGCGGCCGGCAGGGTGGCGCACGATCATGGCCGCGGGTTTGCGACACTTCACCCGGACCCGCGCGCCGACCCGGGCCGTGGTTCGGCCCCGGCGGGTGTGCTCGACGGGTGGGCCCGAGATGTCGTCCGAGGAGTGCCATGTCAGCGCAGGTCACCGGCAAGATCACCAAGGTCGGGGTCGTCGGCCTGGGCACGATGGGGGCCGGCATCGCCGAGGTGTTCGCCCGCAGCGGCTATGACGTGATCGGCGTCGAGGCCACCGAGGACGCCGTACAGCGGGGCCAGGAGCACATCGAGCACTCGGTCGGCCGGGCGCTGTCGCGGGGCAAGCTCACCGAGGCCGAGCGCGACGTCATGATGGCGCGTATCTCGCTGACCTCGGCGATGGAGCGGCTCGCCGATCGCGACCTGGTTATCGAGGCGGTGACCGAGCAGCTGGAGATCAAGCGCGCCATCTTCGCCCGGCTGGACACGATCGTGGACCCGAGCGCGATCCTGGCGACCAACACCTCGTCCCTGTCAGTCACCGACATCGCGGTGGCCACGGCGCGACCCTCCCAGGTCGTCGGGATGCACTTCTTCAACCCGGCGCCGGTGCTGCGGTTCGTCGAGGTCGTCCGCACGGTCGTCACCGATGCCTCCGTGGTGCAGGACGTGACGGCGGTGGCCGAGCAGCTGGGGAAGACCCCGGTCGTGGTCGGGGACAAGGCCGGGTTCATCGCCAACGCGCTGTTGTTCGGCTACCTCAACCATGCGGCGGCGATGTACGACGCGAGATACGCGAGCCGCGAGGACATCGACGCTGCGATGCGGCTGGGCTGCGGGCTGCCCATGGGACCGCTGGCGTTGTTGGACCTGATCGGACTGGACACCGCGTACGAGATCCTCGACACGATGTACAAGCAGGGCCGCGACCGCCTGCACGCGCCGTCGCCGGTGATCAAGCAGATGGTGACCGCGGGGCTGCGGGGCCGAAAGTCCGGTCGCGGGTTCTACACGTACGAAGAGGCCAACAGCCCGGTCGTCGTCGCCGATGCGCTGACCCCGTCACCGGTGGCTGCCGGCAGCGAGTCCGGGGCGAGATCGTTCACCCGGGTCGGTGTCGTCGGTTCCGGCACGATGGCCGCCGGCGTCGTCGAGGTGTTCGCCGTGGCCGGTCACGACGTGCTGTACGTGACCCGCGGCCAGGAGCAGGTCGACCGCGTCGCGGCACTCGTACGCCGCTCTCTGGACAAGGCGGTCCTGCGGGGCAAGGCGGACGAGGCGACACGGGACGCCGCCCTGGCTCGGATCACCGGTTCGGTGCGGCTGGACGACCTGGCCGACCGCGACCTGGTCGTTGAGGCCGTCGTGGAGGAGCTGTCCGTCAAGACGGCCCTTTTCGCGACGCTGGACGACATCTGCAAGCCCGGTACGGTCCTGGCCACGACGACCTCGAGCCTGCCGGTCGTCGAGCTGGCGGCCACGACCCGCCGGCCTGCGGACGTGGTCGGGCTGCACTTCTTCAACCCGGCGCCGGTGATGTCGCTGGTCGAGGTGGTCTCCACCGTCGCCACGGCCCCCGATGTCGTCGCGGGGATGGTGGCCCTGTGCCGGGGTCTTGGCAAGCACCCCGTGACCTGCGCGGATCGCGCCGGCTTCATCGTGAACGCCCTGTTGTTCCCGTACCTCAACGACGCCGTGAAGATGGTCGAGGCGCGCTACGCGACCGAGGACGAGATCGACACCGCGATGAAGACCGGGTGCGGCTACCCCATGGGGCCGTTCGAGCTGCTCGACGTCGTGGGGCTCGACGTCGCGCTGGCGATCCAGCGCACGCTGTACCTGGAGTTCCGGGAGCCTGGATTCGCCCCGGCGCCGCTGCTGGAGCACCTCACGACCGCCGGATACCTGGGGCGCAAGACCGGCCGTGGCTTCCGGTCGTACGACTCCTGACTTCCCGATTCGGGGTGGTGTGCGATGGGCCGTCACAACAGACGTCGCGAACCGGACGCCGAACGCCCGCTGCCGCAGGGCATGTCGACCGTCGAGGAGCACCCCGACGGTGACTGGGTGGTCAGGCGCCTGTCCGGGACCTCGGCGTCGTCGGCCAACAGCTACCGCTGTCCCGGCTGCGACCAGATGATCGCGGCCGGCACGCCCCACGTCGTGGCCTGGCCGGCGGACCGCCCGGGTGGCGAGTCCGAGCGCCGGCACTGGCACACCACCTGCTGGAGCGCCCGCGGCCGTCGTACCCCCAACACCCTCCGCTCCCGCAACGCCCCTCGCTACTGACCCACCCGCTGCCAGCCGTCCAGTCGCGGAGGGTTCACCGGCGTTTGATCGTGGCGGCCAGGTTCACCGGTGTTTGATCGCGATTTCGGCCCCGTTGTCGGCGTGTCGTCGATCAAACGCCGGTGAACCCCCAGCGGTCGATCAAACGCCGGTGAACCTTGGTGGTACGGCGGGCGGTCGCGGCGTGGTGGCGGGGGCTGCGAGACTTCGTGGGTGCCGGAGATCGTTGCGAACAGCGTGCTGCCGGCAAGCCGCCAGCCGATCACCCTGACCACCTCCGACGGGCTGCGGCTCGTGGGGGAGCTGGCCACGCCGCTGGACCGGGCGCCGCTCGGCACGATCGTGTGCCTGCACCCGCTGCCGACGGCCGCCGGCATGATGGACAGCCACGTGCTGCGCAAAGCCGCGTGGCGGCTGCCGGCGCTGGCCGGTTTGGCGGTGCTGCGCTTCAACACCCGGGGTACGACGAGCGCGGCCGGGACCAGTGAGGGCCAGTACGACGACGCGCGGGGCGAGGGCCTGGACCTGGCCGCGGCGCTGTCGTACGCGAGCGCGAGCGGGCTGCCGGACCCGTGGCTGCTGGGCTGGTCGTTCGGCACCGACGTCGCGCTCAAGCACGGCAACGTCGATCCGGTGCAGGGCGCGGTCCTGCTCTCGCCGGCGCTGCGGTTCAGCACCGTGGCGGACCTCGACGGCTGGGCGGCGTCCGGTCGGCCGCTGGTGGCGGTGGTCCCCGAGCTCGACGACTACCTGCGCCCGGACGAGGCGCGGGAGCGGTTCGCGCGAGTGCCACAGGCCGAGGTGGTCGCGGTCCCGGGTGCCCGGCACCTGTGGGTGGGGGAGAAGTACGTGAGGATCGCGCTGGGCGAGGTGGTCCGGCACGTCGCGCCGGCCGCGTACCCGCTCGCGACCTGGACCGACGGACCGATGGAGCGCTGGAGCGACCTATGAGCTTTCGACTGGACGACAAGGTGGCCCTGGTCACCGGAGCATCGCGCGGCATCGGCCGAGCCATCGCCCTCGCATACGCCGACGCCGGTGCGGATGTGGCGTTGCTGGCCCGTGACGCCGAGCTGCTCGAGCAGGTCGCCGTCGAGGTACGCGACCGCGGGCGACGGGCCCTGGTGGTCGCCGCCGACGTGCTCGACGCGGCGGCTGTCGCGGCCGCCGTCGCCACCTCGGTGGACGAGCTCGGACACCTCGACGTCGTCGTGAACAACGCCGGCGGCAACTCGTTCTCGACCCCGCTGCAGACGATGCGGTTCGCGGGTTGGGCCAAGACGCAGGCGCTGAACGTCGACTCGGTCGTCCATGTCTGCCAGAGCGCGATCCCGCACCTGACGGCCTCCGGCGGCTCGATCATCAACGTGGCGTCGGTCGCCGGGCTGCGCGGCGCCCCGTTGATGTCCCACTACGGCGCCGCGAAGGCCGCGGTGCTCTCGCTCACGCAGTCGCTCGCGCTGGAGCTGGCCTACCAGGGCGTACGCGTCAACGCTCTCGTCCCCGGTTGGATCGAGACCGACCTCACCGACTTCCTCCGCTCCACCGACGAGATCGAGAAGGGGCTGCTGTCACGGGTGCCGATGGGCCGGTGGGGGACGGCGCAGGAGATCGCCGAGCCGGCGGTGTTCCTGGCAAGTGACGCGGCCCGCTTCATGACCGGCCAGGCCCTGGTCGTCGACGGTGGACTGTCGGCCATGCCGTGACCTCGCGCCCGTCACTGGACCGGGTGCTGATGCTGCTGCACGCCTTTCCGCTCGACAAGTCGGTGTGGGACGGGGTGGTGGGACCGGTCTCCGAGGCGGGGTGGGACGTCGTCGTACCCGACCTGCGCGGGTTCGGGGAGTCTCGCTACGGCCCGGACGGCCCCGACGACGAACCGTCGCTGGCGGCGATGGCGCGCGACGTCGTGGGCATCCTGGACCGCATCGGTGCCCGCTCCGCCGTCGTCGGTGGGTTGTCCATGGGTGGCTACGTGGCGATGGAGCTGCTGCGGCAGGCGCCGGACCGGGTCGCCGCAATGATCCTCGCGGACACGAAGGGCACGGCCGACGACGATGTCGCGCGCGCCAACCGGTTGCGCGTCGCCGAGCAGGTGCTGGCGGCGGGGAGCACCGAGGCACTGGCCCGCGCGATGGTCCCCACGCTGGTCGGTACGACCACCCTGGCCGCGCGTCCTGCGGTGGTGGACCGCGTCCGGCGGGTCATAGAGGCCACCGACCCGGCGGCCGTGGCGTGGGCCCAGCGGGCGATGGCTGCGCGCCCGGACTCGTTGCCCACCCTGGCCGGGTTCGCAGGTCCCGCACTGGTTCTCTGGGGCGAGCAGGACGTGGTCAGCCCTCGGAGCGAGCAGGACCTGCTGCTCGCCTCGCTGGCCGGTGGCCGGTTCGAGATCGTCGAGGACGCCGGGCACCTGTCCGCGATGGAGGCGCCCGAGGCCGTCTCCGCCGCGCTGGTCCGCTTCCTGGCGGAGGTCCCGGCCGGACCCGGCTGACGGCTCGCGGGACCCGCGCCACCGGGTCGGTCCGGTGCGGTGGCGGGACGCCGGCTCAGACGTTCCGGAAGCGGTTGATCTGCGCCTCGTGCTGGGCCCGTAGTGCCGGGTCTCGTACGCCGAGGCCCTCCTGCGGTGACAGGCACAGGACCCCGACCTTGCCCTGGTGGGCGTTGCGGTGGACCTCGTACGCCGCCTGGCCGGTGTCTGCCAGCGGGAACGTCTTGGACAGCGTGGGGTGGACCTTGCCGCGCTGGATGAGCCGGTTGGCCTCCCACGCCTCCCGGTAGTTCGCGAAGTGCGACCCGATGATGCGCTTGAGGTTCATCCACAGGTAGCGGTTGTCGTACTCGTGCATGAAACCGCTGGTCGAGGCACAGGTGACGATCGTGCCGCCCTTGCGGGCCACGTATACCGACGCGCCGAACGTCTCCCGGCCCGGGTGCTCGAAGACGATGTCGACGTCATCGCCCCCGGAGAGCTGACGGATCTTCTTGCCCAGGCGCTGCCACTCCTTGGGGTCCTGGGTGTGCTCGTCCTTCCAGAACCGGTAGTCCTCGGCGCGCCGGTCGATGATGAGCTCGGCGCCCAGCGAGCGGGCGATGTCGGCCTTCTCCTGGCTCGAGACGACGCACACCGGGGTGGCGCCGCCGTTCAGCGCCAGCTGGGTCGCGTACGACCCCAGGCCACCGGAGGCCCCCCAGATCAGCACGAGGTCGCCCTGCTTCATCCCGGCGCCGTTGCGCGACACCAGCTGGCGGTACGCGGTGGAGTTCACCAGCCCCGGGACCGCCGCCTCCTCCCACGTCAGGTGGGCGGACTTGGGCAGCAGCTGGTTGGCCTTGACCAGCGCGACCTGGGCCAGCCCGCCGAAGTTGGTCTCGAAGCCCCAGATGCGCTGCTCAGGGTCGAGCATCGTGTCGTTGTGGCCCAGCGGGCTCTCGAGCTCGACGGACAGGCAGTGCGCCACGACCTCGTCGCCGGG
>JANWJC010000017.1 GCA_025449595.1 Acidobacteriota bacterium | reverse complement strand
CGGCGCTGCCCTGCGCCGCCACGACGTCGCTCGCGGCCCGGATCGTGGCCGCGACGCGGCGCAGCGCCGCCATGGCGCGCGCGATCCGGCGGCGCCCGGGGCCGGCCTCCTCGACCGGGCTCAGCGCATCGGGGTCGGTCACCAGGGCATGGACGAGGTCGCGTACGAGCTGCTGCGACGGCGCGGGACGAGAGTCCATGGGCAGGTGTCCCGCGTCGCTGCCGTCCGCGGTCCCGCCGGCGCGCTGTGCCGCGCGCAGTGCCCGGCCGAGGTGCCGCAGGTCGCCGGGGTCGGCGTCGGCCAGCGGCGACACGAGCAGGTCGTGGACGGTCGCTGCGTCGAGCAGCTCGGGACCGGTCGCGACCCGCAGCACCTGCAGCAGCGGCGCGATCGCCGGCTCCGCGGCCAGCGGCAGCTCGTCGGCGGCGACCTCGACGGGGACGCCGGCGGCCGCGAGCGCGCGACGCATCGGCGGCACGGATCGACGGCCGCTGCGTACGACCACGGCCATGTCGTGCCAGGCGACGCCGTCCTCGAGGTGCGCCCGGCGCATCAGGTTCGCGACGTGCGCGGACTCGGCCGACTCGGAGTCGAAGGTGACGACGTCCAGCGTCCCCGGGATCGCCGGGTCGCTCGTGGGGTTGCGGTGCCGCCGTTGGACCGACGCGGGCAGCGGCGCGAGCGAGGTGGTGCGCAGGACCCGCGCGGCGGCGTCGCGAAGCAGCGGGCCGAAGCGCCGGGTGCGGCCCAGCACCACGACGGGCGCCGGTTCGCCGGTCGTGCCGGCGAACGTGTCGGGGAAGCGCAGGATCCCCTGGCGCTCGGCGCCGCGGAACCCGTAGATCGACTGGTCCGGGTCGCCGACGGCGACGAACGTCGTGCCCGGGCCGACCAGTCCCTGCAGCAACCGGACCTGGGAGGGGTCGGTGTCCTGGAACTCATCGACGAGGACGACGCGGTACGTCGCACGCAGCTCGCGCTGCACCTCGGGGTCGTGCGCGAGCAGACCTGCTCGGTGCACGATCTCGGCGTAGTCACTGACCCCTTCGGCATCGAGCACGTCGAGGTATTCGCCGAGGAACCCGCCCAGCGAGCTCCAGGCCGGGCCGAGCTCGCCGGCACCGGCGCCGATCAGCTCGAGGTCCAGGGGGTCCAGCCCGACCGAGCGGGCCCGCGCCACGAACGCCCGCACCTCCGCAGCGAGCCCGCGGGTGCCGAGCGCGGGCTGCAGCTGTGCCGGCCAGGCCAGCCGGCCGTCTCGTACGGACCCCAGCAGCAGCTCGCGCAGCCGCAGCTCCTGCTCGGGCCCGGACAACAGCCGGGGCGGTGCCGCGAACTGCTCGGAGTCGGCCTGCTGGCGCACGAGCGCGTAGCTGAACGAGTGGAACGTCGTGACGGTCGGGGTCAGGCCGCCGCCGAGGCGCGCGACGACCTGCTCACGCCACTGCTGCGCCGCCCGGCGCCCGAACGTCAGCCCGAGCACCTGGTCCGGGCGCAGCGCGTCGGGGCCGCGCAGCCGGGCCACCATCGCCTCGACCAGGGTCGTGGTCTTGCCGGTGCCTGGGCCCGCCAGCACCAGCAGCGGGCCGCGCCGGTGCGCGACGACGCGGAGCTGGTCATCGTCGAGCTGCGGAGGCCGGACCGACGGCCGGGCCGTCCGGTCCAGGGTCAGCGCGGGCCCGTCCCCGTCCGTCTTCCGCACGTCACCGATCAGATCACGGACGTCCGACGACCGGGTCGGCCGAGGTCCGGCACCCAGCGGGCCTGTGCCATGACCACGCGGGTCCCGTCCGGGCGCAGCGGAGTGCCGTCGACGCGCAGCAACCGCAGCGCCTCCCCCTCGTGGCACTGCGCCGGCTCGCCGCTGGCTCGTACGACCCGGTGCCACGGCACCCCGCCGCCCCAGCGGGATATCACGGTGCCCACCTGGCGTGGCCCCTGCTCGCCGAGCGCAGCGGCGATGTCTCCGTACGCCATCACCTTGCCCGCAGGGATCGCCGCGACCAGGTCGAGGACCCGCTCCGCGAACGGGGTCGGCAGCCCGTCGCCGTACCCGGTCTCGCGCTCGCGGCGATGGCGCTGGCTGGGGGGCACGAGATCAATCCTGCCCCCAGGTGCGGGCTGGGGCGCCGCCCGGATGCGACGATCGGCCCATGACCGACGCTCCGGGGGCGCGCCCCGGCGCCGAGCCACCCGAACGCGCCCGGCACGACCCTGCCGGAGCGCACGACCGGTCCGGCGACGCGCTGCCCGACGACGACCGGCCCGCGCCGGCCGACGCCACCGGGCCGGCCGCGACACCGGCGATGCCCGCCGGGACGATCGTCATCGAGGACGGTGTCATCCCCCGCCGGGTCCGGCGCCCGTTCGACCTGGTGCGCGCGCTGACCGCCGTCGCCGCGATCATCCTCATCGTCGCGGTCACGTTCTTCCTCACCGGCACGACGACCGGGGTCGAGTCCGACATCAACGGCGTGGGCCAGCTGCTGCCCGACGTGCTCAAGGTCGTCGTCACGATCCTGGCGGGCTTCGGGATCCTGGGCCTGCCGCTCGCTGTCACCGTCGACCTGCTGATCCGGCGTCGCCCCCGCCAGCTCCTCGATGTCTTCGTGGCCTCGGCCATCGCCGCCGCGCTGGCGATCGGGCTCAGCGTGCTGATCCAGCACTTCGGTTCGGTGCAGCTGCTGATCGCCCTGACCGGCCAGACGCTGCGTGACGGCCGGGTGCCCGTCGACCCTGTCTTCGCAGCCCTCGCGGCGATGGTGACGGTTGCTCGGCTGGTGGGGCGGGACCGATGGGGCTCCATCGCCGTCATCATCGTGACGGCGATCTGCCTGGCACAGCTGTTGTCCGGGGGGACGTCCGCGGCGACGGTGGCGCTGTCGCTGCTGCTGGGGTGGACCGTAGGTCTGCTGACCAGATACGCCGTCGGCACTCCGACCACTCGCCCGTCGGGCCTCGAGGTCGCCGCGACGATGGAGTCGGCCGGCTACCCGCTCAGCGTGCTCAGGGCCTGGCGGGAGACCGCTCGCGGCCGCAGCTACCAGGCCCGGACGACCTCCGGAGAGCTGCTTCGGGTGAAGGTGCTGGACCGTGACCGGGAGGGCGCCGGCCTGCTCTCGTACGCCTGGCGGCAGCTCCAGCTGCGGGATGACTCCTCTGGCAGCTTGGGTTTCTCGATGCATGGCGTGCTCGACCATTCAGCGCTGCTGACGTACGCGGCCGAGTCGGTCGGTGCCCCGACCCCGCGGCTGGTGCTGGTGTCCGGTGTCGGCCCTGACGCCGCACTGCTGGTCTACGAGTCCGTCGCGGGGCACACCCTGGACGACCTGGACCCCGCACACATCACCGAGTCCGACCTGGAAAGTGCGTTCCGCGCCGTCAAGACGTTGCACGACAACCAGATCGCCCATCGAACGTTGAGCGCGGACCAGCTGCTGCGCACCGCGGACGGGACGATCTGGCTCACCGGGATCGAACAGGGCGCCATCGCCGCCAGCGACGTCCAGCGGCGGATCGACCTGGCAGAGCTGCTGTGCACGCTGGGTCTGCTCGTCGGTGCCGACCGTACGATCGCCGCCGGGACGAAGGTCCTCGGCTCGGACCGGCTGTCGTTGGCGATGCCAGCCCTGCAACCGGTCGCCATGTCTCGCACCACCCGCAAAGCCATGCGCGGCAACAAGAAGCTACTCATAGACCTGCGTGACGGGCTCGTGTCGGCGGCACCGTCGGTCGCCGAGACCGCTCCACTGGACCTGCGCCGGGTCAAGCTGCGCACGCTGATCACGGTCGTCCTGGGCCTGGTCGCAGGCTACGTGCTGCTCGGCCAGCTGACCACGTACAACATCATCACGCTGTTCGGCTCGGCCCGGTGGGACTGGGTGCTGGTGGCGTTCGCCCTGGCGTTCCTGTCGTTCGTCGGGGCGGCATTGTCCCTGTCCGGATTCGTGCCCGAGAAGCTTTCCCACATAAGGACTTTCGCCGCGCAGCTGGCCGCCGGCTTCGCCACCCTCGTGTCACCGCCGACGGTGGGCACCGTCGCGGTCAACGTCCGCTACCTGCAGAAGTCCGGACTGCATCCCGCACTCGCCTCGGCCAGCGTCGGGGTGTCACAGGTCTTCGCGTTCGGCCTGCACATCTCGCTGTTGTTCGGGTTCGGACTGGCCGCTGGGTCGCAGCACAGCCTGGCGATCGAGCCGCCCAAGTGGGCCATCGTCGCGGTCATCGTGCTGGTGGCCCTGGCCGCGATCGCGTTCGCGTTCGGTCCGGTGCGCCGCATCGTCAGCGAGCGGGTCCGGCCGATCCTGAAGGAGGTCGGACCGCGCCTCGTGACGATCGCACAGCGCCCCTGGAAGATCGTCGAGGGCGCCGGCGGGATCCTGCTGCTCAACGCCGCGTTCTGCCTGTGCATGGTGGCCTCGGTGCACGCGTTCGGCGGCGACGGCAACGTCGCTGCCATCTCGATCGTGTACCTCGCGGGGTCGACGCTCGGCCAGGCCGCGCCGACCCCGGGCGGGATCGGCGCGGTGGAAGCCGTCTACGTCGCCGGACTCACCGCTGCGGGGGTGGAGGCGAGCGTCGCGCTGTCAGCGACGTTCCTGTTCCGCGCCGTCACGTTCTACCTGCCGACGATCCCGGGCTACCTCTGCTTCAACTGGCTGCAGCGGGTCGGCGCGCTCTGACCGCGGCCGACGGGTCAGACTGCTCAGGACAGCGTGTTCCACCTCAACCGGAAGGATGATCTTGCGCACTTGCGAGGTGCTGTTGAAGCCTGACGGCGACCTACGGTTCGCGGGCGCCGCGCAACCTTGCTGGCGCGTCCCGCCCGATGTGATGCGGACTCCCGTGCGATGAGGACCTATCGGTCCGCGCCGGCACAGCCGCACGCCCGGGGCCTGGACTTCGGTGCTTCACACTCCGCAGACATCAAGCGCACCATTGCCCACTATGACGCGCTGTTCCAGCTCGTCGCCGGGCGATATGTCGACCTGGGTTCGGAGGGCGCCGAGGCACTGGAGGCGATCCAGACCTATTCCCCTGGTGCGGCCGACGAGCTCGCCGGTATGGCCGCCGGGGCCGGGGTACCGACAGTCATGCTCGCCGCCCTCAACGCACGCACCGAGATCCTCGCCCGCCTGGGCAACGTGGCGCGGGGGGAGTGCTCCACCGTTGTCTGCCTGGGCACCAGCAGCAACCCCGTGTCCGTCCAGACCTGGGACTGGTACGAGCTCCTGCAGGACGACTGGTTGCTGTGGACGATCGAGCACGAGGACGGCACGGTGGTCCACACCATCACCGAGTACGGCATCCTCGGCAAGATCGGTGTGAACAACCGTGGCGTCGGTGTGCACCTCAACATCCTTCACCACCGCGAGGATGGTGGGCCCATCGCTGTACCCGTGCATGTGCTGGCCAGGACGGTGCTGGATCGCTCCCGAGGGCTCGGCGACGCCCTGGCCGAGGTGGGCGCGGCGCGGACGTCCGCGTCCTCGGTGCTCACCCTGGTGGGCGCCGACGCCGCAGGGGCGTCCGCCATCTGCGCCGAGCTCTCGCCCGCCGGACCCCGTTACGTGCTGCCCTCGCGGGCGGGCCTGCTGCTTCACACCAATCACTTCCTCGACCCCACCGCGGCGGCCGGCGACCTGGAACCCCGCATCGGCCCGGACAGCTTTCTGCGCCTCGATGTGCTGCGGCGCGCAATAGCGGGAGGTCACGATCTCGATCGGGACGCCATCGTCACGGCCATGGCCAGCCACATTGGCGCCGGTGGCGCAGTCTGCTGCCACCCCGAGGCAGCCGCCGACGTCGGCAACAGATGGGCAACGCTCGTCACGGTATCCCTCGACGTGCTCCACGGCACGCTGTCCGCCCGTAGCGGCGGCCCGTGCAACGTCTCGGCGCCCTGGGAGCAGGTCTGCCCCACCTCAGCGGCGAACGTCGATGAACGCCAGCACGGTCAGCAAGGTGGACATGCTCGCGGGCTGGAGGAGCGGATGCCCGGTCAGTAGGAGGGCAGCTCCGGGTGGATCTGGTTGACCCACGCCACGACCCCGCCGCCGACGTGCACCGCGTCGGAGAAGCCGGCACCCTTCACGAGCGCGAGCACCTCCGCCGAGCGCTGGCCGGACTTGCAGTAGATGACCGTGGGCTTGCCCTGCGGCAGCTGCGACAGCGCATTGCCCATCACGAACTCGCCCTTCGGGATCAGGACGGAACCGGGGATCGAGACGATCTCGTACTCGTTGGGCTCACGAACGTCGACGAGCATGAAGTCGGTGGTCCCGCGATCTCGTGCCGCGAGCATGCCCTCGAGCTGACGCACCGAGATCGTCGAGTCCATGGCGGCGTCCAGCGCCGCGTCGGACACGACCCCGCAGAACGCGTCGTAGTCGATGAGCTTGGTGATCGGCTCCGCACTCGGGTCCTTGCGTACCTTGACCTCGCGGTAGCTCATCTCGAGGGCGTCGTAGATCAGCAGCCGACCCACCAGCGGGTCCCCGATGCCCGTGATCAGCTTGATCGCCTCGGTCGTCATGACCGAGCCGATGGACGCGCAGAGCACGCCCAGAACGCCACCCTCCGAGCAGGACGGCACCATCCCGGGGGGCGGCGGCTCGGGGTAGAGATCGCGATAGTTGGGGCCGTACTCGTCCCAGAACACCGACACCTGGCCCTCGAACCGGTAGATCGAGCCCCAGATGTACGGCTTGCCCAGCAGCACCGCCGCATCGTTGACCATGTACCGGGTCGCGAAGTTGTCGGTGCCGTCCAAGATCAGGTCGTACGGCTCGAAGATCTCCAGCACGTTGCCGTTGTCCAGGCGCGTCTCGTGCACGATGACCTCGACCAGCGGGTTGACCTCGCGCACGGAGTCCCGCGCCGACTCGGCCTTGGACCGGCCCAGGTCACTCTGGCCGTGGATGATCTGACGCTGCAGGTTCGACTCGTCGACGACGTCGAAGTCGATGATCCCGAGTGTCCCCACGCCCGCGGCAGCCAGGTACAGCAACGCCGGGGAGCCCAGCCCACCCGCGCCGACACACAGCACCTTCGCGTTCTTGAGCCGCTTCTGCCCGCTCATCCCCACCTCCGGGATGATCAGGTGGCGGCTGTAGCGGCGCACCTCTTCCACGCTCAACGCGGCGGCCGGCTCGACCAGCGGCGGCAGTGACACGGTGCACTCCTTCTCGGACCAGGGACCAACAACCCATTCTCCCCATCGCCAACCGCACCACCGACCACGGCATTCCGCCCGGCGACCGGGCCCGTCGCACCAGCCGGCACCGTCGGTCAGCAGCCGCGGCAGCGGACCGGCCTGACAGGATGACGGGCATGCGACCGGTGATCGGGATCTCGAGCTACCTGGAACCGGCGCGCTGGGGCGCTTGGGACACCCCCGCCGTCCTCATCCACGAGCAGTACGTCGCAGCGGTGCGCGAAGCCGGTGGGACGCCCGTCGTGCTGCCGCCGGGCGAGGACGCCGAGGTGCTCGACCGGCTCGACGCCCTCATCCTCACCGGGGGCGCGGACGTCGACCCGGCCACGTACGGCGCCGAGGCGCATCCCACCACCGACGTCCCGCGCACGTCCCGGGACGGCTCGGAGGCAGCGCTCTACCGCGGCGCCCGCGAGCGCGGCCTGCCGGTGCTCGGCATCTGCCGCGGGCTGCAGGTGATGGCTGTCGCCTCCGGAGGCACGCTCAACCAGGACCTCCCCTCGATCGGGACCGGCCGGCTGCACCGCGAGGCACCCGGCACCTTCACCGAGCACGGGGCCACGTTCGAAGCGGGATCCCTGGTCGCCGGCGTGCTGGGCACCACCTCGACCACCGTGAACTCCAGCCATCACCAGTCGGTGGCGCAGGCCGGTTCGCTGTCGGTCACCGGGTGGGCCGAGGACGGCACCATCGAGGTGTGCGAGGACCGCACAGCGCCCTTCGTCGTCGGCGTCCAGTGGCACCCGGAGATGACCGCGGACCATCGGCTCTTCCACGCCCTGGTGGCGGCCGCCGCGCTCGCCCGTACCCCGCAGGCCTGACCTCACGGAACGGCACGATGTGGTGACACGTCGGTGTCGAACGGCGCTGGATGGTGCCCGAGCCATCACTCAGTGATATTTTGCCGAGCGCATCGGGGGACCACCCGCACGGGTCCGTTACAGCCCTCGGCGACACCGAGGGAGACCGATGAACATCCGTACCCACACTGGCCGCCGAGGGGTCCGTCGGCACCGCATCACGCTGGGCATCGCCCTGCCGGTGGCGCTCGTTGCGGCGTCGGTGAGTGCCGTTCCCGCCGCGATCGCGAGCAACGGCAACCCGGCCTCCGCGCACCTCGACCGGGCCCGCACCTGGACCGCGAGCGCCCTCAAGGCCGCAGCCGCGCTAGCACCGGCCGCGACAACGTCTG
>JANWJC010000016.1 GCA_025449595.1 Acidobacteriota bacterium | reverse complement strand
GCCCGGCGCGGCAGGTCGACGACGACGAGGGGGTACGACCGCACCGCCGCGTCGAGCACGCACAGCAGCGCGGGCGCGGGCAGGTCGACGGGGGCGCCACGGTCCCACGAGACGACCCCGACGCCGAGCGGGCTCGGCAGCGCATCGGCCAGCACCTGGCCGGAGAGCTGACCGGACAGCCCCGCGAGGTCCGGCCAGCGCAGGCCGGTCATCGCCTCCGCGCCGAGCAGCAGGTCGGCGCCACCGCCCCAGGGATCCGCATCAACGAGCATCGGCGATATGCCGGCGCGTACGGCCGCAAGGCACATCGCCACGGCGAACAACGATGCGCCGGCGCCGCCGCGACCTCCTACGACGGCGACCACCGAGCCCTCCTCATCGACGCTGTCCACGGCCGACAGTCGCTCGAGCAGCCATTCCTGTCCCTCCGGCAGCAACAGCACCGACTCGGCCCCGACATCGACGGCGCTGCGCCACAGCCCGGCATCGGCCTCGTGGTCGGCGGGGGCAACGACGAACACCCCGCGCCTGCGAGGAAGCTGCAGGTGGGCAACGGTTTCGGCGAGGTCGTGACCGACGACGACGACCGGCGCCGTCGACCATGACGGTCGGGCGGCCTGCGGGTGCGCGGCGACGTCGGCCTCCACACCGGCCGACGCCACCAGCCGCAACAGGTCGTCGAGCAGATCCGGGTCGGCGGTCACCAGCAACGGTCGCGGGACCGTCGCGCCGGGGGTGAAGGTGTGCGTCGGTGCAGTCATGGGGAGCTCCTGTCAGGCGAGGCGTACGACCTCACCGTCACGAGCAGCACCCACGCCGCCGCCATGGCAGCGGGGACCCTGTGGACCCGTGCAAGGTCACCACCGGCGGTGTGGACAACGCAGTCTTTCCCGGGGATCGCACCGGCTCGGGCCGTTGATCATGGGCTTGGTGTCGCGTACGGACCGAAAAGCGCACTCAGGCCCATGATCAACGGAAGGAAGCGCACTCGATCCCATGATCAACGGGGAACCGGAGACCCAATCGGCGATCAACCGGGCGCGTGGCCACCGTGGTGGCAGCATTGCGGCGGCGGCGACGTAGGAGGGCGGCATTGGAGGAGGGGTCGATGTCTGGCGACGGCCGGCTCACTCCCGACGACATGAGCCGTGCTCTCGGCGACCAGACCGGCATGACGTCGCTCGGGGACGGCGGCGCCGCTGCGAACCCGGATGAACCGGGCGAGGATCTCGGCCTGGCACCAGCCGGGACGGACGAGCTCGCCGCAGGGCCCGACGGGCCGACGTGGGGTGCTCGGATCGCAGGCGCCGTCCGCGACCACAAGCGGCTCACCGCAGTCACCGCCACGTGCCTGATCGTTCTCGGAGCGCTCGCCACGGGCTACGTCCGGACCAGGCCACCGCCCCTGGACACCCGGATCGACGCGACCGTGTGGTTCCAGCCCAACGCCGTCGACAGCCAGGGTGTGTCAGTCCAGAATGCTGTCGCTCGATCACTTCTCTATCTCCAGGTCGCGGCCGGTGGGCCGGCGCTCACGGCGACCGGGTTGAGCGGACCAGGGCTCGGCCCAGGGTCCGTGAGCCAGCACGGGCACGATGTGACAGTGTCGAACCCGTTGGACTGCAGCACTATCGTGGACTTCTCCACCAATGCCAAGCCGCCCGTCCTGCACGTGACGCGAACCGACGCGTGGGGTCGTACCGTCTCGGCGGCAATCCCGGTCGGCGACGGCGGCGGCACCGCCGGCGTCATGGTGAGCCAGGTGAGTGGGCTCGTACGTCAGGCGTGCGTCACGCAACTGGGTGCGTCGTTGCAGCTCGTCGGAGTGCGATCCACCACATCGACAGCCGGAGCGGTGCTCGTGCTGCAAATCCACAACCCGACCCGATCGCACTGGCGCATTCTCGGCGCCGAGGTCGGCTTCGGTCCGCCGGACGCCACGCTCGGATCGGCGCCCGATCCGTCAAAGCCCCCGACACCGGCCTCCACCGTCGCAGCCGGCGACACGCTGACGGTGTCGCTGCCCGTCACCCGGCTGAACTGCGGGACCGACCTGCCACGGCAGCCGTGGAACCGGAGCGGAGCCTTGACGCTCATGATCTGGCCGGCCGAGGGCCCTTCCGGCTTCGGCGCGTCGGCGACACTGGCCCTCACGGGCGCGCAGCGCGCCGCGGCCCTCGCTGCGCTTGCCGCACCGTGCGTCGACGCCCCCCGGCTCTTGTACGTCATCACTCCCGGGCGCCCGTCCTCCGTGGGCATCGACTTCACCCTGGACGTCACCACCGCCAAGGGCGCCATAACCCTCGGTTACGACCCGGACTACCTGTTCCTGCCACCCCTCAATGACAGCCCACCCCTGTATGCACCCGGGAACAGTGGGCACGTGTCTATGAGCGGGGAGCTGACAGCCGACTGCTCCTCGCCGATCTGGCAGGCCCCGCCCCAGCTGCTGCGAGCGATCGTCAAGGTCGGCTCCCGCTTCTTTCCCTACCGGATCTGGTTCAACACCAAGGCAGTTCTGGAAGCCGAGAGCCACTTGTGCGGCCAGGTGCCGGACCTGTCCCAGGCCCGTAACAACGGCTGGGCGGTCTAAAGGTGGCGCAAGAGCCCGGCGAGGAGGGCAGGCTCACCCCCGCGGAGCTGGACCGGTTGCTCGGGGACCGGACGCCGACCCCCGGGCGGCCGGAACCCGACCAAGCCGGCGACGAGCCGCCCGAGGGATTCCCAGCCGACGAGCTCGCTGTCGGGCCAGCCGGGCAGACGAGCTCGCCGTCGGGCCCGACGGGCCGACATGGGGTGCTCGGGTCGCTGACGCCGTACGTGACCACAAGCGGATCACCGCGGGTATCACTACGTGCCTGCTCGTTCTCGGGGCGCTCGGCGTGGGCTACGTACGGACCAGGCCAACGCCGCTGGACACTCAGATCACCGCGGCCGCCTGGTATCTGCCCAACGCGGACAACAACTCGGGGCTGCAGATCGTCCGCGATATGGCCAGCTCCCGCCTGCACCTGCAGACGCCAGCCGGCGCGCCCGCCATGACCGTCGTCGGCTTCACGGCCGCGGGGCTGGGGCCCGCCGTCGTGAGCCAGCAGGGTCTGACCTGACAGTCACGAATCCCATGGACTGCAGAACCATCGGGGCTTTCTCCACCAGCTCCGACGGGCGCCGGCTCGAGGCGAGCCTTGGGGTCGGCTACGACTGCAGCAGCGTCTTTTCACAGATACCGCGCGAGGGGCGGGGTCGTTCCGGCTCGTGCCGCTGATCATGGGCTTGGTGTCGCTTAAGGCCCGAAAAGCGCACTCAACCCCATGATCGGCGGAAGGAAGCGCACTCAACCCCATGATCAACTGGGGAGCGGCATCGGACGTAGCATCGAGGTGACAGCGGGCCGCACCTGAGGGTGGCGAGACGAGTGGGCGAGGACGGTCGGCTCGGTGCCGAGGAGCTCGACGATCTGCTAGGTCCCGTCCGCGTGCCATCGGAAGAGCTGGCGTACGGGGACGACAAGCCCACGCTGAGCCAGCGAGCCGGGGAGTTCGCGCGCCGTCACCGGCGACTCACAGCCGTGGTTGCGGTCGCTGCGCTGGTCGGTGCGGCCGGCCTTGTCCTGTGGTCGTGGAACCGGCCATCGCTGTCGGCCCCCGCACCCCTGAGCGCGACGGCGGCGTACCGACCGAGCCTGACCGAGATGACGGGGGTGAACGTGAGCAACGGCGTCGTCACGACGACGCTCTACCTACAGGTCCCGGCCGGGATGCCGGTCCCGACGGCGGTGTCCCTGACCGGTCAAGGGCTCGGCGGCAGCGTCCTGACGCAGGACGGATCGGACCTGACCGTGCAAAGTCCGTTGGACTGCAACACGATCGGGAATCTGTCCGGCGCCGCGACCCCGACCGTCCTTCACGTCCGGTACGTCGACGCGGCCGGTCGCGAGGTGACTGCGGATCTGCCGCTGAGCCTGAACCCCGGGACGGCCGGGATCCCCGCCGCTGACGCCGTCGCCGCGCTGCGCCGCACCTGCGTGGGCCAGCTCTCGGACTCGTTGGCTCTGCTCGCAGTACGAGCTGCCGCAACACCTTCCGGCGAGGGGCTGGCGCTGAGAGTGAGGAATCCGACCGAGCACGAGCTGTTGCTGCTCGGCGCCCAGACCGACCTCGCAACGAGCGACGCATCGATCGGCTATGCGTTCCCGACACCGGCCGCTGAGAACGGGAGCCAGCAGGGGCAGGGCACGTTGCTGCCGGCAGGCGCGATCACGTCGGTCACCTTTCCGGTCGTGCGTACCAACTGTGCCGATGTCGCCACGGGCAGCGAGGCCAGCGCCGGGCTCGCGGCCGGGGAGGGGCGCCGCAGCGGGGACTTCGCGCTCTGGGTGTCTCCGCCAGGACCGCAGTCCTACCCGCGGGACGACAGCTGGACGGCGCTGACACTGACCGCCGCGCAGCGGACCGCGGTTGAGGATGCCCTCGCCGCTCCGTGCCGCGGCGCACCGCAGCTGTCCTACCGCATCAGCTCGGTCAAGGCCGCCAGCCCGGGGACCGGGACGGTGACGTTCCACGTGCTGGCACGTGCCGCCACCGGGCGACTCAGCATCAGTGGCGACGGAGCCCTCGGCAGCCTGCTCACGGTCGCGGTCGTGCCGGCCGCATCGGCGAACGGCCGTCTCGACGTCGGCGTGAAGTTGTCGTACGCATACTGCGCCACCGGTTTCGACCAGATGTTGCCCTCCCCCCCGGTCCTCTCGCTCGAGGTTCGAGACGGTCGAGTCACGTTCCCGTACCAGCTCACCGTGGGGAACCGGACCGTGCTCGACGCATTCGGCCGGGCCTGCGGCCAGCAGCCCGATCTCGCACTGGCCCGGTCGGCGGGCTGGGACAGCTGAGCGACGTTCCTCGTTGGGGCACAAGCAGACGCGGCCTGCAGCCGTGGTACGTGGCAGGGTGAGCACGCTGACGGGCGCCCGGCAAGGTGAGCCTGCCCGGCGGACAGGCGAGGCGAGTTCGTACGACGGGAGGCGATCCGCGTGAGCAACGAGGGCCGGCTCTCACCGGAGGAGCTCGACGACCTGCTCGACCCGGACCGCGGTCGGCTCGGCCCGGCCCAGCTGCCGGCGTCGCACGGGACCTCCGAGCCCGGTCCCTCCCGACTGCCCGCGTCGTACGGGAGCCAGGACCCGCCGACGCGGAGCGAGACGCTCGAGGGCGGCGACGAGGGCCCGACGTGGACCGCCCGTGCCGGAGGACGGCTGCGCCGCAGCCCCCGACTGACCGCAGCCGCCGTAGCGCTGCTGCTCGTCGCAGGGATCGGCGCGCTGGGCTACCAGCGGACCCGCCCGCCGCCGCTCGACACCCGGATGCCCACGGCGGCCTGGTTCGCACCAGGCCCGACCGACGAACAGGGCGGGAACATCCAGGGCGTGAGCCTGCAGGGCGACGTCGTGACGTCGCTGGTGCACCTTCAGCTCCCGGAGGGGGTGCCAGCCGTGACCGTTGTGGCGCTCACCGTCCCGGGTCTCGGCTCGTCCTCCGTGAGCCAGGACGGAACCAGCGCGACAGTGAAAAACACCTTGGACTGCAATGGTATCGCTGACCTGTCGGGGCCGATCGTACTTCCCGTGCTACACCTCACGCGTACCGACGCCTGGGGTCGTTCGGTATCTGCGACCCTCCCCCTCAGCGACTCCCCGGGCACGGCAGCGGTGCCCGCATCAGTCGTCGCCGACACGCTGCGGCAGGAGTGCGTCGGCCGGATCGCGGACTTCCTCACCCTGATCGAGATGGCGGGGCCCGCCGGCGCGGGGGGCAAGCCATCGGCGCTGGTCATGGGCGTCAGGAACCCGACCTCTCATCCGTTGCTCGTCCTGGGAGCCAGCGCCACCTGGGCACCGGCCGACGCTGTCATCGGCGACACCGGGAACGCGCCGGACCCGAGCTCGGAGCCGTTGTCCGGCACACTGCTGCCTGCCAGGGGCACGGCCACCGTGACCCTGGCGGTGCGGCGAACCGACTGCGGTGCCACCCCGTCGCGATGGAGTGCGAACGACGCGACGTCGATGGAGAACGGCCGACGCGAAGGCAACTTCACGCTCTGGATCTCGCCCCCGCAGGCGGTGCCGGACCACAGCTACGACAACTGGACCAGCGTGATGCTGACCCCGGCACAACGAGCCGGCGTCGTGAGGGCCCTTGCCGCTCCGTGCGCCGGCGCACCCCGGATCTCGTACACCGCGAGCGCGCGGGCGAAGTCGCCGAAAGCCGCCAACCGCAGCGTGTTGTTCGACATCGGGGTGCGGTCCTCGCAGGGGACCGCGCACCTCGACGTGTCCGACGAGCCCTTCTTCTGGAGCACCGGAGCTTGGTCTTCGACCCAGGCAGCCACGGGCCGGTCCCTGAAGGCCACGGTGACAGTGGACTCGGCAGACTGCAGCAACCTGTTCGCACAGATGCCCCCTCCGACGCTCGGCCTCACGGTGACGACACCTTCGGGGTCGTATCCGTTCCAGCTCACCCTCGGCAACCGCAGCGTCCTCGACACGCTGAGCACGCTGTGCACCCAGGCCCTCGACCTTGCCACCGCGCGCTCGAACGGCTGGGACGTCTGAGCCGCGCCGGTGGCTCCTAGATCACCGAAAAGTCAACCCCGGAAAGGGCTTCCGCTGGTGGCGCGAACCTTGCTAGACAGGGGGTACGACGTCCTTTCGGACGTACGCCACAGATTGAGCACGGCACTCGAGCACCCACGCTGCGGTCCACCCACGTAACGGGTGTCCGGGTCAGGGAAGGCGACCAGCGCACCCGACCCGGACGTCGACGCGAGCGCTCGGGTCACTCGGAATGACGTGCCCCGCAACGGCGCCCGCGCACCAGTCGGGCGCCGTTCGCGCGTCCGGTCAGCGGGGCGGCAAGGCGTCGTACGCCCGGCGCGCCTCGGCCGCCCCCTCCGACAGGGAACGGCACGAGAAGACCAGCCAGGCCCCGACCCCCTCCGGTGTTGCCGCGAG
>JANWJC010000015.1 GCA_025449595.1 Acidobacteriota bacterium | reverse complement strand
TGATCGGTGAGCGCCACACCCGCCCGGTCGGGGCAGGGGCCTCGAGCTCGGCCGCCTCCCCTCCGGCTGCCACCGCAGCGTCGTGCAATCGCGCCAGCGGGCTGCTGGGGCGCCGTTCGGCCAGCAACACCAACGCCCATGGGATCGCTGCCAGCACCGCGACGATCGTCCAGGAGGCGATGGACACCCGCCAGCTCGTGGCGTCGGCAAGTGGCACCGCGACGAGCGCCGGCACCATCGTCCCCAGTGTCAACACCACGATGTAGATCGTGCTGATGGCCCCGACCCGGTCGCCGAAGTAGCGCTTCACCAGTGGTGGCAGCACCACGTTGCCCATGCCCATGCCACCGAGTGCGAGGACGGAGAGCACCAGCAGTGTCCCGGTCTGCGCCGCCATCGCGCGCGTCAGCATGCCGATCGCCGCGAGCAGCATGGCCAGCAGTGCCGTGCGCTCCAGCCCGATCCGGCGCGCCAGGGCCGGTGTCGCGAGACCGAACGCGGCGAACGCCGCGGTGGGCAGCATCCCGAAGACGCCGATGGTCGCCGATCCGAAGTCCAGCTGCGCCCCGATCCGGCCCAGCAGGGGCGTGATCGCCGTGACCGCGGTACGCAGCGTGAAGGCGGAGACGACGATGCCCGCGAGGACGAGCGCGCGTCCGGACCAGAGCGAACGTGGCGCGGCGGACTCGGCTGCTGCCGTCACCTCAGCCGTGGCGAGCGTGCCGTCATGGCGACTCGATCCAGTCGGCGAGCAGCCGGATCACGACCTTGTCGACGGTGAGCCCGCGGTTCTCGGCCTCCAGCCGGACCGCCCTGCGCAACCGCTTGGGAACCTTGACCTCCAAGATTCCCTCGGCTCCCCGCAGCAGGTCGTGCGTGGTTTGCTGTGCTCGAAGCACGTCCGAGGTGTTGCCGTGGAACCTGTTGTCCCACACCGCAACTGTCGACTTGGTGGCGCCGGACGCCTTCTTCGCCGCGGTCACCGGCGCATCCCCTGATGCCTTGTTCGGCGCGGCTGGCTTCGCCGACCCGGGCTTCTTGTCGGCAGCGGACTCCAGGGCCCGGGCCTTGCCAGCAGAGGCCTTGCCGCTCTTCGACTTCTCGGTGCTCGCCGCGTCAGTTGTCGCATTCTGCTGGGGAGAGGCGTCAGGAACCACCGGGCTCGCGGTGGGGGTGAGCTCCCCGACACCAGCAACCGGTGAGAGCGGCGCGGGCCGCGTCGTGGCGGGATGGACATCGGCGTCGTCGGCCTTGCGCAGGGCGCGCCGCGGTGCGGGGTTCACGGTTCGGCTCGGGCTCATGGGTGCTCCGTACCGGTCAGGGGGGCTGTCAGGTTCGTGGTCGCCCGCAGCAGGAGCGAGTCGAGCACGTCTTCGTACGCGTCCGCCACCTCGCGGGCACCGGGGGAGCGCCAGGTCTGGATCGGTACGCATGCGCCCTGGGCCTGCTGCACCGACGTGCGCTCCGGGACCACGGTCGCCAGCACCAGGTCGCCGTACGCCGCCCGCAGCTCAGCGAGCCGGAACGCGTGCTCGCTGGTCTGCGGTCGCGCCCGGTTGACCAGGATCCCGGCCGCCCGCAGCGCCAGGTTGGCCTCGGCGCGCACGATCGACAGCGCGCCGAGGGCCTGCTCGGCACCAGGCAGCGCGAAGAACGACGGCTCGGTGACCACCAGCGCCAGCTGGACGGCGGCGAGCGCGTTTCGCGTCAGCTCGCCCAGGGAGGGTGGACAGTCCACGAGGACGACGTCGTACGTGTCGACCACCCCGGTCAGCGAGACCCGCAGCCGCTGCGCCGAGTCCTGGCCCACCGATACAGCGCGGTGCTCCAGGGCCCGCTCCGAGGGCAGCACGTCAAGGCCGACCCCCCAACCGCTCTGCACCACCGCGTCGGCGGCCACACCGGGGCGGGCGTCGGCGAGCACGTCGCTCGAGGTGTAGCGAAAGCTCCCCGGGTCCAGCGCGGCGGTGGTGTTGGCCTGCGGATCGAGGTCGACGACAAGGGTGCGCAGGCCGCGCTCCCACGCCGCGCCGGCCAGTCCGAGCGTGGTCGTGGACTTGCCCACGCCACCCTTGAGCGCCATCACGGCGCACGAGAGCACCGGGCGTTGCCCGTGCTGGGAGCGGTCCTTGGTGGCCATCAGGGCCCGATCCTGCCACCGATCACGCTCATCGCGGGTGAGGCCGGCACCGGTGCAGGTGGTGCTGGCATCAGTGGGGCCAGATCGCGGTGCCGCATGGGGGAGGATGGGAGGGCACCGATCGACGTCCGGGGAAGGGCTGGCGCGTGAGCGACCTCATCGACACCACCGAGATGTACCTGCGAACCGTCTTCGAGCTCGGCGAGGAGGGCGTCACGCCGCTGCGTGCCCGGATCGCCGAGCGGCTCGGTCAGAGCGGGCCGACAGTGAGCCAGACCGTGGCCCGGATGGAGCGCGACGGCCTGATCACGGTGGAGGGGGATCGGCACCTTCAGCTCACGCCGCACGGTCGCACCCTGGCGACCCGCGTGATGCGCAAGCACCGGTTGGCCGAGTGCCTGCTGGTCGAGGTGATCGGGATGCCCTGGGAGGACGTCCACGCCGAGGCGTGCCGCTGGGAGCACGTCATGAGCGAGTCGGTCGAGCGCCGGATCCTGGACCTGCTCGGGCATCCCACGATGTCCCCGTACGGGAACCCCATCCCCGGCCTCGACGAGCTGGACGATCCCGCGATGCCCGATGAGCAGCGGGTGCTCACCTCGTTGGACCGGGTGGCCGGGGATGGGGCGGTTCGGGTGACGGTGCGTCGGATCGGGGAGCCGATCCAGGACGACCATGCCCTCATGTCCGCTCTGGCGCGGGCCGGAGCCACCCCGGGGTCCACCGTGAAGGTGACCCGGTCCCCGGGGGGGATCCTGGTGGGCAGTGCTGGTGAGTACGCCGAGCTCAGCACCGCCACGGCCGCGCACGTGTTGGTCTCGCAGGGTTGAGCAGGGCCGGGCGAACGGCCCCTTGAGTCACCCAACGCAATTGACACACTACGGAAGGTGGATGTGACCTAGATCACATCCATGATGTGACTGCAGGTCAGGCGGCTGACGGATCGGCAGCCACGGCGATTGTCCGGTTACCGGGGCGACGTGGTGGAACTGCCCGAGGCGCTTGCCTAGGGTCGGTCCCGTCACCCGGCGCGACGTCCCCCCTCGCGCCGGGTGGCCCTATCGTGTCGCCCGACCCGCGCGCCCGCTCGACTCTCGCCCGCTCGGCTCGCCCAGGCGCTCAGGTGCCCTCGACGACGGGGTGGACCGCGTCCGCCACCAGGCCGTGGGCCTCGCGGTGGACGGCGCTGGCCGTCTCGGCGTCGGGTGCGTCGACCAGGCAGAAGATCTGCCCGTTCGCCTCGTCCACCCAGTAGCGCAGGTAGTCCACGCCGTACTTCCCCTGCGTCTGCAGGTCCGCCTTGTGCGCTTCCGCGACCGCGGCGGCGGTGACCCCGCCCTCGATGGTGTGGACGTCCATGAACAGAGGCATCTCAAGCTCATCTCGCTCGGTCCTGGTCACCGGTCGGCCGGTCGCCGCGGCGTCGCCAGGTTCCCTCATACCGAAGCGCAACCGGGGCATCCACCGCATCGGGGAGGGATACCCAAGTTTGGTTCGGGTCAGTACCTATGTCGGAACCGGAGCCCCGACTGCCACGCCCCCCGCCCGCGCTCAGAACCAGGGGCGCAGCGGCACTCCGGCCGATCCTCTGTCGTCGGTACGGGTCGCGAGCACCTGGTGCAGCTGGATCCAGTTGCGCTCGAAACCGAGCCGGGAGGCGGCCATGTAGAGGCGCCAGACCCGTGCCTTGCCCCGGCCGACCTCCTGCACCGCGTCGTCCCAGTTGTCGTCCAGGTTGACCAACCAGTCCCGCAGCGTCATTGCATAGTGCTCGCGCAGGTTCTCCTCGTGCCGTACCTCGAGGTGTTCGTCCTCCATCACGTCGATGATCTGACCGATGGGGACCAGCTCGCCGTCCGGGAACACGTACCGGTTGATGAATCCCTTACGGTACTGCGTCTTCTGGCGGGTGTCGGTCCGAGTGATGCAGTGGTTGAGCAGCCGGCCCTCCGGCAGCAGCCGGGACCTCAGGAACGAGAAGTACGCCGGGTAGTTGGAGGCTCCGATGTGCTCGGTCAGGCCGATGGAGCTGATCGCGTCGAAGCCGGCCTCGGGCACGTCGCGGTAGTCCTGGAACCGTACCTGTGCCTGACCCTCGAGCCCTGCGTCGGAGATCTGCTGCTGCGCGAACTCGGCCTGCTGCCGCGACAGCGTCACACCGATGGCCGTGACGCCGTAGTTCTTCACCGCGTGAAGGACCATGGTCCCCCAGCCGCAGCCCACGTCCAGCAGACGGTCCCCGGCCTTGAGGCCGAGCTTGCGGCACACCAGGTCGACCTTCTCCTGCTGTGCCTGCTCCAGCGAGGTGTCGGACGTCGGGAACACCGCGCAGGTGTATGCCATCGACGGGCCGAGAACCCATTCGTAGAACTGGTTGCTCACGTCGTAGTGGTGGTGGATCGCGTCGCCGTCACGGTTCTTGGCGTGCCGCCGGCCGTGCAGCCTGACCTCCTCGGGGGGCGGTGGCTCGCGGCGATACGTCGCGTACGGGGCCAGCGCCTTGGCCAGGTGCACCTTGTCGCGTGCGGTGAGGTGGCCCATGCCCAGGTCGGCGAGCTGCGACAGCGCGGTGTACATGTCACCGTCGACGTCGAGCTCGCCGGCGACGTACGCGCGAGCCAGGCCCAGCTGCCCGGGCGACGACAGCATCAGGGAGACCCCGCGGGGGCTCTTGAGCTCCAGGCGCACCGATCCGCCCGGTGTCCCGGCTCGGCTGCCGTCGTACGCCACGAACTCCACGTCAGTGGCCGGTCCTGCCACCAGTGCGAAGACCTCAGCGAGCTTCATGTCCGTCACCTTCTCCTGCGGCGTTGGTGCTTGCGGCGTTCGCTCATCGTCGGCCGACGGTCTTCTCGTACAGACCGAGCAGCCGTCCCTCCGGGTCGTAGCGATCTTTGAGCTCTCGGTATTCCGTCCCGCCATACAGTCTGTCGAACTCCTCGCGCGGGTAGAAGGCGGTGCTGTAGAGCGACTTGCGCCCACCCAGCTCCGCGACCACCTGCTCGATGCGCCGGTTCACCCGCCCGTCGGCAGGGTCGACACCGTTCGGGACGCCGACGGTGGACCAGAAGCCGACGTTGATGTAGGTCGTGCCGGGGTCGAGCTGATACAGCGGCCAGCGCTGGTCCGGGTCGCGTTGGCGCAGCGGGCACAGCCACACCGGCTCGATGCCCACCTCGCGGTGGAAGAAGTCCAGGAACTCGGCGAGGCGGTCCACCGGGACCTCGATGTCCTGCACGACGTGCTCGCGGGGTGGCCGTCGACGGGCGGCGTCCAGCCGGGTCGAGAACGATGTGCGCCGGTCCAGTGCGATCAGCTTCCAGTACACGTCCGATCGCAGCAGCTTGGCCGGCCACAGCTTGCGGATGGTGGGGTTCTGGGCACCGAACGCCCGGGAGCACCAGAACCAGTCGGTGTCCCAGCGCCACAGGTAGTCGTGGGTGGTGAGCAGGTCGGTGCGCTCGGACTGGACCGACCGGTAGTAGATGCTGTCCTTCGTGCGGTCCGAGGGTGTCTGCCCGGCGGCGTTCTGCTCGTAGCGGCCCAGGCTCACGTACGCCTCGGTCGGCGAGAACACCGTGCCGTCCACGAAGTCGACACGTTCGCCGTCCCAGGCGCCGTCGCGGCAGACCTCGGCCAGGACCTGCGCCGCGCCCCGTGCGTCGCCGACGGGGATGTGGCGAAGTCGCACGTACGGGGCCGCAGGCTCGAGCTCGATGGTCAGGCTCAGCGCGTATCCCAGAGAGCCGTACGAATTCGGGAAGCCGTGGAACAGGTCCGCGTGCGGGTCCGCAGCGTCGCGCGTCACCGTGAGGACGTCGCCGGCACCGGTCATCACGTCCATCGACAGCACCGACTCGTGCGGACAACCGTTGCGCCAGCTAGCACTCTCGATGCCCAGCCCGGTGACCGCTCCGCCCAGGGTGATGGTGCGCAGCTGCGGTACGCACAGCGGCACCAGGCCGTGCGGAAGCGTCGCGGCGACGAGGTGCTCGTACGTCGTCATGCCCTGCACGACAGCGGTGCGTGACGAAGGATCGACGGAAAGTACGCCATCGAACGCGGCCACGTCGAGGCCGGGTGTACTGGCCTGCTGACGCGGTCGGAACAGGTTGCTGGTCCGCTTGGCCAGCCGGACCGGGTCGCCGGGGGCGATCGCGGCGTACTGCCCGCGCAGCGCGCTCACCCGGTCCTCGTACGTCGGGGAGGGCTGCGCCGACGCGGTCTGCTGGCCCATGGTCGACGTCACGGGGAGGACGCTATCGAGTGCAGCCACCGCACGTCGATCACCAGTCCCGAGCTGTCGGTTCCGACGGGGCGTGGTCGGCGAGGGTCCGGCATCGCTGTCAGCCGTTGCTCTTACCGACGAGGACCTCGGTGGCCGCCGGCAGCTCAGTGGCCTCCTCGTGCACGTACCTCGAGCCGCGCAGCACCGAGGCGGCAGCACCGATGAGCGACATCAGGATCGCCATGCTGAACACGATCACCAGTCCGTGGTGGAAGGGCTCGGAGATCAGGTTCGGGAAGAACTCCTGTCCCGACAACGTCGCCCTGTCGGCGGCCGACAGGCCGGCGAGGGTGTGCTCACCGACGAGAGCCTGGATCGGGTTGTAGCCCAGGAACGCAGCGAAGAGGCTCCCCACCGGAGGCACCGCCGCGGCCTGAGACGCGGCGGCGGCGGGCACCCCGTGCGCGAGCAGCCCCGACTTCAGCGCCGCTGGCAACGTGTTCGCCAGGCCGACGATCATCAGGGAGAAGAAGACGCCGATCGACAGCGACGTCCCCGAGTTCATGAACGTCGCCCGCATGCCGGAGGCGGCGCCGCGCTCCTCGGCCGGGACGCTGTTCATGATCGCGGTCGTGTTGGGCGCGGAGAACAGCCCCGACCCGATACCGTTCAGCGCCAGCAGCGCGGCGAACTGCCAGTACGAGAAGTCCGTCGGTAGCAACAAGAACCCCGCGAAGCTCAGAGCAACGACCAGCAATCCCCCGGTGGCGAAGGTGCGGGCGCCGAAGCGATCGGACAACGCTCCGGACACCGGCCCGGAGACGAGGAACGCGATGGTCAGCGGCAGCAGGTAGATGCCGGCCCACAACGGGGTCTGGTCGAAGCTGAACCCGTGCAGCGGCAGCCAGATCCCCTGCAGCCAGATGATCAGCATGAACTGCATGCCACCGCGGGCGATGGCGGCCAGCAGGCCGGCCAGGTTCCCGGCCCAGAACGCCCGGATCTTGAACAGCCCCATGGAGAACATCGGCTGCGCGACCTTGGTCTCCACGACGCAGAACACCACGAGCAGGACGACCCCGCCGATCAGCCCGGTCAGGACCCACGGGTTCGTCCATCCCATGGTGTGCCCGCCATAGGGCTGGATCCCGTACGTGATGGCGGCGAGCAGGCCGGTCAGGCCGACCGCGAACAGCAGGTTGCCCCACCAGTCGATCGATGCCTCGTGGCGTACCCCGAGCTCGTGCAGGCTCCGGTACGCCCAGATGGTCCCGATCACTCCGAAAGGGACGGAGACGAAGAACACCAGCCGCCAGTCGATCACCGCGAGCACCCCGCCGGCGATCAGGCCGATGAACGACCCGGCGATCGCGGCGACCTGGTTGATGCCCATCGCCATGCCACGCCGGTCCGGAGGGAACGCGTCGGTGAGGATCGCGGTCGAGTTCGCGAAGAGCATCGCGGCCCCGACCCCCTGGACCACCCGCCACAGGATCAGCCACATCGCGCCGCCGCTGCCGGTGAACGGATCGAACGCCAGCGCGATCGACCCGACGGTGAACACCGCGAAGCCGGCGTTGTAGATGCGTACCCGGCCGTAGATGTCGCCGAGCCTTCCCAGCGTGACCACCAGGACCGCTGTCACCACGAGGAAGCCCATGAGGATCCACAGCAGGTAGCCGATGTTGCCCGGCGCCAGCGGGTCCAGCGAGATGCCGCGGAAGATCGCGGGGAGGGAGATGATCACGATGGAGGCGTTGACCGTCGCCATCAGCATGCCGAGCGTCGTGTTCGACAGTGCCACCCACTTGTAGCGCGGATGGTCGCGGTCGACCATGAGCCCCGGTCGCCTCGGTGGCAGCGCTGCAGTGCTCACTGGCTCTCCTGATCGGTCCCGTCCCCGGCGCTAAGTTAGCCTAACTAACCGTACGCTCGGCGGGTACCTGTCGCCAGCCCGGCCTCAGCTCACCCGTCCGACTTGACCGTCTTCATCGTGAGGTGGGAGTCGAACGTCGCCAGCCCCGGAGCGGCCATCAGCTTGCTGGTGAGGAACGCCTCGTACGTCGCCACATCGCTGACCGCGACCCGCAGGAAGTAGTCCGGGCGCCCGAACATCCGGCGCAGCTCGATGATCTCGGTGAACTCGGCGACGTGCGACTCGAACGCCGCGGTGGCGCCGCCGCCGTGGGTGGCCAGGGTGGCGCCGACGATCACCTCGAAGCCGCGGCCGGCCGCCGCCGGGTCGATCCGGGCGTAGTAGCCCGTGATGACCCCGTCCTCCTCGAGGCGCCGTACCCGCCGCAGGCACGGCGACGGGGTCAGTCCGACCCGGTCGGCCAGCTCGGTGTTGGTGAGCCGACCGTCCCGTCGCAACTCATCGACTATTGCGTGATCAAGAGCATCCACAGCGGAAGTATGCTCGAACGTCTCTGACAGAACAATCATTGGGCACCATCTTGCTCTCGAGTCGGCATAACATTGCCAGCGTGGCCCCGGTTTCGTTGTCCCGCAGGGCGCTCGCCCTTCCGGCCGCCCGCGCCGCCGGCGCGGGGCGGCGGGCCGTCGCGGCGGTGGTCCTCGGCGGGATCTTGTTCGGCACGGCCGGGACGGCTCGGGCGCTCGAATCGAGCGGGACGACGTCGATGGGGGTCGGGGCTGCCCGCCTGGTCGTCGGGGGGCTCACGATGCTGCTCGTCGTGATGGCTCTGGGCAGGTCCCCGGTCGCGGCCCTGCGGCTGTGGCGGACGCCGGCAGGACTGCTGGCCGGTGCGTGCGCAGCTCTCTACCAGGTGGGCTTCTTCGCCAGCGTGCAGCAGACCGGGGTCGCGCTGGGCACTCTTGTCACGGTGGGCAGCGCTCCGGTGCTCGCCGGGTTGCTGGCGTGGGTGGTGCTGCGCCACCGCCCCAGCCGGGCCTGGGCGGGGGCGACCGCGCTGTGCCTGGTGGGTCTGGTACTGCTGTCGGCGGACGGCCTCGAGCTGGGCCGGCCGTCAGGGGTGGCGCTCGCACTGCTGGCAGGACTGGCGGCTGCGACGTACAACATCTGCGCGAAGACGTTGCTGGACAAGGGTGTCCCGGTGCTGGACGTGCTGACCGGCACGTTCCTGCTCGGCGGCCTGCTGCTGCTGCCGTGGCTGCTCGCGACGCCGCTGGGCTGGCTGACCACTCCCGGCGGGATCCTGCTCGCCGCCTACCTGGGCGTAGCCACGATGGCCGTGGCCAACCTGCTGCTGGCTTACGGCCTGAAGCGGCTGCCGCCCGGGCCGGTCACGACGCTGACGCTGACCGACCCGCTCACCGCCACCACCCTCGGGGTCGTCGTGCTCTCCGAGACCCTCGCGGGTCGGGCGTGGCTGGGCCTGGGACTGGTGCTGCTGGGGCTCGTGCTGCAGGGTCTGGCCTCCGCACGGCGTCCCGCTGCGGACCTGCCCGTCGACGCCGTGGTGCTCTGACGGTCCCGGGAGCTCGGCCGGCGATCAGGCTGGGGCGTCGTGTCAGGTCCTGCGGCCCGGGCCCGCAGTGATCCGCTCGGTCGCGAGCCGGGCTGAGACCAGCACCATCGGGACACCGACACCGGGCTGGGTCCCGGACCCCACGAACACGACATTGTCCAATCCTGGAGCCAGGTTCCCGGGACGGAACGGACCGGTCTGCCCGAACGTGTGAGCTGCGGCGAACGGGGTGCCGGCGGCCATCCCGGCGTCGGCCCAGTCCTGCGGGGTCACGACGTGCCGGACGGCCACGGAGTCGCGCAGGCCGCGATACCC
>JANWJC010000014.1 GCA_025449595.1 Acidobacteriota bacterium | reverse complement strand
GCGGCCTCCCAGGGCCTGCGTAAACTGCCCCGCGCACGCGCCGATCGATCGGATGTTCCGCGCCCGAACGCGGCATCCCCCTTACTAGGAGTGTCATGCACGGGTCCCTTCTTGCTGCCGACAGCACGCTGACCCTCGCCGGCGGGAACCTCGTTCTCGTCGTCGTGGTCGCGGTCGTCGCTCTGGCGGCGCTCGGCGTCGCCGGGGTCCTCGCCCGAGAGGTGCTCGCGGCCGACGAGGGCACCCCCTCGATGAAGGCGATCGCCGCCGCCGTGCAGGAAGGTGCTGCGGCATACCTGAGCCGGCAGTTCCGCACCCTGTCGGTCTTCGCGGTCATCGTCTTCCTGGTGCTGTTCGCGCTGCCGGCCGACACCACGTCGGAGCGGATCGGGCGTTCGGCGTTCTTCCTCGTCGGGGCTGTGTTCTCGGCGACCACCGGCTACGTGGGGATGTGGCTGGCCGTACGCGCCAACGTGCGCGTGGCTGCCGCCGCGACCGAGACCGGTCCGCACGTGCAGAACAAGGCCATGAAGATCGCGTTCCGCACCGGCGGGGTCGCGGGCATGTTCACCGTCGGGCTCGGCCTTTTCGGTGCGGCCGTCGTGGTGCTCGCGTACAAGGGCAACGCTCCGACGGTGCTGGAGGGCTTCGGTTTCGGGGCCGCCCTCGTCGCGATGTTCATGCGGGTCGGTGGCGGCATCTTCACGAAGGCCGCCGACGTCGGCGCTGACCTGGTCGGCAAGGTCGAGCAGGGCATCCCAGAGGACGACCCCCGCAACGCCGCGACCATCGCCGACAACGTCGGCGACAACGTGGGCGACTGCGCCGGCATGGCCGCGGACCTCTTCGAGTCGTACGCCGTGACCTTGGTCGCGGCCCTGATCCTGGGCAAGACCGCGTTCGGTGAGCTCGGGCTCGTGTACCCCCTCGTCGTGCCGGCGATCGGGGTCATCACCGCGGTCATCGGGATCTTCGCGGTGTCCCCGCGCTCCACGGACCGCTCCGGCATGAGCTCGATCAACCGGGGATTCTTCCTCTCCGCACTGGTGTCCGCGGTCCTCGTGGCCGGCATGACGTTCGTCCTGCTGCCCTCGCACCTGACTGGCTTCACCGGCGTCAGCGCCGACTCCATCGGGATGACGGCGGACCAGTTCGCCGGCTTCGACCCCCGACTGTTCGCCATCGGTGCGGTCCTCATCGGCATCGTGCTCGCGGCCGCGATCCAGCAGCTCACCGGCTACTTCACCGAGACCAACCGCAAGCCCGTCGACGACGTCGCGAAGTCCTCCCTCACCGGGCCGGCCACGGTGATCCTTTCGGGCGTCTCCCTGGGCCTGGAGTCGGCGGTCTACTCCGCGCTGCTGATCGGTGCCGCGGTGTACGCGGCCGCGCTGCTCGGTGCCGGGTCGGTCGTGCTCGCACTGTTCGGCATCGCGCTGGCAGGCACCGGCCTGCTCACCACCGTCGGCGTCATCGTCTCGATGGACACGTTCGGCCCGGTCTCGGACAACGCGCAGGGCATCGCCGAGATGTCGGGCGACGTCGAGGGCGAGGGCGCGCAGGTGCTCACGAACCTCGATGCCGTCGGCAACTCCACGAAGGCGATCACCAAGGGCATCGCGATCGCGACCGCCGTGCTCGCCGCGACCGCGCTGTTCGGCTCGTTCCGCGATGCGGTGACCGGTGCGACGCAGGCGGCCGTGAACGGCGGCGGGGTGGCCGAGCCGCCCTCGATCGACGTACCTCAATACCTCGGCGTGCTCAACGTGGCAGACCCGCGCAACCTGGTCGGGCTGATCATCGGTGCGGCCGTTGTGTTCATGTTCTCGGGCCTGGCGATCAACGCGGTGTCCCGCGCCGCCGGTGCCGTGATCTTCGAGGTGCGCCGCCAGTTCCGCGAGCACCCGGGGATCATGACGTACGAGGAGAAGCCCGAGTACGGCAAGGTCGTCGACATCGTGACCCGCGACTCGTTGCGGGAGCTGGCCACCCCCGGCCTGCTGGCGCTGCTCACCCCGATCGCTGTCGGCTTCGGCCTGGGGATCGGTGCGCTGGGCTCGTACCTCGCCGGCACCATCGCCACCGGTGTGCTCATGGCCGTGTTCCTGTCCAACTCCGGTGGGGCCTGGGACAACGCGAAGAAGTTCGTGGAGGACGGCAACTTCGGGGGCAAGGGCTCGCCCTCGCACGAGGCCACCGTCATCGGTGACACCGTCGGGGACCCGTTCAAGGACACCGCCGGCCCCGCCATCAACCCGTTGATCAAGGTGATGAACCTCGTCGCGCTGCTCGTCGCGCCGGCGGTCGTCTCGCTCACGCTCAACGGCTACACGGTCCTGCGCTGGACCATCGCCATCGTCGCCGTCGCGATCGTCGTGATCGCCGTGATCATCAGCAAGCGGCGCCCGATCGCGGTCGGTGACGAGTACGAGGAGGCCGGCCCGGAGCCTGGCACCAGCGACGACGACGCCCCCGCCGAGGCAGTGGTCCCGGAGGAGGAGCACGCAACCGACCTCACCTGCGCGGCTGGCTCCCGGGCCGGCTGGTCGCGTCGCTGCACCGTTGGCACGGCGCTGCGACACGCCGGAGAGCGGGCCGCGGTTTGACAGGAAGGCCGGTCAGGTGGAGACACTCCGCCGACCGACATCGGCGCCGATCCCTCGGTGCCGCGTGGGTCACGATGGAGGAGAACAGTGCCGTCCAAGGCCAAGTCGCCCGCCGCTGGCGGCCAGATCAAGCGGCTGGTCATCGTCGAGTCGCCTGCCAAGGCCAAGACGATCCAGGGCTACCTCGGGCCTGGCTACGAGGTCGACTCCTCCGTGGGCCACATCCGTGACCTGCCGACCCGGGCCGCTGAGATCCCGGCCAAGTACAAAGGTGAGCCGTGGGCCCGCCTCGGCGTCAACGTCGACGACGGGTACCAGGCGCTCTATGTCGTCGACAGCGCGAAGCGGGCCAAGGTCGCCGAGCTGAAGAAGAAGCTCGCCGCCGCCGACGAGCTGCTGCTCGCGACTGATGAGGACCGCGAGGGCGAGGCGATCGCCTGGCACCTGCTCGAGGTGCTCGCCCCGAAGGTCCCGGTGCGCCGGATGGTCTTCCACGAGATCACGAAGGACGCGATCCGGGCGGCGGCGGAGAACACCCGCGACCTCGACACGAACATGGTCGACGCGCAGGAGACCCGCCGGATCCTGGACCGGCTCTACGGCTACGAGGTCTCCCCGGTCCTGTGGAAGAAGGTCATGACCGGGCTGTCCGCCGGTCGGGTGCAGTCCGTCGCGATCCGGCTCGTCGTGGACCGCGAGCGCGAGCGCATCGCGTTCCGCAGCGCGTCGTACTGGGACCTCGAGGGGCTCTTCGAGCCCGGTGCCTTCGATGCCGGGCTGGTCGCCGTCGACGGCCGCCGCGTCGCCACCGGCAAGGACTTCGACGACCGCGGCCAGCTCAAGGCCGGTACCGACGTCGTGCACCTCGACGAGGCCACCGTCACCTCCCTGGCCGAGGGCCTCCGGGACCGCGCGTTCGCGGTGCGCTCGGTAGAGGACAAGCCGTACCGCCGCTCCCCGGCGGCGCCGTTCATGACCTCCACGCTGCAGCAGGAGGCGTCGCGCAAGCTGCGCTGGGGTGCCCAGCGCACGATGCGGGTCGCGCAGGGGCTGTACGAGCGCGGCTTCATCACGTACATGCGTACCGACTCCACGACGCTGTCGGAGTCGGCACTGAACGCGGCCCGCTCCCAGGCCGCGGAGCTGTACGGCCAGGACCACGTCAGCGAGGTGCCACGGCGCTACGACCGCAAGGTGAAGAACGCGCAGGAGGCGCACGAGGCGGTCCGCCCGGCCGGCGACGTGTTCCGTACCCCTGGTCAGGTCGCGAACGAGCTGCGCGGCGACGACTTCGCGCTCTACGACCTGATCTGGAAGCGCACTGTTGCCTCACAGATGGCCGACGCGCGAGGCATGACCGCGACGATCCGGCTCGGCGCGACGACGGCCGACGGCCGCGACGGGGAGTTCTCCGTCAGCGGCACCGTCATCACGTTCCGCGGCTTCCTGGCCGCGTACGAGGAGTCCGTCGACGACGACGCCGACCGCAGCACGGCCGCGAAGGCAGCCGAGCGCCGGCTGCCCCCGCTGAAGGTCGGCGACTCCGTCGACTGCCAGCGGCTGGAGGTCCAGTCCCACGCGACGAACCCGCCGCCGCGCTACACCGAGGCGTCGTTGGTCAAGGCGCTGGAGGAACGTGGGATCGGGCGCCCCTCGACGTACGCCTCGATCCTCGGCACGATCGTGGACCGCGGATACGTCGTCAAGCGTGGGTCTGCGCTGGTGCCCTCGTTCGTGGCGTTCTCGGTTGTACGGCTGCTCGAAGAGCACTTCACCGCCCTGGTGGACTACGACTTCACGGCGCGGCTGGAGGAGATCCTGGACGCGGTCGCCGGTGGGCAGCGCCGCCGGGTGGACGTGCTCGACGACTTCTACCGCGGTGACAAGGCGACCTCGTTCGCCGGACTGCACCCGCTGGTCAACAACCTCGGCGACATCGATGCTCGAGAGCTCGCCAGCTTCCCGATCGCCGACAGCGGGATCACGTTGCGCGTCGGGCGGTATGGACCGTACGTCGAGCGCGGCGACGAGCGCGCGAACGTCCCGCCGGACGTCGCACCCGACGAGCTGACCGAGGCCAAGGCGCTCGAGCTGCTCTCGATGCCGTCCGGTGACCGGCTGCTCGGCATCGACCCGGAGACGAACCGGGAGATCGTGGCCAAGGCTGGTCGCTACGGCCCGTACGTCACCGAGGTGCTCGAACCCGACGCCCCCAAGAAGGCCAAGCCGCACACCGCATCCTTGTTCCAGGACATGTCCTTGGACACGGTCACGCTCGAGGACGCGCTGCGGCTGTTGTCGCTGCCGCGCACGGTCGGCAGCGACCCCGCCGACGACGTGCCGATCACGGTGCAGAACGGTCGGTACGGGCCGTACCTCACCAAGGACAAGGACTCCCGCACCCTGCCGGACGAGGCGTCGCTCTTCACGTTGACCCTGGAGCAGGCACTGGCGCTGCTGGCCCAGCCCAAGCAGCGCCGCGGCCAGGCCGCGGCGTCGACCCCGGCCACGATCGTGGGCGTCGACCCGGCCACGAACCGGGAGGTACAGCTCAAGGAGGGCCGGTTCGGGCCGTACGTCACCGACGGCGAGACCAACGCCTCGCTGCGCAGTGCCGACGACCCCCGCACCATCGACATCGACCGCGCCGCCGACCTGCTCGCCGAGCGCCGCGCCAAGGGCCCGGTGGCCAAGAAAACCACCCCCCGCAAGACCACCCGAAAAGCTCCCGCCAAGAAGACAGCAGCCAAGAAGACCGCAGCCAAGAAGTCGCCCACCAGCAGCTGACCGGCCCGGTCACGCGAGCCGCGCAGCTGACCTGCCCAGTCTCTTCCGGACGTGCGGCTGACGCGCCCAGTCACTTCCGGACGTGCGTGGGCGGTGAGCCGGTTCGAACAGGGCTGGGTGTCGGGCATTCCATGATCAGTAGGCGGATCGTGAGGTAGTTGCCGGTACCCGCGTGCGTGGGACGCACGAAATGGCCGGGTCAGACCTCACGAAATGCCTACTGATCATGAACGGCGCGCGCCCCTTGTGGGATGAAGGTGCCCCGCGGTGCGTTAGGACCACCGGATCTTCCCCAGCGCCTGATCTTCCCCGTGGCTGCGATCCGTCCGGCGCGCTTCGACCCGCCCGCCACGGCACTCCTCGGTTCGCTCAGGTACGAAGAGCCTTCGGATGCCGCAGCGCAGGTCGGGTCAGGGGGTCAGCGACGGGTCCTTGAGGCTGACCATGAGCGCCTCGAGGGCCAGCAGGTGTGGGACGTTCGCCTCGAGCAGGCCTCGGGTGCGCTCCAGGGCGGCGGTACGGCGCAGGGTCTGCTCGGGCCGGCTCTCGGCGGCCAGGCGTTCCAGCGTGGGGCGCATCTCCTCGTTGACCAGCCCGGAGCTGGCGCCGAGCTGTAGCACCAGCACGTCGCGGTAGAACGCCACGAGGTCGGTGATGGGTCGGTCGAGCTGGTCGCGGGTGGCGCGGGTACGGCGCTGCTTCTGCCGGGTCTCGAGCTCCTTGAGCGGCCCCTTGACGCGGCGCTCGACGGTGCCGATTCCCTTGCCGGTGCCACCCTGGCCGTACGCCGCCAGCAGGTTCGCTCGTTCGGACGCGTCGCGCGGGTCGCACAGTTCGGCCGCGATGTCCTTCGCCGTGGTGGCGAGGTCGGCCGCGACCACGAAGCAGTCCCCGAGCGCACCGAGCGAGGTCGGGATGCGCAGGATGTCCGCGCGCCGCAGGCGGGCTTGCTCGTCGGTAGCAAGTGCCCGCGCTCGGCCGATGTGGCCCTGCGCCGCGCGGGCCGCGAACGCTGCCATCGCAGGGTCGACGCCGAACTTCTCGGTGAGCGCGGTGGCGACCTCCTGGCTCGTCGGGGTCGCGAGCAGCAGGTGCCGGCAACGGCTGCCGATCGTCGGGAGCACGTCCTCGCTGCTGGGCGCGCACAGGATCCAGACCGTGCCCGGCGGCGGCTCCTCGATCGCCTTGAGCAGCGCGTTCGCCGCGGTCTCGTTCAGCCGGTCGGCGTCCTCGACGACGAACACGTGCCAGGGGGACCGGGTGGCAGACATCGCGGACCGGCGTACCAGCTCGCGGGCCTCGTCCACGCTGTACGTGACCCCTTCGGGAACCACGTGCTCCACGTCGTCATGGGTGGAGTGCGCGACGTCGAGGCAGGACTGGCACGTCTCGCAGCCTCCGCGGGGACAGACGAGCGCCGCGGCGAAGGCCAGCGCGGCGGTGCTGCGCCCGGACCCGGCCGGACCGGTGATGAGCCAGGCATGGGTCATCGCGCCGGCGCCCGACCCGGGAACCGCGTCGGCGCCCCGCAACAACGGAGCCTCCGCCGCCGCGGCGCGTAGCAGCGCCACGACCCGCTCCTGCCCGACCACCTCGTCGAAGACGTCCGTCACGCCGGCCGCCCGCTGGGTTCGCTGGTGGGGCGTGAGGGCAGCAGCGCGTCGACGCGTTCCGCGACCTGCGCGGCGATCGCCGCGCGATCCTGCCCGGAGTCGAGGACCAGGTAGCGGTGCGGTGCCCGCGCGGCGAGGCCGAGGAACGCGCGCCGTACCAGCCGGTGGAACTCGACCGACTCGGACTCCAGCCGGTCCGGGGCCGCGACCCGCCCGAGCCCGGTCGCCTCGTCGACGTCGAGGACCACCGTGAGATCGGGTACGAGCCCACCCGCGGCCCACAGCGAGAAGCCTTCGATCAGGTCACGGCCGAGCCCGCGCGCGATCCCCTGGTACGCCACGGACGAGTCCAGGTAGCGGTCGCACACCACGACCGCACCGCGCTGCAGCGCCGGCATGATCACGGCCCGGACATGCTCCCCCCGGGCGGCCGCGAACAGCAGCGCCTCCGCGCGTGCGTCCAGACCGGCGTACCGCGGGTGCAGCACCACCTCCCGGATCGCCTCGGCCGCGGGAGTGCCGCCGGGCTCGCGCGTCAGCACCACCTCTCGATCGGTCGCGGTGGCACCGGCGAGGTACTGACCGAGGGCCTGGACCTGCGTGCTCTTGCCCGCGCCCTCCCCGCCCTCGAACGCGATGAACGTCCCGGGGTACGACGGTTGCGGCGGCGTCGGCAGCTCGACGTGCGGGCTGTGGCTCACGCGGCGACCCTATGCCGCCCCTCCCACCTCGCCCTCTGCAGGAGCGCGCGACCGAACGCCGGTGAACCCTGGCCCCGCCAGCGGGCCGCGCCCCGAGCCGGGTTACTCGGGGGTGGCTACTGCCAGACCGTGGGCGTACGCGGTGAGGGCGTCGGCGGCCGGACCCAGGATGTCGGCGGTGGACCGGCTCAGGTCCGGCGCGGCGAGCAGCCGGGAGGCGGCGGCCAGCAACGTGTCGTACCGCGTCACCCCGTCCGCGAGCCGCTGTCGTACCCGCTCCGCCGACGAGCTCGCAGCCTGCGCCGCGGTGGTGCCCGGCAGGTCGTGCGCGACCTGATCGAGAAGTACGAGCCGGGTGATCTGCGCGGCCAGCACCGGCCCGGCCTCCGACTCGGCACCGGCGAGCTCGCGCCCGGCGTCGGGGTGCAGCGCAGCCACGGCCGGCACCATCGTGATCACCTGCCGTCGTACGGCGACAAGTCCCTGCGCCTCCGACCAACCCACGGCCTCCCGGCGCAGCGCCCGGGCGTCCAGCGCGATGCTGGTCGCGACGAAGGGGCGCTCGACCGGCGCGGCGGCGTGCTCGGCCGACCAGCGGGAACGCACCGCGAGGACCGCTGCGACCGCGGATCCGCCGAGCCACCACCACGGCTCCCCGGGCATCGCCTCCCCGTGCGAGGCGACGTCGATGACCCCGAGCAGCCCCGCGGCACCCGAGACCGCGATCAGCGTCACGGCGTTGCGGTGCAACCGCGCGACCCGCGACCCGTGGTGCTCGACAGCCTGCTGGTGCGCGAGCGCGGCCTTGGCCCGGGCCTTCTCGATGCGCACCAGCTCGCGCGAGGACGACGCCGCCCGTGCGGCCGCGTACGCCTCGACCACGTCCAGTCCTTGCCCGAGCAGCGCCTGGACCCGGTCGGCGACGCGAGTCACCGAGCCGGTGCGGTACGCCTTGCCCACCCGGACACCGTACGTCGCCCAGCACCGCCGCGCTCCTGTGATCGCCACGACGGCAGGGCCGGAACTGGCTACCGACATGGCACCAGGTCGTACGGTGGGCCGCGACGAAGGAGGGCGCGTGGGCTGGATCATGGCGGTGACGTACACGCCCAAGGGACGGCTGTACTACCTCGACCCCGGACCCCACCGGCCCGCGGTCGGGGACTTCGTCCTGGCGCCAACCGATTCCGGTCCCGAGGTCGCCCAGGTCGTGTGGGCGCCGGAGTACGTCGCCGACGACATCGGGGGCCTGTCGGTGTGTGCGGGCCCAGCCGGACCCGCGCAGCTCGAGCGCGACGACGCGAACCGCAGGCGCCGCGCCGAGATCCGGGTGTCCGCCCAGCGACTGATACGCGAGTCCGGACTGCCGATGAAGGTCGTTGCCGTCGACTGGGTCGACGTCGGGCACGAGTCCGATCGCCCGACCGCTACGTTCTACTTCACCTCGGTGACCCGGGTGGACTTCCGCCAGCTCGTACGCGACCTCTCCCTGACCCTGGACTGCAAGGTCCTGCTGACCCAACTCGGCGCCCGCGACAACGCCCGGATCCAGGGCGGCATCGGCCCGTGCGGACGCGAGACGTGCTGCTCGACGTTCCTGGTGGACTTCGAGCCGGTGACGATGCGCATGGTGCGCGACCAGGACCTGCCCGTGAACCCGATGAAGATCTCCGGCGCCTGCGGGCGGCTGATGTGCTGTCTGAAGTACGAACACCCCTTGTACGCGTCCTTCAAGGCCGACGTACCGGCCGTCGGCGAGCCCGTCGAAACCCCCGAGGGCCCCGGCCGCGTCCTGGCCCACGACGTACCCCGCGACTCGGTCGTCATCAAGCTCACCGCCACCGGCCAGCCCAAGGTCTGCGACCGAGCCTCCGTCTGCGCCGCCCGCAAGGCGTACGACTCACGTCGCCCCTGACCCGCCGCGCCTGACCCGGCAGCCGTGTCCACCGGGACAGGGGCCGCGTGGGCCGCAGACTCCGACCCGCATCGCTCGGCCGCGGGTGAAGCGCGCCACAGCGCGCGGTCGCGTGACCGGAACCCGGCCACCGTGGCGTTCGTCCACTGAGGTACTGAGACGCTTGAGTCAGCCTCGTGACGTGCGGTGGCCGAAGGAGAGGACTTCCGTGCGCAACACGCCGGATCGCGCTGCCAGAGCCGCTGTGGCACTCGAGCCGGCCACACGCTCGCGGGCTACCCGGCAGCGCGGCAAGATCGGCGCCGGGCTGGCAGCTCTGGCGCTGGTGCTGGTCGGGTGCTCCTCCGCCAGCTCCACCGTCACTCCCGGCGGCCCGGCGACCAGCGTCCCCCCTACCGCCGCCGCCTCCCAGGCACCGAGCGCGACACCGGCGGCCGACCTGTCGAAGTTCTACCAGCAGAAGATCGCCTGGTCCGGGTGCGGCGGCGGCTTCCAGTGCGGCAAGCTCACCGTCCCGATGACGTACGCCCAGCCCACCGGCGCGACGATCCAGCTCGCGGTGATCCGGCTGCGCGCCTCCGACCCGTCCAAGCGGATCGGCTCGCTGGTCCTGAACCCGGGCGGGCCCGGCGGGTCCGGGGTCGACTATGCGCGGGCCGCGCCGGGCATCATCGCGGCGTCGCTGCGCGCGCGGTACGACGTCGTCGGCTTCGACCCGCGCGGAGTCGGTGCGAGCGACCCGGTGCACTGCCTGACCGACAAGCTCACCGACGCGGAGCTGTCCGCGGACGCCACCCCGGACACCCCCGCCGAGGTCAACACACTGGCGGGTCTGGCCAAGCAGTTCGCCGACGGCTGCGCCACGATGTCGCCCGCGCTGTACCAGCACATCGGCACCGTCGACGTGGCACGCGATGTCGACGTGCTGCGGGCCGCGCTCGGCGACAAGAAGCTGTACTGGTTCGGTTCGTCGTACGGCACGTTCATAGGTGCGACGTACGCGGACCTGTTCCCCACCAACGTCGGGCGCATGGTCCTCGATGGTGCGATCGACCCGACCCTGACGAACTCCGAGCTCGCTCGCGGCCAGGCCAAGGGATTTGAGGTTGCCCTGCAACGGTTTGTCGAGGACTGTGCGGTGGAGACCGACTGTCCGCTGCCGAAGGGTACGGCGGCCGGCCTGGCGCGCATCCGCGCATTCTTCGCACAGCTCAACGTCAAACCGCTGTCCACGAAGGGCGGCCGACCGCTGACCGAGGCCCTGGCGATGAACGCGGTGCTGTCCTACCTGTACTTCCCGCCGACCGACTGGGAGCAGCTGCGGTACGGACTCGCCTCGGCGTTCGCCGGTGACGGCTCGGTGCTGCTGGGCCTGCTCGACGACCGCCTGAACCGCGGCCACAACGGGCACTACCAGGACAACTCCCTCGACGCGCTCAACGCCGTCAACGCCCTCGATCACACCGACCGCCCCGGACCGGCCCAGATCGCCGTGCTGGCCCAGCAGTGGGCGAAGGAGGCTCCGACCTGGGGCGCGTTCATGGCCTGGTCGAACCTGCCGTTCGCGTACTGGGAGGCGCCGGCCACCGACGCCCCGCACCGCATCACCGCCCCCGGCTCGCCGCCGATCCTGGTCGTCGGGACGACGTACGATCCCGCCACGCCGTACCCCTGGGCGCAGGCACTGGCCAAGCAGCTCTCCAAGGGAGTCCTGCTGACCCGTATCGGCGACGGTCACACCGCCTACGGCATGGGCTCGGACTGCATCGACAACGCCGTCAACACGTACCTCCTCACCGGCGCAACTCCCCCCGTCGGCACCATCTGCCGCACCGCCGCCTTCTGACTTCTGGGATGAATCCCCTACTGACCGACGCAGCACCGGGCTCCCGCCGGTTCGGAGCGCGGGCGCCCGGTCAGGTACGCTGGCCCGCGCTGTCCGACCACGGACCGTGCACGCCGCCTTAGCTCAGTCGGTAGAGCGATTCACTCGTAATGAATAGGTCAACGGTTCGATTCCGTTAGGCGGCTCCACCTCAGATCGACCCGCCTCGAGGCGCGCAGAAGCGCCCGGGCAAGACCCCGGGACCCTGCACGACGCGCACCCGCGACGCCGCGCCGCTGAGCGGGCCGCGCCGTGAGCCGCGCCGAGACCCCGCGCAGGTCCACCCCCCACGCGCGTGCCGCAGAGTCAGCCGCGGCGACCTCCGGACCCGCGCCCGCCCAGCCCAGGGCGCGCGCGGAACAGGGTGGCGGCAAGATGTGCGGTACGTAGCGGGAGGCAGCAATGAGCGAGGTACGAAGCGAGCCGGCCAGCACCGACCCGTGGCCGGTGCTGACGCTGTCGAAGTGGGAGGACACCCGCGACACGCTGCACCTGTGGAGCCAGGTCGTCGGCAAGGTACGGCTCGCGCTGGAGCCGATGATCAACCACTGGTGGCAGGTGCCGCTGTACGTCTCGGCGCGCGGGCTGACCACCTCCCTCATGCATGTCGAGGGCCGCGGGCTGGAGCTGGAGCTCGACTTCATCGACCACGTCCTGCTGATCCGTACCTCCCGCGGCGAGGTCCGCGAGGTACGACTGCAGCCGCAGTCCGTCGCCGACTTCTACGCGGCCACGATCGCCGCGCTCGACGATCTCGGGATCTCGCTGCAGCTGATGGCCCGCCCGGTCGAAGTGCCCGAGGCGATCCCGTTCGCGGCCGACACCGAGCTGCGTGCGTACGATCCCGATGCGGCACAGCGGTTCTGGTGGGCCCTGCTGCAGAGCCAACGCGTGATGCACGAGTTCCGAGGGCGATTCATCGGCAAGGTGAGCCCGGTGCACTTCTTCTGGGGCTCTTTCGACCTTGCCGTCAGCCGGTTCTCCGGCCGGCTCGCGCCAAAGCATCCCGGTGGTGTGCCGAACTGCGCGGATTTCGTGCAGGAGCTGGCCTACAGCCACGAGCTCAGCAGCGCCGGCTTCTGGCCCGGCGGGAGTGAGGAGGGGTCCTTCTACTCTTACGCCTACCCGACGCCGGAGGGCTTCGCGGACTGGCCCGTCGCCCCGGCCGCCGCGTACTTCGACAAGGACCTCGGAGAGTTTCTCCTGCCGTACCAAGCGGTACGAACCTCAGCCGACCCTGACGCGATGCTCCTGGAGTTCCTGCAGAGCACGTACGAAGCCGCAGCGACCCTCGCCCAGTGGGACCGCGCCGCGCTGGAAGCAAAGCCGATGCCGGTCGGATCGACGGGCGACAGCAAAGCGCCCGAAGTCTTCGACGACGTACCGAACCACCGGTTCGCCTACATCGACGACGGGCAGGTGGCCGAGCTGATCTACCAGTTGCGCGGCGACCGCTTCGTCCTGGTGCACACCGAGGTCCCGGACTCCCTCGGCGGCCGCGGTATCGCGGGCAGCCTGGTGCAGGCTGCCGTCGACCGGGCCGACCGCGAGGGTCTGACGGTCGTGCCGGTGTGCCGGTACGCCCGCATGTGGCTGCGCCAGCACCCGGATCAAGCCGCCCGCGTCGCCATCGACTCGACCCCGCCCCAGGCCTGACCCTGCGCGGGCCCGAGCGCATCGGTTCATGATCAGTAGGCATTCGGTGAGGTCAGTCGGGGCCACTGCAGGCTTCTCCCGCACGGATCCCGCAGGACGCCCTCGTAGCACCTCACGATCCGCCTACTGATCAAGGAACTCGCCTGCGCCCGGCGCCGGGTAGTAGCGTCGCCTCCTTAGTAGGTTCAGGGGGCGGCATCGGCGTCCCTTTCACGGCTCGGAGGAGGTGTCATGGCGGAGGTCACTCCAGCACCGCAGGCCCCATCACCGCAGGCGCCGCCTCAGCTAGACAAGAAGAAGTCGCTGATCCTCGGGGCCATCGGGCTCGTGATCATCGCCATCATCTTCATCAAGGTCATCCCCCAGATCGGCTCGTACCAGGACGCACTCACCGCCCTGCAGAGCATGACCGCCGCGGCCTTGGTGGGCATCGTGCTGGCGGTGCTGCTCTACCTCGCGTGGTACGGGCTGCCGTTCGTCGCCGCCGTGCCCGGCCTGAGCTACTGGCCCAGCTTCCAGCTGAACCAGGCCGCGTTCGCGATCAGCAACGGGGTGCCGGCCGGCGGCGCGTTCGGTCTTGGCATCCAGTACGCGATGCTCGCGTCGTACGACGTCACCCCCACCGCCAGCACCGCCGCGATCGGCGCGGTCGGAGTCTGGAGCATGTTCGTGACGCTGCTGCTGCCGATCCTGGGGGTCATGGCGATCGCGGCGTCCGGGCAGGCCGCCGGCTCATACGTCTATATCGGGGTCATCGGGCTGGTAGTGCTCGTCGTCATGATCGTGCTGTTCGCGCTGATCATGCGCAGTGAACCGCTGGCCCGCACCCTCGGCCGTTGGACGAACAAGATCGCCGGCCCACTGATGCGCAGGTTGCGCAAGGGCCGCGACCTGGACGTGGTGCCCCTCATCGTGAAGTTCCGGACCGACATCGTCGACCTGGTACGCCGCCGCTGGTCGGCCATCACCGCCGCTCAGCTCGGGGTGTCGATCACCCAGTTCTTCATCTTCTTTGCGGCGCTACGAGGGGTCGAGAACTCCGGGCCGGCGACCTCGATCGGGGTCGCCTTCGGCGCGTTCGCGGTGGCACAGATCGGGCTGATGATCCCGCTGCCGCCGGGCGGGCTCGGCACCGTGGACGCCACGATGATCGCGCTGCTCACCGGCATGGGAGTCTCCACCGGCCACGCCACCGCCGCCACCCTGGTCTGGCGAGCCGCCTCCTTCGTGCCTCAGATAGCCATCGGAGTCCTGTGCCTGGTGACCTGGAGTCGAAGAGCAGCCCGAACCCTCGCCGCGAGGCAGGCCACCTCGGTGGCGGGTCCATGATCGGTAGGCATTTCGTGAGGTAGGCCAGTGCCAATTCGAGCCTGCTACGCACGGACTGGCAGGGCTTGGGTCGTCGCCGCCTCACCATTTGCCTACTGATCATGAAGGGCAGACGAAACCGGACGAAATCCGGGCCGCTGGGCCGCGATGGCGGCTGCTCAGGCTGTGGTGCCGGGGGCGGGGGTGGCGCTGCCGGTCGAGGTGGATCCGGACGGGGGTAGGGCCGCGAGCCGTTCCTCGAAGACGTGGACTATGCCCGGGATCGTGGTCTGGCCCTGCACCGAGAGCTGGGGTTGGTCGGGCTGCGGGAAGTACACGCCCAGCAAGATGTTTCCGCGCTGCAGATACACCACGACGGTGTGCTGAGTGGTCCCCAGGTTGTCGACGGTGCTCACGTCGTACGCCAGCCGCTTCACGCCTGCCACCACCGGCCAACTCGAGTCGGGGCGACCGCCGAACGTCGTGGTCAGTGTCGTGCCTTCGGTCGGGCTGGTGACCGGGGTGCTCGGGCAGGCAGCCACCGCGGCCTGGATCTCCGCCCACGCCTGGTTGCTGCCGGCAGTGCTGTCGTACCGCACGGCCTCGGTGCTCAGCAACATGCTCGATGGGTCGGTGATGTCGATGGCGGCGACCTGCACGCGCTCCTGGCGGCGGGACTCGCTGGGGTAGTTGGCGTTGCAGAGATCCAGCGTGGTCTGGCCCGTCACGTCCGTGCCGCCGATGATCGGGCTCACCACGACCGTGCCGGTGACGTCGGACTGGCGCAGCCCGAGCCGGGCCAGGTCGTCGGGGACCGGCTGCACGGGGGCGGCGGGCACCGACGGCGTCGGCGTCGGAAGCACCGGTGCCGGTGCCGGCAGTGGGGTGGCGACGGGGGTACTGCTGGGGATCCGGGTCAGAGCGAAGCCGATGATCATGGCCACGACGAGGGTCACCGCGACGGCGATCCAGATGAAGGGCTTGCGCGAGCTCCTGGTCGGTGGCTCGACCGGTGGTGGTGCGTCGTACGTGGGCCGAACCGGCGCGGTGTACGGCCCAACCCAGTGCGGGGGTGGGGCGGAGCTGGGGTCCGGCGGTGTGGCGTGCTGGTCGCGGAACGGGTTCGTGGCGCCCTCGCGTGCGGCGGACCCTGCCTGGTCGCCGACGGTACGGTCCGTGAACACGTGCGCGGTCCATCGCTCACCGCTCCAGTACCGGCGCTGACCGGCCGTCCACGGGTCCGGGTACCAGCCATCCGACGCCATCACTGCGACCGCAGCCGGCACCGCCATCGCAGTCGGCGCGGTCGTCTCGATAGGCACGGCCCCCCGGGAAGGCCCAACGGCCGGCGCGGTCGCCGCTACGCCCGCGGCGTCGCCGGAAGTCCCGCTGGTGTGAGTGGCCCCAGCCGCCTCGGAGGGTTCATGCGCCCCCGCGGGCACAGGCTGCGCCGCTGTCGGGCGGTCGTCCTGGCTCACCACAGCCTCCTGCTGTCCGTCGGCCGCTGCGTCCTGGGCTCGAAGCGTACGGACCTGACGTGCCGCCGATTCTGCTGGGGGAACCTGTCAGGGCGCTGTGAGAACGGGACAGGACATCTTCCTGGCTCCACACGCGGCCCACAGCACGGCCACAGACTCATGCGGCAGTCTTATCCGCCAGTACCCCCGAGCACCACTGCAAACTCCGACCACTACTGCAAACCCGAGCACTGCAGACCAATCCAGATCCCACAGTCCCAGCCCCAGACCTGACCCAGATCGGACGGATCCACGATGACTGACCCCGCGGCAGCGATGCCCGAGCCCCACCGCCGGCAGGACGCCGAACTGCTCGAGGATGCCCTCTTCCAGGTCAAGCGGGTCGTCGTCGGCCAGGACCGCCTGGTCGAGCGTGCGCTGCTGTGCCTGATCGCCGGGGGGCACTGCCTCATCGAGGGCGTGCCCGGGCTGGCCAAGACGCTGACCGTGTCCACGATGGCCGACGTGGTGGGCGGGCAGTTCGCACGCATCCAGTTCACCCCCGACCTGGTGCCCGCGGACGTCGTCGGGACCCGGGTGTGGCGTCCCTCCGCAGAGGCGTTCGACATCGAGTGGGGCCCGATCTTCGCGAACCTCGTGCTCGCCGACGAGATCAACCGGGCGCCGGCCAAGGTGCAGTCCGCGCTGCTGGAGGTCATGGCCGAGCGCCAGGTGTCCATCGCCGGGCAGACCCGCCGGGTGCCGGAGCCGTTCCTCGTGCTTGCCACCCAGAACCCGATCGAGTCCGAGGGCGTGTACGCCCTGCCCGAAGCCCAGCGCGACCGCTTCCTCATGCACGTGCTGGTGGACCAGCCCTCGTACGACGAGGAGAACGCCATCGCCCGCCGGATGAGCGTGAGCCCGCCGAAGGCCGAGCAGGTCCTCACCCTCGAGCAGCTCGTCGGGCTGCAGGGGGCGGCGCGCGACGTGTTCGTGCACCACGCGGTGCAGGACTACGCGGTCCGCCTGGTCATGGCCACGCGCGAGCCGGAGAAGTGGGGTGTCACCTCCCACGCCGAGCTGATCGCGCTGGGTGCCAGCCCCCGTGGAACCCTCGGGCTGATCTCTGCGGGTCGGGCACTGGCCGTACTGCGCGGCCGAAGGTTCCTTGTACCGCAAGATGTTTTCGATGTCGCCCCGGAGGTGCTCCGGCACCGCGTGATGCTCAGCTACGAGGCTCTCGCGCAGGACGTCACCGTCGAGACGGTGCTGGGTCAGATCCTCGAGACGGTGCCGGCACCCCGCGTCGCGCCGCACCAGGACGAGGTCACACGCACGCTGGTCCCCTCCGCGACCGCTGTGGTTCCCGGGACCGACGGCTGGTCGCAGCAGGCCGCCGGATGAGCACCAAGGTTCGGCCCGCAGGACTGCCTCAGGTCGCGGGAACGACTGCAGTTGCAGGAGTTTCGGCGGTTCCGTCCGCAACCGCGTCCCAGGTCGTCGACAAGGCGGAGGTGCTGCGCCGCCTCGAGCTCGACATCACCCGGCGCCTGGACGGTATGCGCAGCGGGGACCACCGCACGACCGCGATCGGACCCGGCAGCGAGCGGGCCGGAGCCCGGCGGTACGAGCCCGGTGACGACGCTCGCCGCATCGACTGGAGCCTGACCGCACGGTCGCTGGACACGTACATCCGCACCACCGAGGCGGACCGCGAGCTCGAGACCTGGGTGGTCGCCGACCGGTCCGCCAGCATGGACTTCGGTACGGCGCAACGGGAGAAGCGCGAGGTCGTCCTGGCGGTCGCCGCGGCATTCGGGATCCTCACGGTGCGTTCGGCGAACCGCTTCGGCATCGTCGTGTCCGGTGCGGGCTCCGCGCCTCCGAGACCGTCGGCCAACGGCCGGATCGCCATGATGGCCGCGTTGTCCGATCTGTACGTCACTCCACGTCAGAGCGCGGCGCAGGGCACCGGCGGGACGTTGGCGGCGACGCTGCTGCAGCTGCGCAAGACCGTCGCGAGACGCGGCCAGGTCGTCGTGGTGTCGGACTTCCTCGACCCCTCCGACTGGCAACACCCGTTGCACGCGTTGGCGTTGCGGCACCAGCTCATCGCCGTCCAGGTGACCGATCCGCGTGAGTTCACCCTGCCCGAGGTCGGCATGCTGACCGTTGTCGACCCCGAGTCCGGGCGTGAGCTGCACGTGCAGACGAAGTCGAAGGACCTGCGACAGAAGTACTCCGCCGCGGCGGCCGCGCGCCACGCTCGCATCGGCCAGGACATCAGGGCCTCGGGCGCTGAGCACCTGCAGCTGTCCACCGGCCGCGACTGGGTGCTTGATGTCATCGAGTTCGTCACCGGACGCCACAACCGTCGCCGCACCGGCGATATCGCGACCGCGCGTCGCAACCCCGCCCATTCTGTTACTGCTCCAACGGGAAGTGCCTCATGACGTTCCAGTCACCGTGGTGGCTGCTGCTGCTGCTCGCCCCCATCGCGATCATCGTCGCGTACGTCCTCGTGCAGCGCGCCCGGCAGCGGGCCGTAGTCCGGTTCACCAGCGTGGACCTGCTCGCATCGGTGGCACCGCGCCGGCCCGGCTGGCAGCGGCACGTGTCCGCGATCGGCATGCTCGCCGCGCTCGTGGTCCTGGTCCTGGCGATCGCCGGACCCGCCCGCCAGCAGAAGGTCGCGCTGGACCGTGCCACCGTGATGCTCACCCTCGACACGTCCGGCTCGATGCAGGCGACCGACATCGACCCCAGCCGGCTGGTCGCCGCCCAGACCCAGGCCACGGACTTCGTGAACACGCTGCCGGAAGGTCTGCAGGTCGGGGTCGTCGCGTTCGACACCACACCTCGCACGCTCGTCACCCCCACCACCGACTACCCGCAGGCCGTGGACGCGATCGACTCGTTGCAGGTCGGCGGCGGCACCGCCACGGCCGCGGCCATCGAGGCCTCTCTCGCCGCGATCAAGGCTGGACCGCCGAGCGCGTCCGGCAAGCCCGTCCCCGCGGTCATCGTGCTGATGAGCGACGGCGCTCCTACGATCGGCATCGGCGACACCGCGGCCGTCGCGTCCGCCGAGGCGGCGGCACGGGACGCCAAGGCGGCCGGCGTACCGATCTACACGATCGCGTTCGGCACCCCGGAGGGCGTCGTCAACGTGCAGGGCCAGAGCATCCCGGTCCCGTCCGACCCCGCGACGATGGCTCTCATCGCGCAGGACAGCGGCGGCAAGTCGTTCTCGGCCCAGTCGGCCGGTGAGCTGAAGTCGGTCTACGACCAGATCGGGCGCGCCGTGGCATACCAGGTCCGTACGGTCGACCTGACCGGGCTGTTCACCGGGATCGGCCTGGCCGCTGCGATGCTGGCCTGCTGCGCGGCGCTCTACTGGACCCAGCGCATGGTCTGAACTCGTCCCACTGCCGAGCCGTCTACGCTGTACCGTCCCCTCCCCCCTGTCTGAAGGTCCTCGTCGTGCGCCGTACCTCCACCGTCCTGACCGGTCTGCTCGTGGCAGGCATGGTCGTCGCGCTCGCCGGATGCAGCTCCAGCTCCTCCGACGCGACCCCTGCCCCCACCACCACAGTGACCGGAACCCTGGCGCCGGTGGACTGGACCGGTGACAGCGTCCCGACGGTCACGGGCGGGTTCGGCGACAAGCCGACGCTCACGTTCACGTCCGCCGCGGCCCCCGGTCAGCTGATGCGCAAGGTTCTGGTCCAGGGCAAGGGCGCAGTGGTGAAGAAGGGTCAGCTCGTCGCCGTCGACTACCTCGGCCAGATCTATGGCGGCAAGGTGTTCGACAACTCCTACGACCGGCACTCCGCCGCGGGGTTCCAGATCGGCGTGCAGAAGGTCATCCCGGGATGGGACAACACGATCGTGGGGATGACTGCCGGGAGCCGGCTGCTGGTCAGCATCCCGCCGGCGCAGGGGTACGGGTCCACCGGCAGCCAGGACGGCAGCATCAAGGGCACCGACACTCTCGTGTTCGTCATCGACATCGTGACCTCGTACTCCGGCAACGTCGGTGCCGACGCGAAGTCCACCCCGGCGCAGAGCCCGCCGGCAGGGATCACCATCACCGGCGCCACCGGCGCGAGCCCGAAGATCACCATCAAGAAGGGCACCACCAAACCGACCAAGCCCGTCACGACCGTCCTGGCTCGTGGCACCGGGGCGGCGCTGGTGAACGGGCTCACGGTGCTGCAGTACGAGGCCATCGACTGGACCGGCGCGACCGCAGGGTCGAGCTGGAAGGCCGGTGCGCCGGACTCCGCCTCTGTCACCAAGGGCGGCACCGGCCCGTTCGACGCACTGGTCGGGCTGCCGCTGGGCAGCCGGGTGCTGCTGCAGATCCCCGCGACCTCCGGTGGCGGACCGTTCGCGGTCGTGGTCAACATCGTGGCGCACGTCCCCACGGCGAAGGAGTCCCTGGCCGGCTGATCCAGCCGGTGGGTGCTGGGCCCGCTGATTCCGCCGGGCGCGCGCCTGGTGGCTGAGTTGGCCGGGTCGGCGTCGTCATGGGGAAGGATGCGCTCGTGAGCTCGGACCCGACCGGCGTCGTCGACACGGTCGGCAGCGCGCGCCCGCTGGATCGGCGCGTCCTGCGCGACGAGCTGTGGATCGTGCTGTTCCTGTCGATCGCAGCCTCCGCGCTGCGCTCTCTGCTGTCCTTGGTGGACTCGCTGACCAAGAACGTGCCGCTGTCCGACCAGACCGCGGTGATCGTGGGGACGTACTCCGCGGACCGGCCCTGGCTCGACCTGACCTACCAGCTGACCGGGATCGCCCTGGCGCTGGTCCCGGTGCTGCTGGTGGCGCACCTGCTGCACCGCAGCGGGGAAGGCATGCGCGGCATCGGGTTCGACGCGAGTCAGCCGGGGCGTGACGTCGTACGCGGCATGGTCCTGGCGGCTGTGATCGGCAGCGCCGGGCTGGTGCTCTACATCGTCGCGTACCGGCTGGGGCTGAGCGTGAAGATCGCTGCGGCCTCCACGATCACGATCTGGTGGACGGTGCCGGTGCTGCTGCTGCAGGCCGCGTACAACGCGATCCTCGAGGAGGTCATCGTCCTCGGGTACATGATCCACCGGCTCGGCCAGCTCGGGGCGCGGCCCTGGGTGGCGATCGGGACGAGCGCCGCACTGCGAGGCTCGTACCATCTGTACCAAGGGTTCGGCGGTTTCGTCGGCAACTTCGCGATGGGTCTGGTGTTCGGTGTCCTTTATCGGCGATGGGGGCGTTGTACGCCCATGGTCGTCGCCCACTTCCTGCTGGACGCCGTGAGCTTCGTGGGCTACTTCTACCTGCACGGCAAGGTTGGGTGGCTGCCGTGAGCTGGCGACGTCGCCGGTGGCCGGACGTGCCCCGGAATGCCCCCGCGCTGCCTCCGGTTGCACCGACCGTGGACCCACGACCGGACGATCTCGTCGAGCTGACCGAGGGCGCGGCGATTTCGGGGACCCCGATCATGATGCACGCGCTGTCGGGGTTCCTGGACGCCGGCGCGGCTCGGCACATAGCGGTCGCGCACCTGCTGGAGACGCTGGACCATGGCACCGTCGCGACGTTCGACGTGGACCTGCTCTTCGACTACCGGGCGCGGCGACCCCGGATGGTGTTCGACACCAACCGGTATGACTCGGTCGCCATGCCCGAGCTGCTGCTGTCCCGGCTCACCGATGCCGACGGGGTCCCGTTCCTGCTGCTGCACGGGCCGGAGCCCGACTTCGGCTGGCAGCGCGTCACCCGCAGCGTGCTGGGGCTGGTCGACCGTTTCGACGTACGCCTCACCGTCGGCCTGAACGCGATCCCGTGGGCGTCCCCGCACACCCGCCCGATCGGGGTCACGGCGCACGCCACGTCACCGGACCTGATCGTGGGTCATCGCAGCTGGATCGGGCAGGTCGAGGTGCCCGGCCACCTCGCCGGTGTGCTCGAACTGGCGCTGGGAAAGGCGGGCAAGCCGGCCATGGGATATGCGGTGCACGTACCGCACTACCTGGTCAGCGCCGAGTATCCCCGCGCTGCGCTGCGGATGCTCGAGGAGGTCTCGCACAGCACGGGTCTGTCCATCCCGCTGGAAGCCTTGCGGCACAAGGCCGATGAGGCCGACACCGCGCTCGACGCGCAGGTGGCCGAGAACGCCGAGAACGTCGAGGCGATCGCGTTGCTGGAGGCCCAGTACGACGCGCTCGTGGGCCTGCCCCGTGGCGCCTCCGGCACGTCCCAGGACGGAACCACCCACGAGGGCGGCCCGCTCCCCAGCGGCGACGAGATCGCCGCCCAGCTGGAGCAGTTCCTGCGAGACCTCGACGACGGTCCCGGGGAGAGCGCGACCTGAGGGGTGGCTCGCGCCCCGGGGTTCACCGGCGTTTGATCGCGCGCTGGGAGGGCGGGGGGTTCACCGGCGTTTGATCGCGTTGGCCTAGGTTCACCGGCGTTTGATCGCGTTTTCGGCTGCCGCTACGGCGTGTCGTCGACCAGACGCCGGTGAACCTCAGTTGCGCGCCGCGGCGCAAGGTCACCTCGCCGGGGCCTGCGCGCCGGGGCGCGAGGCCACCTTGCCGGGGCTGCGCGCCGCGGCGCCAAGGCCACCTTGCCGGGTCTTCGACCGGGGTCAGGCCGGGGCGGGTGCCTCCGCCTGCTCTCGCGCGGCGACGCTCTTCGCCAGCTCCACGAAGGCTTCCGCGGCCGTGATGGGCTCGCGCTCGCTGTGCCAGGCGATGCCGACGATGCGCGGGCTCACTCCGGACAGGGCCAGGGTCCGTACGCCTTCCCGGTACGGATCGACCGACAGCCAGGACACCACCGCTGCGCCGACCCCTTCGGCCGCCAGGCCCAGGATGGTGCCGTTGTCGTTGGAGCGGAACACGATCTGGTCGGTCAGCTCCGGGCGGCCGAGCCGGTTCTCGATGGAGTGCACCTCGCGCATCTGGGCGTACGTGATCAGCGGGAGATCGGCCAGCTGCCGTAGCGCGACCGGGCCGCCCTGGTTGGCCAGGGCGGAGTCCGGCCGTACGACGACGACGTACGGGTCTTCCAGCAGCTCGACCGTCGTGAACGGGCCGGGCATCATCGGGTACGCCACGAAGGTCAGGTCGAGCTCGCCGCGTTCGAGCTGGTGCAGCAGCTCCCCGTCGTCCTCGGCCTCGGTGAGCCGTACCGTCACCTGCGGGAAGCGGGCCGCGAACTCGCTCAGCACGCGCGGCAGGATCCGCACCCCCACGCTCTGGAAGCACCCGACCCGCAGCGTCCCCGCGGTGCCCGCAGCCAGCGCAGCCAGGTCAGCGGCCGCCCGCGCCAGCTGTCCGGAGATGGCGTGCGCATATCGCAGCAGCACCAGCCCTGCGGGCGTCAGCGACACCGGGTTGGGTCCACCGGGACGGTCGACAAGGCGTTGCCCCACAAGCCTTTCCAGTCGCGCGATCTGCTGGCTCACCGCGGACTGCGTGTACCCCAGCGCCTCCGCGGCCCGGCTGAACGACCCCTCGTCCGCCAAGGCCTGGAGCGACGCCAGGTGCCGCAGCTCCACTCCGGCCCAGCCGTCCACCATGGATCGCATATTAGCAGCCCTAATAGGCATAGGAATGAATGTGATTTGTGCTAATGCCCGCCGGAACGCCATGCTGGAGAAACCAACCCAACGGCAACCCGATCCCCAGACCGTCCTGCTGATCTGCGAGAGGAACACCATGAGCCAGTCCACCGTCTCCGCGCCGCACGGCTATGCCGACGTCGTCGACCTCGAGCGCTACCCCATCGGTGACCTGGACAGCGCCACCGGCCGCGCCTTCCTGCAGCAGTGTCGCGAGGACCTCGTCGCCCACGGCGTCTGCACCCTCCCCGGGTTCATCACGCCCGCGGCGGTGACCGAGATGGTGCAGCTCGGCGAGGCGCTGGCGGACAAGGCATGGGCCTCGGACCAGACGCACACGGTCTACTTCGAGAAGCCCGACGAGACCGTCGATCCGGCCGACCCGCGCGCCCACCAGGTGCGCTCGGCCAAGCACGGCATCGCGTACGACTACATCCCGCAGGACGCCCCGCTGCGCCGGTTGTACGAGTCCGACGACCTGACCCGCTTCATCGCCGCGGTGCTGGGCAAACCGGTGCTGTACCGCAGCGCTGACCCGCTCGACGCGCTGCAGATCACCTCGTTCAGTGCTGGCGAGGAGCTGGGCTGGCACTTCGACCGCAGCGAGTTCTCCGTGACGGTCATGTACCGGCAGGCCGAGGCCGGCGGCGACTTCGACTACTACCCGGGCCTGCGCTCGGAGACCGACGAGAACTACGCCGGGGTGCAGAAGGCGTTGCAGAGCAACGGGATCGAAGCGGTACGCCTCCCCAGCACCCCCGGGGCGCTGGCGATCTTCCGTGGCCACCACGCCATGCACCGCGTCACCCCGGTCGAGGGCGCTACCGCGCGCCTCAACTCGGTCCTGACGTACGGCGAGCGCCCCGACATGAAGCTCAACGACCTCACCTCCCAGCTCTTCTACGGCCGCACCTCCTCCTGACCGTTCGGCCATGAATCCCCTACTGACTCGCTCCGCTCGCCAGCGGGCCCAGCGTGCGGTGCGTTAGAAGCACCGTTCGCGCCCCAACCCGGTGATTCGCGCGAGCAGCGATCTGCGCGACCAGCGATCCGCGCGTCGCCGGGCAGGCGGGCCGCGGCACCCTAGGCTGCCTCGCTATGACGTTCACGGGCACGATGGAGCACGTCGCGCAGGGATTCGAGGCGATAGGTGGGCTGGTGCTGCTCGCCGGCCTGTTCGTGTCGGCCGGGCTCGCCCTGCGCTCCCTGAACCGATCGCACGACGGGCGACTGGCCTACGAGGTGCTGCGGGAGGCCTTCGGTGGCGTCATCCTGCTCGGGCTGGAGATTCTCGTTGCCGCCGACCTGATCCGTACCGTCGCTGTCGCGCCCACGATGGAGAACGTGGTCATCCTCGGGCTGATCGTGGTGATCCGTACCTTCCTCAGCTTCTCGCTGCAGATCGAGATCGAGGGGGTCCCACCCTGGCGCCGGGCGTTGGTCAGCGGTGCCGGCTACGTCACGAGCGCCGCCCGCCGGAGCGACGCGGCGTCCGATGGACCTGCCTCGACCGGCTGATCCAGCGGCAGTCGACCGCGTCGATCATCGGGGCGGTACGTGCCGCCGGTCCTGGGCCGCGGCGCAGCGACCTCGCGGTGTCACTGATCGGGGGCGACGAGCAGGGCCGCGATCCTGTGCATCTCGTGGTCGAACAGCGCCCGCGGGTCGGCGATCCCGTCGCCGTACTGGCCGAACAGCTCGAGGCTGACTGCGCCGAACAGCGTGGTCCAGGCCATGATCCCGCGCACGATGCTGTCGTCAGGGACGCTCCCCGGCAGCCCGCTGCCCTCACGCAACGGCACCAGTGATCCGTGAACGGCGCGCGGTACCCGTTGCGGTTCAGGGGACATCCCCGCGTCGATGATGTCGGCGGACAGCTGCATGAGGAGCATCGGCACTCGAGTGCCCGCCGGCACCGTGTCCTGCGGCGCGGCGTAACCAGGCACCGGCGAGCCGTACAGCAGCGCGTACTCGTGCGGGTTCGCCAGCGCCCAGTCGCGCACCGCGTGGCAGACGGCGAGCCAACGCCCGACCAGGTCGCCGCGCCGCAGCTGCGCCTCGGACCTCGCGACCGCGTCTCCGAGGTGCTCGTACGACTCGATGATCAGTGCCGTCAGCAGGTCGTCGCGGCTCGGGACGTACCGGTACACCGCGCTGGAGACCATGCCCAGGTCGCGGGCCACGGCCCGCAGCGACAGCCCCGCAGCGCCGCTCTCGGCAAGGTGACGCCGGGCGGTCTCGATGATCTCTCGGGTTATCTCGGTACGGGCCCGTTGGCGGGCGGTGCGCGGCACCGACAGGGCGGCGTCACGGACGGCGTCACTGGGCGTCGGCATGCCCCGATCATGGCGCATAAACAGATCGGCGGCAAGAGACGAGAGCAGCGCTCTTGACAAGGTTCGAGGGCATCGACCACACTTCAGAGCACCGCTCTCGGATGGACCGGGAGACGGGACCTCTCGGAGGACGTCATGACACAGCGGACCCACCTCGTCCTGGGTGCCGGCCCCATCGGCACTCGGCTGGCGCTGTCGCTCGCTCGGACCGGAGTCCCGGTCCGGGTCGTCACTCGTCGCGGTGCAGGCCCAGTTCACGAGCGGATCGAACGCGTGGCGGCCGACGCGTCGGACTCCGACGTTTTGGCGAGGCTCGCCGAAGGCGTCGACGTGATCTACAACTGCGCCAACCCGCAGTACCACCGCTGGGCCACCGACTGGCCGCCCATCGCGGCCTCGCTGCTGGCCGCCGCGGAGTCCTCGGGCGCGGTGCTGGTCAGCTGCTCCAACCTGTACGGCTATGGCCCCGTCGACCACCCCATCCGTGAGGACGACCCGTTGCGCGGCAACGAGAAGGGCCAGATCCGGGCGACGATGTGGCGAGACGCGCTGGCGTTGCACGAGCAGGGTCGGATCCGTACCGCCGAGGCACGTGGCTCGGACTACCTCGGCGCCGGCCCCAACAGCCTGTTCGGCGACATGTTGATGCCGCGGCTGTTGGCCGGCAAGCGGCTCACGCTCGTCGGGAACCTCGACGCCCGGCACACGTATACATACGTCGATGACATGGTCACCACGCTGGCCGCTCTCGGCTCCGACGAACGCGCCTGGGGCCGGGCCTGGCACGTACCGTCCGCGATCACCTGCTCTCAGCGCGAGGCAGTCGCCGAACTGGCCGCCGCGGCGAACGTCAGCCCGCCGGCCGTGAACCGGATCCCCTGGCCGGTCTTACGGACCGCCGGCCTGGTCGTGAAGTTCATGGGGGAGCTCAAGCACACCCGCTACCAGTGGGACGCGGACTTCGTCATGGACTCCACGGCAGCCACCCGCGAGCTGGGCCTGCAGGCCACCGATCCAGCCGACGTCTGGCGCGCCGTCGTGGCGCAGTACCGCGTGCCCGTCGCCGCCTGACTGGAGCGGCTCACGTGAGCCGCGCTTCCGGCCGCTCGCCCGGTCGCCCGAACCTGACTCGGCTCCGCTGATCATGGGCTTGAGTGCGCTGGCGCGGCCACAACCGACCCCAACTCCATGATCAACCGGAGGGAGGCGCCCGACTGGCCCGGGGGTGGTGTGAGAATTGCGGCGGCGATCTACTGGCGCGAGAGGGGCCCTCATGAGTGGGTACGCAGCGGCCTACCAGCGCAGTCTCGATGACCCCGAGGGTTTCTGGCTCGAGGCCGCGCGCGCCATCGACTGGACTCGCGAGCCGACCTGCTCGCTGGACGGCAGCAACGCTCCCATCTACCGGTGGTTCCCGGACGGGGAGCTGAACACGTCGTACAACGCGCTGGACCGCCACGTCGAGCAGGGTCGCGGTGACCAGGTCGCGGTGCTGTGGGACTCCCCGGTCACGGGTAGTCAGCGCCGCATCACGTACGCCGAGCTGCTCGATCAGGTGGCTCGATTCGCCGGCGGGCTTAGCTCGCTCGGGGTGGGTCACGGCGACCGGGTGCTGATCTACATGCCGATGGTGCCCGAGGCGATCGTCGCGATGCTGGCTTGCGCCCGGATCGGCGCGGTGCACTCCGTCGTGTTCGGCGGGTTCGCAGCCAAGGAGCTCGCCGCCCGCATCGACGACGCGCAGCCGACGGTCGTCGTGGCGGCCTCGTGCGGGATCGAGCCGTCGCGGATCGTGGAGTACCTGCCGATGGTCGAGGAGGCGCTGCGGCTCAGCTCGCACCAGCCGAAGCACACCGTGATGCTGCAGCGCGAGCAGCACCGGGTCGAGCTCGGGGAGGGTTACGTCGACTGGGATGTCCTGGTATCACAGGCAGAACCAGCAGCGCCGGTCTCCGTGACAGCAACCGACCCGCTGTACATCCTCTACACCTCCGGCACGACCGGGCGCCCGAAAGGCGTGGTACGCGACACCGGCGGCCACGCCGTCGCGCTCGCCTGGTCGATGGCGGCGATCTACGACATCGGTCCCGGTGACGTGTGGTGGACGGCATCCGACGTCGGGTGGGTCGTCGGCCACAGCTACATCGTCTACGCGCCGCTGATCGTCGGTGCGACGACCGTCATGTTCGAGGGCAAGCCGGTAGGTACGCCAGATGCCGGTGCCTTCTGGCGGGTGATCGCCGAGCACCGCGTGAAGGCACTGTTCACCGCGCCCACCGCGCTGCGGGCCATCAAGCGCGTCGACCCGGACGCGGCCGAGTTGAGCAAGTACGACATCTCCTGCCTGCAAACACTTTTCCTGGCCGGGGAGCGACTGGACCCCGAGACGTACGAATGGGCCGGCGCCAAGCTCGGCGTCCCCGTCGTCGACCACTGGTGGCAGACCGAGACCGGCTGGCCCATCGTCGCCAACCTGCGCGGTCTCGACCCGATGCCGACGAAGGCGGGGTCGGCCAGCGTCCCGGTCCCCGGTTGGGACGTACGGATCCTGGACCCGCAGGGCGAGCCGGCACCGGAGGGCGAGGACGGCTCCATCGCAATCAAGCTGCCGTTGCCGCCGGGTGCGCTGCCCACCCTCTGGGGCGACGACCAGCGCTACATCGACTCGTACCTCTCACGTTTCGATGGCTACTACCTGACCGGGGACGCCGGCTTCTTCGACGAGGACGGTTACCTGCGGGTGATGGGGCGCACCGACGATGTCATCAACGTCGCGGGGCACCGGCTCTCGACGGGCGCGATCGAGGGGGTGCTGGCCGCGCACCCCGCGGTCGCGGAGTGCGCAGTCATCGGGGTGCACGACGAGCTCAAGGGCCAGCTCGCGCTCGGGCTTGTCGTCCTCAAGGCCGGTGTCGTCATCGATCCCGCGGTGCTGCGCGACGAGCTGGTGGCTGCGGTACGTCGCGACATCGGTCCGGTGGCCGCGTTCCGTGACGTGACGGTGGTCGAGGCACTGCCGAAGACCCGCTCGGGAAAGATCCTGCGTGGCACGATGCGCGCGATCGCCGACGGCCGCGACGAACCGGTCCCCGCGACCATCGAAGACACAGCCGTCCTCGACGACATCCGTGAGGTGCTTCGCCGCCCTGACCGGGCGGCGGGCATCGGGAGTAACAATTAGGCTCTGATCACGGGTCCGCGAACGCCTGTGGATCGGTGATATACGTATGGTGATCATGCCCGCGGTCGATCGTGACGCTGACGTACGCGACGCCCGGGCAGCGGCGAGAGGCGGACGTGTCATGCGAGGGACTGTGGGAACGTTACGAAAAGGTCACGGTCGACTCCTTGCCTTAGGGGTCGCGGCGACGGTCCTGCCGTTGCTGCTGGCGGCCTGCGGCTCCAGCAGCGCATCCAGCGCGCCGTCGACCGGTGCCAGCACCGGCAGCATCACGGCGACCAAGGACGCGACCATCGCTGCGACCGTCCCCGCGGCGATCTCGTCCAAGGGCACGCTCACAGTGGCCGCGGATGCCTCGTACGCCCCGAACGAGTACTTCGACAGCGACGGCACCACGGTCATCGGCATGGACGCCGACCTGGCCAAGGCGCTCGCGCAGGTCATGGGACTGACTGCGAACGTGGTGAACGCCGGGTTCGACACGATCATCCCCGGTCTCGCCTCCGGCAAGTACGACCTGGGCATGTCCTCGTTCACCGACACCAAGGTGCGTGAGCAGACCGTCGACTTCGTGACGTACTTCAGCGCAGGTACGTCGTTCTTCATCAAGGTGGGGTCCGGCGTCACGGTCAACACCCTCGAGGATCTGTGCGGGCTCAAGGTCACCGTGGAGAAGGGCACCACGCAGCTGGCAGATGCCACGGCCCAGAGCGCGAAGTGCACGGCAGCGGGCAAGGCCGCCGTCGACGTCCAGGCGTACCCCGACCAGAACTCGGCGAACCTGGCACTGTCCAGCGGTCGCGCCCAGGTCGGAATGGCTGACTCCCCGGTCGTGGACTACCAGGTGAAGCAGTCGAACGGGCAGTTCCAGGTCACCGGGCAGACGTACGGAACCGCGCCGTACGGCATCGCGATCCCGAAGACCACTGGGATGACCCAGCCGGTGCTCGCGGCGATGAAGAACCTCATCGCCAGCGGCGTCTACCTCAACATCCTGACCAAGTGGGGCGTCCAGTCCGGCGCCATCACCACTCCGGTCGTCAACGGCGCCGTCAGCTAGGACGCCTGACCGTGGACAAGGTGTCACCCGCGGTGGGGACCGAGTCGGGCCAGTCTGCCGGCTCGGCCCCCGTCGTGGCGGTCCCGGTACGCCACCCGGGCCGCTGGGTGTCGGCCGTGCTCATCGTGGTGCTCATCGCGATGCTCGTGAACGGTCTTGTGACAAACCCGAACTTCCAGTGGGCCGTCGTCAAGCAATGGTTCTTCAGCGAACCGATCCTCAAAGGGTTGGTGGTGACACTCGAGCTCACCGTGATTGCGATGTTCATCGGCGTCGTCCTGGGCGTGGTCCTGGCCGTGATGCGGCTGTCGACCAACCCGATCGTGTCGGGAGCCAGCTGGGTCTACATCTGGTTCTTCCGCGGCACACCGGTCCTCGTGCAGCTCTTGATCTGGTTCAACCTCGCGGCTCTGTACTCGGTCGTTTCGTTGGGAATCCCGTTCGGGCCGGAGTTCGTCACGTTCAACACCAACAACCTCATAGCGCCCCTTGTCGCCGCCATTCTGGGACTGGGCCTGAACGAGGCCGCCTACATGTCAGAGATCATCCGGGCCGGCATCCTGTCGGTCGACCAAGGCCAGACCGAGGCGGCGCAGGCACTCGGGATGTCCCGGCTCAAGACCATGCGCCGGATCGTGCTGCCGCAGGCGATGCGGGTCGTGGTGCCCCCCACCGGCAACGAGACGATCTCCATGCTCAAGACCACGTCGCTCGCGAGCGTCATAGCGGTGACCGAGCTCCTGTACGCGGCGCAGATCATCTACGGCCGTACCTTCCAGACGATCCCGTTGCTCATAGTCGCGGTGATCTGGTACCTGATCCTGACCTCGATCCTGTCCGGTGGTCAGTTCTACGTCGAGCGGTACTTCGCCCGCGGGTCGGTTCGCACCATGCCGCTGACCCCGATCCAGAAGCTGCGTCGACGGTTCGGCGGGGCACCGCTGCCCCCTGCCCGCGAGGCACCCGCTCCCAACCTCGAGGGCATCCGATGAGCGTTCCCATGGTGAAGGCCGAGGGCGTACGCAAGTCCTTCGGAAGTGTCGAGGTCCTCAGCGGTATCGACCTGGAGGTGGCCCGCCGGGAGGTGTTCTGCCTGATCGGGCCCTCCGGCTCCGGCAAGAGCACGTTCCTGCGCTGCATCAACCACCTCGAGCAGGTCAATGCGGGCCGGCTCTACGTGGACGGCGAGCTCGTGGGCTACCGCCAGAAGGGTGAGAAGCTGTACGAGCTCCGCGACAGGGAGGTGTGCGCCAAGCGTTCCGAGATCGGGATGGTGTTCCAGCACTTCAACCTTTTCCCGCACAAGACCGCGCTCGGCAACGTCATCGAGGCCCCGATCCAGGTCAAGGGGGAGTCGAAGTCGGTCGTGATCGAGCGCGGCAAGAAGCTGCTCGACCGCGTAGGTCTCGGCAGCAAGCACGACGCCTACCCGCGCCAGCTCTCCGGCGGTCAGCAGCAGCGCGTCGCGATCGCCCGGGCGCTGGCGATGGAACCCAAGCTCATGCTGTTCGACGAGCCCACCTCAGCTCTTGACCCGGAACTGGTCGGTGAGGTGCTCGACGTGATGCGCGGCCTGGCCGAGGACGGCATGACGATGGTGGTGGTCACCCACGAGATGGGCTTCGCCCGCGAGGTCGGCGATGCCGTCGTGTTCATGGACGGTGGCGTCATCGTCGAGAGCGGCAGCCCGAGGGAGATGCTCACCAACCCCCAGCACGAACGCACCAAGTCGTTCCTGTCCAAGGTCCTATAAACCCGTCTGCCGAAGGCCCGCGAGTACCTGCTCGTAACGTCGTCAAACCGCGGTGAACCTCACCATTCGTCGCCCACGGGTAGCCAGACCCGCCGCTGATTCGAACAGGTCGGCGTCGGCGCTCAACCGATCGGAAGTCGCCGGATCCGGATGTGATCATCAGACAGGGCGACGGCGCTGCCAGCCTGAAGGTCGGCGACGACGGCGGGCAGGTTGGCGAGCAACAGCGCCGCGATCTGTTCCACCCGGCGTCCGACAACACGACGGACCAAGACGACCGAGGGTCCCACGGCATGCGAGGTTGCGAGCAACGCGCCAAGTCGGTGTCAACTGACACCAGAACACGGGAGTCTGCCTCGGCGGCATCCAGAACGACGGCGTCGGGTGCCGCCTGGAGACCCAACTCGCGGAGGTGCACCATATCCCACCCAGCACGGGACAACGGCGAGACCAACCGTGGCGAAACGTTGTTGTCGAGCAACAACCTCATGCCGTGGGGCGCAGCGGGAGTTGGCGTTCTCGAACCGCCTCGGCGGCGTAGTGCAGGGCCTCGGCCACGTCCTCAGCCGTCAAGTCGGGCAGGTCGGTGCAGATCTGCTCGACGCTCATCCCGTCCGCCACCATCGACACGATCGTCGCCACCGGAATACGCAGCCCGCGGATCGTAGGGGCACCGCCCATCAACGCCGGGTCCGTGGTGATGCGCTCGAATAGCATGACCCCAGGATAGACGGTCTTTCCCGCCACCCCCATCTCCAATGGCTAACCCGACGGCAGCGGACCCCGGCCATCCAATGACCGGGCTGACCCGCGAGTGGCCAGGTTCACCATGACGAAGTAGAGCCTGGCGGCGACAGGTCGGCCAACGGGTCCGCGACCACGCCGTTGCCCATCCCCAGTCCCAACTGCGCGGTCAGAGCCGCGGCCCGTCAGCGTGGTGTTTACAACATTCCGAGCAGGTTCTCGGGTCTGGACGGTCAGCGGCGGGGGCGGGGGGTGTTCGGGCGGCGGTCGTCTCGGCTGCGGGTGTCCGGGGTGCGCTGCGGCAGCAGGGCGGGGTCGAGGTGGACGGCCTTCGC
>JANWJC010000013.1 GCA_025449595.1 Acidobacteriota bacterium | reverse complement strand
CCGGCCGGTACGTTCCGCCATCGCGAGTCTTGGCCGGAAGCCTAGTGACCTGCACGGGGCTGTGGTGTGGGCTGCCACGTGTTGACGTGACCGCCCACACCTCTTGTTCGACGCCTCAGATCAGGCGTCGACGGGCACCTGAGCCACAGGCGCGGTGGCCTTCAGTGTCAGCCGGGCGCGGGTGATGACGACCAGTGCCGAGACGACGCCGACGACGATCGCTGCGATGGCCCAAGGGATGGTCGTCAGGGAGTCAAGACCGAAGGCGTTGTCCAAGGACCAGGCGCCCGGCCCGGTGAAGGCCAGCGTGACGGCCGCAGTGATGTACAGCAACGGCATCTCGAACCCACCGTTGCCGGCCCACAGCCCGTTGGGCAGGTGCACCGATGTCGCGACGAGCAGGGTGCCGATCACGATCGCGGAGGCCAGCGGCGTCAGCAGACCAACCGCGATCAGGACGCCACCGACCAGCTCGGACAGTCCGGCCACGACGGCCATGGACTTGCCGGGCCGGAACCCGACCGAGTCGAACCAGCCGCCGGTACCCGCGATGCCGGGGCCGCCGAACATCCCGAACAGCTTCTGGCTGCCGTGGCCGACAAGCAGCAGTCCGAAGACGATGCGCAGGATGAGAAGGCCTGTGTTCATGGTGCTTCCTTCCGAGATGACATAGGAACCTGGGGGCGGAGCGTGTAGCTCTCCGACACACATACCAAGTAGTTGAGCGTTCAATCCATTCCCGGCACCTCATGACGTAGGTCACACCTTCGTCGCGGGACCGGTGACGCCCGGTATGGACGTACGAGGTGACGCGGTGCAGGGTGTGAACGTGAGCGACGACCGAGAGATCCAGCACCACATCAGCGAGCTGATCGAGGAGGAGCACGGCCTGCGAACGGCCGTGGGCTCCGGATCGACTCCGGCCGCCGCCGAGCACGATCGACTCGCCAAGATCGAGGTGGAGCTCGACCGGTGCTGGGACCTGCTGCGGCAGCGGCAGGCACGCCGCGAGTTCGGCTCCGATCCCGAGGCCGCGCACCTGCGGTCCGCGGACGTCGTCGAGGGCTATCTCGACTGACGTCGCGACACTTGCTGACCAGGCAGGTTTGCAGACTGAGCAATATTCCTCTAGGCTGACTCGGTGATCAGCCAGGAGGTGCCCCCGGTCGGGCTGCGGGAGCGCAAGAAGGCCGACGTGCGCAACGCACTGCAGGACGCCACGCTGCGGCTGGCCATCGAGCACGGCTACGAGAACGTGACGGTGGACGCCATCGCCGAGGCTGTCGACGTGTCGCCGCGCACGTTCTCCAACTACTTCTCCTCCAAGGAGGAGGCCCTGTTCGCCCCCAACCCGTACATCTCCGAGCAGCTGACGGCAGCGATCGCGGCGCGGCCGGCCGACGAGGCCCCGCTCGAGGTGCTGGCCGCGGTCCTGGTCGACATGTCCGACCATCTCATCGCGCGCCGGGACGCCTGGCAGGCGCGGATGCGCCTGGTCGCCGAGAACCCCCAGCTGCGGCCCCGGATGGCTGCGCAGTTCTCCCGGTTCGAGGTCATCCTGGCGCAGGGCGTGGCGTTGCGCTGCGGGCGTGACCCGACATCGGATCCGTACCCCGGGCTCGTGGCCGGTGCCGCGGCCGGTGCGCTGCGCGTGGCGCTGGCGCACTGGCAACCCGGGGCGGCGCAGTCGCTGCACGAACTGCTGACCGAGCTGTTCGCCAGCCTTGCCGCCGGGCTACCCGACGTTCCCCCCCGCACTGCCGCAACCGACCACCCGAACGAGAGTCACCCTTCATGAGCCTGAACACCGCTGTCGTCCCGAGCGTCCCCAAGCTGTCCCATCGCCAGGTCCTCACGATCCTGTCCGGGCTGATGCTGGGGATGCTGCTGGCGGCACTCGACCAGACCATCGTCGCGACAGCGCTCCCGAGCATCGTCGGTGACCTGCACGGGCTGTCCCACATCTCGTGGGTCGTGACCGCCTATCTGCTCACCACCACCGTGACGACGCCGGTGTGGGGAAAGCTCGGCGACCTGTACGGGCGCAAGTACCTCTTCCAGATCGCGATCGTGATCTTCCTCGTCGGGTCCGCCCTCTGCGGGATCGCCGACTCGATGTTCGCCCTGATCGCGTTCCGCGCCCTGCAGGGTGTCGGTGCCGGCGGCCTCATGGTGCTGGCCCAGGCCTCGATCGCCGACGTCGTCCCGCCTCGGGAGCGCGGCAAGTACCAGGGCTACTTCGGGGCCGTGTTCGGCCTCGCCAGCGTCGTCGGACCACTGCTGGGTGGGTTCTTCACCGACCAGCTGTCATGGCGCTGGATCTTCTACATCAACATCCCCATCGGCATCGTGGCCCTCGTTGTCACCTCGATCGTCCTGCCGAACACCGTCGCCCGGGTGAAGCCCGCCATCGACTACCTCGGTTTCGTGCTGCTCGCCGGCGCGATCTCCTGCCTCGTGCTGTTCACGACCTGGGGAGGTGCGCAGTACGACTGGGGCTCCCCGATGATCCTCTCGCTCATGGTGGGTACCGTCGTGCTCACCGTGCTGTTCATCCTGACCGAGCGCAAGGCCAGTGAGCCGCTGATCCCATTGCGGTTGTTCAAGAACGGTACGTTCAACGTCGCCAGCGGCGTGAGCTTCATCGTCGGCCTGGCGTTGTTCGGCGCGATCATCTATCTGCCGCTGTTCCTGCAGCTGGTGTCGGGCTCGACGGCGACCAACTCGGGCCTGCTGATGCTTCCGCTGATGGCCGGACTGCTCGTCGCCTCGATCGCGAGCGGCCAGGCCATCACCCGGACGGGGCGCTACCGGATCTACCCGATAGTCGGGACCGCCGTCGCGTCCATCGGGATGTTCCTGCTGGCGACGATGACCGTGTCGACCCCACGCGGACTGATCAGCCTGTGGATGGTCGTGCTCGGCATCGGCATCGGCCTGGTGATGCAGGTGATGATCCTTGTCACGCAGAACTCGGTCGAGATGAGCGACCTCGGGGTCGCCACCTCGACGGTCAGCTTCTTCCGGTCCGTCGGCGGTGTCGTCGGTGTCGCTGTCTTCGGTGCCTTGTTCACCAGTCGCCTCGCCGCGAACCTGGCGACTGATCTGCCGGCCAGCGTCGTGGCGCACATCGGCTCGACCGGTGGCAGCCTGCAGATCATCGCCACGCTGACCGCGCCGGAGCAGATCGCGTACAAGACGGCGTTCGCCGGCGCGTTGACGAACGTGTTCGCCTACGCGGTGCCGATCATGCTGGTGGCGTTCGTGCTCGCCTGGCTGCTCAAGGAGGTGCCGCTGCGGCACACCATCGACCACGGCGCCAAGGCGGAGGTCACGACCACGGCGTCGTAGGCCGGGGCCGGCGCTGTCCGTCGATGCTCAGGTCCAGCCGCTCGTCGAAGAAGCAGATGAGACCGGCCACCTCGATGGCCTCGTTCAGCGGTTCCGGGATGCTCCACGCGAGGTCGTCGGCGGCGCGGCCGGCGATGTCGGCGGACCAGTACACCGCTGCGCCCTTGTAGGCGCAGGTGGTGCGGGTCGTGCTGGGATGCAGCTCGATCAGGACGTCGGAGCGCGGCAGGTAGTAGCGCGTCGGCAGCATCGTCTCGAACAGCAGCAGCGCGTTGGTCGTGTCGGCCACAGGGTGCCCGTCGAGCTCGATGATGATGTGCCGGGAGCTGCGTCGAACGTCGATGCGGTGGAAGGGATCGTGAGGATGCGACCGGATCTGGTCGTCCTCCTCGTACCACGCGTCGAAGCCACGAAAGTCCAGGACGACGTAGCCGGCGAGGTCGACGTCGCTGAGCAGGAACCCCTCGGCGGTGCGCTCGCCGGCCCGGATGGTCACCGGCAGCCCGAGCGCGGAGTGCACCCCGAACGGCACCCGAGGGTCGAGGGGGGCACGCGCCGCCGGCTGCGCCGGTGACGGACTCGGCGGGTGGATGCCCTCGGGGGAGTGCACGCTCTCGTCGACCTCGCCCGCGACATCCTCGACGGGCACGGCGTACGCAGGCACCACCCGTCGCGGCTCCCACACCAGGACAGCCCGGGTCGAGTCCACGACGGTGCGGTCGCCCAGCACCGCGCGGACCCGCTTGTTGGTCGGTTCGTACCGCAGGTCGCCCAGCGCGCCCATGAGCAGGTCACGCATCCGGCTGCCCATCCGTACCTCCGACGTGTGCTGTCGCTCGCTGCCCGGGACACAGCATGGTGCCCACGGCTCGCGTTGTCATGAGTTGTGGGACCCCGGCAGACCGGTGCTCCGTACGTCGGCGGGGCGGCTCGGGAGAGGATGGAACCGACTTTGTCCGCGCCGAGCTGCACCGGAGGACCCATGGCTCTCGATCGGGTGCCACCACCCAACCCTTACGACCACCTTCCCCAGGTCCCCGGATTCACGCTGAGCAGTCCGGATGTCGGCGATGGCCGGCCGCTCGCCGAGACCTTCGTCGGAGCGGGCGCGAACACCTCGCCGGAACTGGCCTGGAGCGGCGCACCGGAGGGGACGCTGTCGTACGTCGTGACCTGCTTCGACCCGGACGCGCCGACGGCTTCGGGCTTCTGGCACTGGCTGGTCCTTGACCTCCCCGCCGACGTGACCACGTTGGCCCGTGGCGCGGGGAGCGGGGACGCCTCACTGCCCGGCGGACGACACCTGCGCGGTGACTACGGGTCTGCGCGCTACGAGGGCGCCGCGCCGCCCCCCGGGGACTACCCGCACCGCTACTACTTCGTAGTGCACGCAGTCGATGTCGCGCGTCTCGACGTGGACAGCGAGTCCCGCGCCGCGATCGTGGGGTTCAACCTGGCGTTCCACACCCTGGGCCGGGCGATGCTGGTGCCGACGTACGCGACCCCGGTCGGCGCATGACGTACCCGACACCAACGAGTCCGGGCGCGAGCGAGCTGGAGCAGCTGACGCAGGTCGCACAGCGGATGGGAGCCGCAGGGACGGTCACCGTCCTGGCCGGGGAGCACGACCTGAACGTCCGGGTGGGTGCGCACATCCTGAAGCTGTACGGCTCCGGGGTCGACGTCGACGTCCTCGACTTCCAGGACGGCGCGCTGCGCCACCTCGCGGGAACTGCTGCGGCGTCGTACGTCCCGCAGGTCGTGACCAGCGAGCTCGTGCCGACACCGGGGTCCGGGCTCGACGGGCCCGCGCGGCTGCTCACCTGGCTGCCCGGCCGGATGTGGGCCGACGTTGCGGACCACACTCCCGCCTCCCTGCGCGAGCTGGGGCAGGTGGTGGCCAGGGTCGACGATGCCTTGGCCACGTTCACCCATCCGGCCCAGCGCCGGCACATCTGGTGGAACCTGATGGTGGCAGGGGAGCTGCTGGACCGCCTGGAGTTCATCGCGGACCCGCAGCGGCGGGCGATCGTCGAGAAGGTGCTGGTACGGCACGCCACCGAGGTGGCTCCCCGTCTGCAGGACCTGCCGGCCCAGGTGATCCACAACGACGCGAACAACCACAACATCGTGGTCGCGGACGACGGCAGTGTCGCGGGCCTGATCGACTTCGGCGACCTCGTCACCGCTCCCCGCATCTGCGGGCTTGCCATCGCGTGTGCGTACGCGGCGTTCGACCTGCCCAACCCCGTCCGCGACGTCGCACCGTTGGTGGCCGGCTACCACGAGGTCAGCCCCCAGACGCCTGAGGAGCTCAGCCTCCTGCTCGATCTGATGCGGGCACGACTGTCCACGACGGTCCTCATGGCCAGCTGGCAGCATCATCGCCAGCCGGACAACGACTACCTGCGACTGAGCGAGGACGACGCCTGGCGCGTTCTCGCCGCGCTGGACTCCGAGAGCGACGCATTGTCGTTGTGCCGGTTCAGGAACGCCTGTGGCTACGACCCGCATCCGAGCTCGCGGCCGGTCCGGCAGTGGCTGCACTCGCAGGCCGGGGCGCTGGCCCCGGTGCTCTCCGCTGCGCTGGCAGAGCTGCCCCGGATCACGCTGGACTGGAGCACCACCGCGATCGATCCGCCGACGACGCCGGACCGTGTCACCGACGCGATGACAGCAGCAGGCGCGAGCGTCGCGATCGGGCGCTACAGCGAGGACCGCGCGGTCTATCACACGGCGGCGTACGAGGACCCCACCGGCGGGGACCCGCGGACCGTGCACCTGGGCGTGGACCTGTTCGCCCCCGCCGGGACGCCGGTCCGCTCGCCGCTGGCCGGGACCGTCCACCTGGTCGGGGAGAACCCGGCGCCGCTGGACTACGGGCCGGTGATCGTCCTCGAGCACGTGACCGGAGACGGGACACCGTTCTTCACGTTGTACGGGCACCTGTCCCGTGAGTCGCTCACCGGGCTCACGCCAGGGGACGTCGTGCAGGCCGGTCAGCAGATCGCGACGATGGGCGCGCAGGACGTCAACGGTGGCTGGGCACCGCACGTCCACCTCCAGCTACTGGTGGACCTGCTCGACCGCGGGCAGGACGTGGCCGGTGTGGCGCCGTTGGGGGAGTTGGGGATCTGGCAGTCGGTCTCCCCTGACCCGAACCTGGTGCTGCAGGACCCGGACGGCCTGCTGGCGCCGACCCCCTGGTCGACCGACCGGATCGAGCGGACCCGGCGCAGCACGTTGTCCGCGGCCCTGTCGCTGTCGTACGACGAACCACTTCGCATGGTGCGGGGCTGGGGTGCCTGGCTGTACGACGAGTCCGGTCGCGGCTACCTCGACCTGGTCAACAACGTGGCGCACGTGGGGCACAGCCACCCTCGCGTCACTGCCGCGATGGCACGCCAGCAGTCACAGCTCAACACCAACACCCGCTACCTGCACGACGCGCTGACCCGATACGCGCGCCGGCTGGCGGACTCGCTGCCCGACCCGCTGTCCATGGTGTTCCTGACCAACTCCGGCAGCGAGGCCAACGACCTGGCGCTGCGACTGGCATACGCCCATACCGGGGCACGCGACATGTTCGTGCTCGACCATGCGTACCACGGGAACCTGACCTCGTTGATCGACCTGTCGCCGTACAAGTTCGACGGACCGGGCGGTTCGGGTCGCCCGCCCCTGACGCATGTGGTCCCGCTGCCGGACGCCTATCGCGTTCCGGACGGACCGGACGCGTCCTGCTATGTCGACCATCTCCGCCGCGAGCTGGCGGAGCTGGCGGGTACCGGTCGACGGCCCGCCGCGCTGATCAACGAGGCCGTGCCCGGAACTGCCGGACAGGTGGTCCTGTTGCCCGGGTTCGTCGCCGGTGCCTACGACGCAGTACGCGAGGCCGGCGGGCTCTGCATCGCGGACGAGGTCCAGATCGGGTTCGGCCGGGTGGGCACGCACCGGTGGGGGTTCGAGCTGCACGGCGTCGTCCCCGACATCGTGACCCTGGGCAAGCCGATCGGGAACGGACACCCGCTCGGCGCGGTGGTCACCACGGCCCGGATCGCCCGCTCCTTCGCGAACGGCATGGAGTACTTCAACACCTTCGGCGGCAACCCTGTGTCAGCCTGCGTGGGCTCCGCCGTGCTCGACGTCCTCGAGGACGAGGGGCTGCAGTCGCACGCGCTCCGCCTAGGAGCGGACCTGATGAAACGGTTGCAGGACATAGGAACCCGGTACCCGCTGGTTGGTGACGTGCGCGGCCACGGACTGTTCCTTGGCGTCGAGCTCGTGGCGGACCGGGACACTCTCGCTCCCGCAGCCGACGCGGCGCACGACGTGGCCGACGGGATGCGGGGTCGCGGCGTACTGGTGTCGACCGATGGGCCGTTCCACAACGTGCTGAAGATCAAGCCGCCCCTGGCGATCACGGCACAGGACGCAGAGCTGTTCCTGTCGGCACTGGACGAGACGCTTCACGAGGTCCAGCAACGCCAGGAGCGGTGAGGGCAGGGCCCGGTTCAGGGACGGAACAGGCTGCCGACAAACAGGGTGAGCAGCATCGCGCTCGTCCCGATGGCGACCGTGCGCAGGATCGTGCGGATCACGGCAAGGCGTCCGGCGACTGCGACGATCAGCGAGGTGATGATGAGCGAGACGATGATCGCGATGAACGTGACGGGGATGCGCCAGGCGTCCGGTGCCACGATGACCGTGATCAGCGGGATCGCCGCCCCGGCTGCGAACGAGAACCCGGCGACAACGGATGCCAGCAGGGCAGGTGAACGCCCGTCGGTCATCGAGAGCCCGTACTCCGCGTCGACATGGGCGGCGAGGGCGTCGCGCTCGGTCAGCTCGGCGGCGACCTCGTGCGCCAGCGAGGCCGACAGCCCCTTTGCCTCGTAGAGGGTCACGAGCTCGGCGAACTCCTCCGCCGGGGAGAGCTCGAGCTGGCGGCGCTCCGCCTCGATCAACGCCATGCGGGCATCGCGTTCGGCGGCGGCCTCGGAGTACTTCGCGCCACCGACCGAGATGCCACCGGCGATCATCGCCGAGAAGGCTGCGATCAGGACCGCCGTGCCCGTGGCTCCGGCCCCGACGAAACCCTCGACGATGCCGGCTGTCGCGATGATGCCGTCGTTGGCATCGACGACGCCTTCGCGCACCCAGCGGCGTACCGGCTCCAGATCGGCCTGGCCATCGGGCGGCGAAGCGATCGAAGGTGAGGGGTCCGACACCTGCGGCTCAGAATCGCTGGCGGTTCGACGAGGATCGGCCGTCGGCGTCCGTCACTGCACGCTTGACCAGCAGCAGAGGCAGCAGCAGCGTCGCGAGCATCGTCACGATCCACACGATCAAGGTCGCGAACAGCCAGGTCTGGGCCCCCGTGATCGTGAACCCGCTCGACACGAGCTCGGTGATGAGCAGCGCGACGAATGTCGAGACCAGCCCGACGCCCCCGAGGATCGCGGGAGCGCTGCTGGCGGCCACCTTGAAGATGAACGGCGACAGGACCGACTGCAGGACCGCGAAGACCACGACGTCGAGGACGAACGACCGAGCATCGATCGTGAAGTCGGCGAGCACGAGGTCCGCGACAAGAAGACCGACGGCGGACGAAGCCAGGAAGACGACGGTTCGTATCAGGAAACGCAGCATGCAGTGAAGATATCGCCGCCGGGGCCCCGGGTGCGGTGTTTGCTACTGCTTGCGCGGGCGCCCAGCGACAGGCGCCGCCGGCCAACGGCCGAACTCGGGCCGAGCATCCTCCGAACGCGCGTCCGAGGAGTCCGTACCGAGCCACGGAGCGAGAACTGCTACCGCCAACGTGAACAGCAAGACGAACAGAGCCATGTCACTCACCACTTTCCCCTTCCTCGTGCGTGGCGTCCGGTCGACGCCTCGGCCACAGCGTCAATCCTGCGCTGCTTACCGTGAAAGAACAAGCGATAGTCACTTCACTTCTCTTCACTGATACTACATGATGTTGTCCATGTTGGACACCCGCCGCCTGCAGGTCCTGGTCACCGTCGTCGACACCGGTTCGGTGACCCTCGCCGCCCAGCGGCTCGGCTTCACCCCCTCGTCGGTCAGTCAGCAGATGGCCCAGCTCGAGCGCGAGGTCGGCGTGGCGCTGCTGGAGAAGGCCGGCCGCGGCATCCGGCCGACGGCAGCCGGGATGGTCCTGGCGCAGCGGGCCGAGGCCGTGCTGACCGCCGTGAGCGATGCCGAGTCGGCGATGGACGACCTGCGCGAGGGACGTAGCGGGCGGGTCCGCGTCCTGTCGTTCAGCTCCGCCGGCGACTCGATCCTGCCGGCGGCCGTCTCCGAGCTGCGCCACACCCACCCAGGGCTGCACGTGGCGACCCGGATCGGGGAGGCCGAGGATGCCTACGCGGCACTGAGTGCAGGTCAGGTGGACGTCGCCCTGGTCCTGGAGCCGTTCGGTCGCGGCGCGGAACCCAACGACGGGCTCTCGCGTATCCACCTGCTGGACGACCCCTTCCGCATCATGCTGCCGCGGGGCCATCGGTTCGCGAACCGGTCCTCGGTCGAGCTGCTGGAGCTGGCCGGCGACAGCTGGGTGGACACGGTGGGGGGCAACGGCGCCTGCCGCGTCGCGACCGATGACATCTGTCGGCGCGCCGGGTTCCGGCCGAACTACGTCGCGCAGGCGGCCGAGTTCCCGGCGACACAGGCGTACGTGGCCACCGGGATAGGTGTTGCGCTCGCGCCAGTTCTGGCGCTGGGCATGGTCCGCGACGGCGTTGTGGTACGTCGGCTTCGCACCGAGCCGGAGCCGCGGCACGTCTGGGCCGTGACGCGTCAGGATGCGATGCGAGACTCCTCGGTTTCGCAGATGGTCCTGGCGCTGCGGGCCGCGGCGGCCGGCCACCGCGCGGGCCCGACGGTCGTGGACGAGCCGGCGCCTCGCCGCAAGCGGGTGGCCGCCGGCGCCTGATGGCCGCGCCCGGTCAGGGTGTCTGCGCGTACGTGACGATGAGCGCCGCGTGGTCCGTCCCCGGCACCGGGATGACCTGCACAGCGACGGCGCTGCGCGACGAGTTCCGAGACAGCACATGGTCGATCGTCACCAGCGGGGGCAGCCGGTTCTCCTGCGGGAACGTGAAGTGCACCCCGGCACCGGCCTGGTCGGCGCCGTCCACGTAGCCGGTGGCGATCACCGAGCGGAACGGACTCTGGTCCCGGGTCGCATTGAAGTCTCCGGCGATCACGGCAGGCCCGGTGATGGCGTCGAGGTCGGTAACGAGTGTCCCGTACTCCTGCAGCCAGGCGGTGTTGTCGGTCGGGCCGGGGGAGACCGGGTGGACCGCGGCGACGGTCATCGTCTGGCCGGCCAGCAGCACCTGCGCGAGCAGCTGTTCGGAGGTGAAGCCGGAAAGCGTCCGCTCGTCGGTCAGCGGCGCTCGGGACCACAGGCCGGTGCCCGTGAACGAGTCGGTCGGGCGCGCGAAGGAGTGCGGCAGCAGCCTGTCCAGGCCGGCATCGTGCAGGGCGCTGACCGCTGAGGTGGTGAGCTCCTCCAGGGCGAGGACGTCGACGTCGTGCTCCTTGACGAGCCGCACCACCGCCGCGGGATCTGCGCTGCCGTACTTCAGGTTCAAGGTCATGACGGTCAGGACGTGCCCGGCAGCCCGGTCCGCGGTGACCTGGCTCTGAGAGATGTGGTGATCGGCGATGTACAACGGCGCCAGCCACCAGGCCTGCACCACGCACAGCACCGCGGCCAGCAGCGCGAGCAGGGCCGAACGCGCGAGCAGCGTGAGGATCAGCAGGACGACGCAGGCGAGCGCCACCCACGGCGTCAGGGCGACGAGCCAGGACAGCGGCGCGGACGTCGCCCCCGTCGCGCGGGCGACGATCGGGACAGCCAGCAGGACCAGAGCGATCACGAGACAGACCCGCAGTATCAGTCGACAGAGGATCACGACGCCGTCCCGGGTCGTCGCGCCGAGCTCGTACGGACGGCCCGGTGTCCAGGCACCCCGGTCAGAGCAGCTCTGCGATCTGCACGGCGTTGAGGGCCGCGCCCTTGCGCAGGTTGTCGTTGCTCACGAACAGCACGAGCCCGCGACCCTCGCTGACGCCCTCGTCCTGGCGGATGCGACCGACGAACGAGGGATCGGCGCCGGTCGCCTGCAACGGTGTGGGCACCTCGACGACGGCGACACCCGGTGCGTCGGCCAGCAGCTTGCGCGCACGCTCCACCGACAGCGGCCGCTCGAACTCCGCGTTGATGGACAGCGAGTGCCCGGTGAACACCGGCACGCGTACGCACGTGCCGGAGACCGGCAGGTCCGGGATCTGGAGGATCTTGCGGGTCTCGTTTCGCAGCTTCTGCTCCTCGTCGGTCTCGAAGGAGCCGTCGTCGACGATGGAGCCGGCCAGCGGGACGACGTCGAACGCGATGGGGGCGACGTACTTCGAGGGAGCCGGGAACGTGACGGCGGCGCCATCGTGCACAAGGGCTGCCGCATCCTGTGAGGCCGCCGCGGCCACCTGCTCCGCGAGCTCCCGCACGCCCGAGAGACCGCTGCCGGACACCGCCTGGTAGGTGCTCACGACGAGTCGTACGAGCCGGCCCTCCGCATGCAGGGGCGCCAGCACCGGCATCGCGGCCATCGTGGTGCAGTTCGGGTTGGCGATGATGCCCTTGCGCATCTGGCGCAGGGCGTGCGGATTGACCTCGCTCACGATCAGCGGGACGTCCGGGTCCATGCGCCACGCGGAGGAGTTGTCGATGACCGTGGCTCCGGCCTCGACGAACCGTGGAGCGAGCACCCGGGAGGCCGCTGCCCCCGCCGAGAACAGCGCGATGTCGACGCCGGTGGGGTCGGCGGTCGTGGCGTCCTCCACGACGATGTCGCTGCCGCGCCACGGCAGCGACGTACCGGCGGAGCGTGCCGACGAGAAGAACCTGATGGCTGCCAGCGGGAAATCGCGCTCGTCCAGCAGTCGGCGCATGACAGTGCCGACCTGGCCGGTCGCACCGACGACAGCGACGGTGGGCTTGCGAGTCACGATGACCTCCTGGGACCGAGCCTGATCCGGCTCAGGGACTGGGCAGTGTCAGCGACCGGTGCCGCCGTAGACGATGGCCTCCCCGTCGGCGTCGAGCCCGAACGCCGAGTGGACCGCCTGGACGGACGCCTCGACGTCGTCGGCCCGCGTCACGACCGAGATGCGGATCTCCGACGTCGAGATCATCTCGACGTTGACCCCGGCATCGGCAAGGGCCCGGAAGAACGTCGCCGAGACACCCGGGTGGGAGCGCATCCCCGCGCCGACGAGGGAGACCTTGGCGATCTGGTCGTCGTACAGCAGCGACTCGAAGCCGACCACGTCGCGAGCGTTCTCCAGTGCTGCCAGCGCCTTCTTGCCATCGCCCATGGGGCAGGTGAACGTGACGTCGGTGCGTCCGGTGCTCGCTGCGGAGACGTTCTGCACGATCATGTCGAGGTTGATCTCGGCGTCGGCCAACGTCTGGAAGATCGCGGCGGCCTCCCCTGGCTTGTCGGGGACACCGACGACCGTCACCTTCGCGTCGCCGAGGTCGTGCGCCACCCCGGCGATGATGGGCTGTTCCAACGTGGTGCCTCCGATTGTCGTACGGGCGGCCCGGTCGGCGCTGAACAGGCCGCTGGCCAGGTCGAGCGTCCGGCCCTCGGAGACCACCAGAGTTCCAGGTCGTGCCGAGAACGACGAGCGCACATGGATGGGCATGTCGAAGCGGCGGGCGTACTCGACGCACCGCAGGTGCAGGACCTTCGCGCCGTTGGCCGCAAGCTCGAGCATCTCCTCGTACGTGATGCGCGGGACCTGACGCGCCGTGGGAGCGATGCGAGGGTCCGCGGTGAAGATGCCGTCGACGTCGGTGTAGATCTCGCAGACGTCGGCGTGCAGGGCCGCGGTCAGCGCCACGGCCGTGGTGTCGGAGCCACCGCGGCCCAGGGTCGTGATGTCCTTCGTGGTCTGGGCCACGCCCTGGAAGCCCGCGACGATGGGGATCGCACCGGCTTCGAGTGCGGCCTCGATCCGGCCGGGGGTGACGTCGATGATCCGGGCCCGGCCGTGCTTGGAGTCGGTGATCAGGCCGGCCTGGGACCCGGTGTAGGAGTGGGCCTGCACTCCGAGGTCGTGGATGGCCATCGCGAGCACGGCCATCGAGATGCGCTCTCCGGCGGTGAGCAGCATGTCCATCTCGCGGGCTGCGGGCTGCGGGCTGACCTGGTTGGCGAGGTCGACCAGGTTGTCCGTGGTGTCGCCCATCGCCGAGACCACCACGACGACCTGGTGGCCAGCCTTCTTGGTCTCCACGATGCGTCGTGCCACCCGCTTGACGGCATCGGCATCGGCGACGGAGGAACCGCCGTACTTCTGGACCACCAGTGACACGGTGAGAGCGCTCCTGCGTCGTCGCGGAGGCGGTCGCCGACGGACGCCACCTGGCCTGCGATGCCCGATCCTAACGTCCGCCCGCCGGTTGGGACGGTTGCGCCCGGCCGCTGAGACGGTCCCGCGGGACGTGCTCAGCCCTCCGCCAGCTCCACGACGTCGGCGAGCGGCGGGTCGGTCTCCGGCTCCATCGGGACGTCGAGGCGTACGTGGGCGATGAGGGACTGCAGGGCACGCAGGGCCGCGGACGCACCCGGCCCCCATGTCGACAGGTACGAGAACTGCCACCACCACAACGCCTCGAACTCCCGGCCCGCGAGGTGGTGGGACAGCCCGTGCAGCAGGTCCGAGCAGATGTCGGCGAGGTCGTCGGAGAGCCGGGCGGGGACGACCTCGGCGATGGCGTAGGGGTCGAAGACCTCGACGTAGTTGTCGGCCGGCCCGAGCAGGTCGCGCAGCCGGGAGCGTACGAGGTCCACGTCGACCTCGTAGCCGGCGTCCGGCTCGAACCGCTCCTCCGGCACGACGTCGACGATGGCGCCGAGCGGTGAGCCTGCGGCGAGCAGCGAGGACAGCTCCAGCAGCAGGATCGACACCGTCTCGTCGGGAGAGCTGCCGGCGGCGACCGCCTGGACGGACTCGACGAAGGCGCGGGCGGCGGCGGCCATGTCGGCGGCCATGGCCGCCAGGTCGGCGCCCTGATCGACCTGGGCGCTCGAGGACTTCGTGCTCACGGTCACCTCCGGGAACGTCATTGCTGCTGGGCTCAGCCTGTCAGGTGGTGCGGCCGGCCGCACGCACCCGGTCACAGCTCGAGTCGTCGGCGGCCCTCGAACGCGCGACCCAGCGTCACCTCGTCGGCGTACTCGAGGTCGCCTCCGACCGGCAGCCCGCTGGCCAGCCGCGTGACCGCAAGGCCGAGGGGGGACATCAGGCGCGCGAGGTAGGTGGCCGTCGCCTCCCCCTCGAGGTTGGGGTCGGTCGCGATGATGACCTCCGCGATGGCGCCGTCGGCGAGCCTGGTCAGCAGCTCTTTGACGCGCAGGTCGTCGGGGCCGATGCCGTCGATCGGGCTGATGGCGCCCCCGAGCACGTGGTAGCGCCCGCGGTACTCGCGGGTGCGCTCCACCGCGACGATGTCCTTGGGCTCTTCCACGACGCACAGCACTGCCGGGTCGCGTCGCGGGTCCCGGCAGATGCGGCACTCGGTGTCCTCGGACACGTTGCCGCAGATGATGCAGAACTTGACCTTGTCCTTGACCTCGATCAGGGTCTGCGCCAGCCGGCGCACGTCGGCCGGGTCGCTGGCCAGCACGTGGAACGCGATGCGCTGTGCGCTCTTCGGCCCGACGCCGGGCAGCCGGCCGAGCTCGTCGATGAGGTCCTGGACCACGCCTTCGTACATCTGCTGCCCTCTCTGCTCGGTCCGTGCCGGTTCTCAGGTCGTTCGGGGCGCTCGGTCAGGAGGGTCGGTCGAACTCCTCGACCACGTTGCCCCCGAGCTCGCGCTGGATCAGGGCAAGGGGGGCCAGGTCTGAGTCCGCGACCTCCGGGTCGTCCGGTGCCGCCTCGTCCTCGGCCGCCTCGGGCCGCGGCGGGGTCCGGCGCGCCGCCTCGGGCCGACGGCTCGCCGGCGACGGGGTCGGCGCGGCGTCCCCGCTCGCCTCGGACGGTGCGGGCCGTGAGTCCGCCCCACCACCCGGGGTCGAGGACTGGGTCGACGCATCGGTCGTCGACGTGCCGGCAGTTCCCACGCCGAGCACCACGTCGACCTCGACCTCGGCCTGTGCCACATCGAGGATCGCCAGGGTCAGCAGACCCAGGTGCCCCTTGTTGCCCAGCAGGATCCCCATGCGGTTGGGATCCGGGTGACCCACCGCCAGCGTGCGGCCGTGCAGGGCGACCGGGACCGTCCCTTGGGCCAGGCTGTAGCCGACCTTGGTCTTCTCCCGCATCGCCTCGAGGATCGCGGGCCACGAACTTCGCAGCGACTCCAGAGAAGGCCCCGAGGCCCCCAGGTCGCCGCTGCTGGCAGGTGGGTCCTGCGGCGCCTCGTCGACCGGCGCGCCGTCCGTGACGGGGCGGGCGTCCGAGGGCTGCGGGCGTCGTGGCGGACCGCTCGACGCGGTTGGTTGGGGTCGGGCGGGCGCTGCTGGTGCTGCCGCAGCCCGCGCTCGTCGTGATGGCTCGGTGGACGCGGCGGGCGACTCGGTCGACGGGTCCGGGTCCTCGACGACGACGACGACGGCGGCGGCGACCGGCGCTGCCGGTGGCTCGGCGGGAGACTCGACCGGTTGGGTGGTGGCCGGCACCGGGGCTCGTGGTGCCGTGGCCGGCGGAGGTGTCGTGGTCGGGGCGCCCGTGGCGTCCAGCGGGCCGCCCTGGGCGACGTACGCCACCTGCCGCTCGACCCGGTCCAGCCGTGCGAGCACGCCGGAGTCGGAGTCGTCGACGGCCGGCAGCAGCAGCCGGGCGCACAGCAGCTCGAGCTGCAGGCGTGGCGCGGTGGCGCCCTTGAGCTCGGAAAGTCCCGCTGACACCAGGTCGGCGGCCCGGGAAAGCTGCCCGAGGCCCAGCGACTCGCCCTGACGGCGTACGGCGTCGAGCTGGGCGTCGGGCAGGTCGAGCAGCCCTTCGTCGATCGCGTCCGGGACCTGGTGGAGCACCAGCAGGTCGCGCAGCCGCTCCAGCAGGTCGGTCGCGAACCGCCGCGGGTCGATGCCGCCCTCCACGACGCGCTCGACGACGCCGAACAGCGACGCGCCGTCCACGGCGGCCAGTGCCTCGACGGCCTGGTCGAGCAGGGCGACGTCGGTGAAACCGAGCTGGCCGACTGCTTCGTCGTAGGTGACGCCCGCCTCACCGGACCCCGCGATGAGCTGGCCCAGGATCGACTGTGAGTCACGTACCGAGCCCTGGCTGGCGCGAGCGATAAGGGTGAGCGCACCGGGCTCGGCGGGCACGCCCTCCTGCACGCAGACCCATGCCAGGTGCTCCTGCAGGTGCCGCAGGCTGACGAGCCGGAACGGGTACTGATGGGTCCGGCTGCGTATCGTAGAGATGATCTTGTCGGGCTCGGTGGTCGCGAACACGAACCGAAGCTGCGGCGGGGGCTCCTCGATGAGCTTGAGCAACGCGTTCGCGGCACCCGTGCTGAGCTGGTGGGCCTCGTCGATGATGTAGATCTTGTAGCGGCTGGCGACAGGGGCGTACATCGCCTTCTCGCGCAGGTCGCGGGCGTCGTCGACCAGGCCGTGGGTTGCCGCGTCCATCTCGACCACGTCGATGCTGCCCGGCCCGTCCGGGGCGAGGTCCAGGCAGGACTGGCAGACCCCGCAGGGCTCGGACGTCGGGCCCTTCACGCAGTTCAGCGAACGCGCCAGGATGCGAGCGGTGGAGGTCTTGCCGCAGCCCCGCGGGCCGGTGAACAGGTACGCGTGGTGCACCCGGCCGGTGTCCAGGGCCCGGGCCAGCGGCTCTGTGACGTGCGGCTGCCCGATCACGTCCGCGAGCCGACCCGGGCGGTAGGTGCGGTAGAGGGCCATCGACACGCCCCGAACCCTAGCCGGGGGTCCGGACGCCCGCCCGTTGCGCTCGGACCGGCGCAGGTGACCCCCCGCGTACCCGCCAGAGCCCACCTGCCCTTGCTGCCTTCCGGCCCTGGGGGATTCAGCGAGATGACGCCACACGGGGGGTCGGCGGTGAGTCTATGACGCGCCGCAGCCGCGGGTGATCGACGGGGGAGAGCGCACTCGCGATTTCGAAGATCGCAGCCGGACCCGTATTCTCCTCGGCGGAGGATTCGCATAGTGGCCTAGTGCGCACGCTTGGAAAGCGTGTTGGGTGAAAGCCCTCAGGGGTTCGAATCCCCTATCCTCCGCCACCGGTCCGGACCCCCCTCTGGCCCCGCGGGCCAGGGGTCAGCCGCCGGCCATCGCTCCGACGACCAGGAACGGCTCGGCGCCGGAGGCCACCGCGTCCGGCAGCGGGGTGTCGGGCAGCTCGTTGGACAGGTCCTCCTGGCAGGCGAAGAACCTCACGAAGCTGCGCCGCCGATGCGTGGCTTGGTCACGGATGGTCCCGCGCAGCATCGGGTACGAGGCCTCGATCGCATCGAGCACGGAGCGCTGGGTCGCGGGCCCCTGGACCTCGACCTCCACCTGCCCATGGACCTTCGCGAGGGCCTTCAGGTGTGCGGGCAGCACCACTTTGATCATGGCAGGGTCTGGACCTCGACCGAGAGCACCGCCGGCAGGTCCCGCGCGATCGGCGCCCACGTGTCGCCGGCGTCCGCTGAGGCGTACACCTGCCCGCCGGTCGTGCCGAAGTAGATGCCGCACTCGTCGAGGGTGTCCACCGCCATCGCGTCACGCAGCACGTTGACGTAGCAGTCCTGCTGCGGCAGCCCGGCCGTGAGCGCCTCCCACTCGTCCCCGCCGGTACGGCTCCGGTAGACCCGCAACCGGCCGTCGAGGGGGAAGTGCTGGGAGTCGCTCTTGATCGGGACGACGTAGATCGTCTCCGGCTCGTGCGCATGGACGTCGATCGCGAACCCGAAGTCGGTCGGCAGGTTGCCGCTGATCTCCTGCCACGACTCACCGGCGTCCTTGCTGCGCATGACGTCCCAGTGCTTCTGCATGTACAGGACGTCCGGGTTCGAGGGGTGCATCGCGATGTGGTGCACGCAGTGGCCGATGTCGGCCATCGGGTCCGGGATCCCCTCGGAGTGCAGGCCCTGGTTCACCGGCCGCCACGTCTGCCCGGCGTCATCGCTTCGGAACGTCCCGGCCGCCGAGATCGCCACGAAGATCCGTTTCGCGTCGCGGGGATCGAGGATGATCGAGTGCAGGCACATGCCACCGGCGCCGGGGGCCCACCGTGGTGCCGACGGGTGCTGTCGCAGCCCGGTAAGCTCGGTCCACTCCTGGCCGCCGTCGGTGGAGCGGAACAACGCAGCGTCCTCGACGCCGGCATAGACGGTGTCCGGATCGCTCAGCGAGGGCTCCAGGTGCCAGACACGGGTGAAGGCCCAGGGCCGCGGAGTGCCGTCGTACCAGAGGTGGTCGCCGACGTTGCCCTCGTACGCGAAGTTGTTGCCGACCGGCTCCCAGGTGAGCCCGCCGTCGTCGGAGCGCTGGATGAGCTGCCCGAACCACCCCGTCGACTGCGACGCGTAGAGACGATCGGGGTGGGTGGGGGCTCCCTTCACGTGGTAGATCTCCCAGCCGGGGAAGGCCGGTTCGCTGATGTCCCACTTCTCGCGCTTCGCGTCCGAGGTGAGGATGAAGGCGCCCTTGCGCGTCCCGACGAGTACCCGTACGCCTGTCATGACGACCGCTCTCCTCAGCTCACGGGATCGGCCCCTGAGCGTTCTGGATCCGAGAACTCTAGCGACGCGGGCGTGGGATGTCGCGTGAGAAGTCCGGTGGCAGGAGGGTGCGAAGGATCAACGTCGCCGGGACTTGCGCGCGTTCCCGAAGAAACCCCGCATGATCTCTCGCCCGATCGTCGCGGCCGCCGCGACGGCCGCCGCCTTGACGACCGGGCTGCTCAGCGCGGAGTCGATCATCGAGGGCGCTCGTTCGGTCATCGGGGGGACTGTGGGCCCCTGGACGTCGGTGGGGCTCACGTCGGGGCCGGCCGCAACCGGTACGGACTCGCCGGGCTGGACCAGTCGGGCGTTGAGACGCTCGTACGCCGACTCGCGGTCCACGGCCGCGCCGTACTCCGCCTGCAGGGGCGACGCGGCCACGGTGCTGGACACCAGCGACGGGTCCGACGGCGCCATCAACGACTGCGGTGCCCGCAGTCGGGTCCACGCGACCGGAGTCGGCGCACCGCGCTCGCTCATGACGGTCACGACCGCCTCACCGATGCCGAGAGCAGGTAGCAGCTCGGTCAGGTCATAGTCACTCTTCGGGAACGTCGAGACGGTGGCTCTGAGCGCCTTCGCATCGTCCGGGGTATACGCGCGCAGCGCGTGTTGCACCCGGTTCGCGAGCTGGGCCAGTACTTCCTCTGGCACGTCCTTTGGTGTCTGGGTGACGAAGAAGATCCCCACACCCTTGGACCGGATGAGCCGGACGGTCTGAGTGATCGCCTGCAGGAAAGCCTTCGAGGCCCCGGTGAACAACAGGTGGGCCTCGTCGAAGAAGAAGACGAGCTTGGGTTTGTCGAGGTCACCCACCTCCGGCAGGTCGCTGAACAGGTCGGCCAGCATCCACATCAGGAAGGTCGAGAACAGTGCCGGGTTCTGCTGGACGTCCGCCAGCTCCAGGCATGACACCATTCCTCGGCCGTCCGCAGCCAGCCGGAGCAGATCGGCGGTGTCGAACTCAGGCTCGCCGAAGAACGGCTCCATGCCCTGTGCCTCGAACGCCGACAGCTCACGCAAGATGACCCCGGCCGTCGCCTTGGACAGTCCGCCGAGCGAGGCCAGCTCGGCCTTTCCCTCGTCGGAGACGAGGTAGGAGATGACCGCCTTGAGGTCCTTGAGGTCCAGCAGCGCCAGCCCGGCACCATCGGCGTAGTGGAACACGAGCTGCAGGCTCGACTCCTGGGTCTCGTTGAGCCCCAGCACCCGCGACAGCAGTATCGGTCCGAAGGAGGTCACGGTCGCACGGATGGGAATGCCGGTTCCCTGACCGCCCAGGGAGAAGAACTCCGTGGGGTACGCCATCCCCTGCCAGGTCTGCCCCACGTCCGCGGCCCGCGCCGTGGTCCGGTCGCTGGGCTGACCAGCCGTCGCAACTCCGGACAGGTCACCCTTGATGTCCGCCAGGAACACGGGGACCCCAGCGGTGGACAGCTGCTCGGCCAGCACCTGCAGGGTCTTGGTCTTTCCGGTCCCCGTCGCCCCGGCGACGAGGCCGTGGCGGTTCATCATGGCCAGGGGCACCCGGACAGGGGTCTGGGCGTACGCCGTGCCATCGACCACGCACGCGCCCAGCTCCACGCACGCACCCGTGAACGTGTATCCGGCGCGGACCGTGGCGGTCAGCTGTTCCGGCGAAACAGGGGAGGCGGAAGCCATGGCGATCTCCTGACTCTGGCTGGTGGTGGTGGCCCCGCGAGGCTATCGACGTCCCGGAGATCGTGCTTGCTGCCGCCTACACTGGAGGCGTGATCTTCAAGTCCGTCGGCGACCACCGGCCCTACCCCGAGGAGCTGTGCCGGCGTGCCCTCTGGGCAGACGTCCCGCCGCGAGTGGTACGCCTCGCCGACCTGATCACGGTGAAGCGCACGCTCGACCTGGAGACGCTGCTCGACGAGGAGTCGACGTTCTTCGGGGACCTGTTCCCGCACGTCGTGCTTTGGCAGGACGAGCTCTACCTCGAGGACGGACTGCACCGGGCGCTGCGGACCGCGTTGCACGGCCGGCCCACCCTGCACGCCCGGGTTCTCGACCTGGCAGCCCTGGAGTCGTTGGTCAACGCCGGTAAGGGTGCAGCCTCATGACGATGATGTCCGGCAGCACCCTGAGCCCCTCTGGCGGGTCGGGGCCGCCCCGTTCTCGCGGCACCGTCATCGCCCTCGTGGTGGTCCTGGCACTGGTGTTCTTCGCCGCAGGGGCGGCCGTCACCTACCTGCTGCGCGGCAACAAGAACGCCGCGGCCCTTCCGGCGCCTGCGGCGTCCTGTGTCACCACGTCGGCTCGTCCGGGGGTCACGTTGCCCAAGCCCGGAACCGTGTCCATCAACGTCTACAACGCCACCAACCGAAGCGGGCTCGCCCGTCGTACCGCTACGACGATGACGGGGCGAGGCTTCACGGTGGGAAAGGTCGCCAACGACCCGCT
>JANWJC010000012.1 GCA_025449595.1 Acidobacteriota bacterium | reverse complement strand
GCCCTGCTCGGCCGGACCGAGGTCTGAGCATGCGGGACCTGCCATGAAGATGCTGTGCCAGGCGGTGCTCGGGCTCGAGGCCGTGGTCGTGCTGCTCGCGATCCCGGTCGTCCTGACGCTGACCTCGGGAGGCCCGCTGGCGGCGTGGGCCCTGGCCGTGCTGGCGCTGCTGGCCATCGCGACCGCCGGGCTGCTCCGTCGGGACCCGCGTACCGCGATCGGGGTCGGGTGGGTCATCCAGCTGTGCGTCGTGCTGTCGGGGCTGATCGTGCCCGCGATGGTGTTCGTCGGGGTGGTCTTCGCCGCGCTCTGGTGGGCGGCGATCCACTTCGGCCGCCGGGTCGACCGGGTCGACGCCGAACGTCGCTCCTCGCTCGGCTAGCCTGCTGCTCCCACACCGGCCCGCGGCCAAGGCCTGGAGCCCAGGAAAGCGCCCCACAGCCCCAGCGCCCACGAGTCCAGCGCCCGCGAGCCCAGAAGTCCAGGAGTCCAGGAGTCACCGTGTCCGAGCGAACCCTCGTCCTCGTCAAGCCGGACGGCGTCCAGCGCGGCCTCGTCGGCGAGGTGCTGTCACGGATCGAGCGCAAGGGCTTCACCCTCGTCGCAGCCCAGATCCGCACCATCGACCGCGTCACGGCCCAGGCGCACTACGCCGAGCACGACGGCAAGCCCTTCTTCGCCGACCTCGTGGACTTCATCACATCCGGCCCGCTGTTCGCAGCGGTGATCGAGGGCCGCGAGGCGATCGTGAACTGGCGGACCATGATGGGCGCGACCGACCCCGCGAAGGCCGCACCGGGGACGATCCGCGGCGACCTGGCCACCGAGATGAGCAACAACGTGACGCACGGCTCAGACTCGACCGAGTCCGCGGCCCGCGAGATCGCGCTGTTCTTCCCCGAACTCTGAGGTTCGGCTTTCCCCCTGACAGCGGTGAGAAGTGCGCGCTGGACGGGCACCCCTGTTTGAGCCGTACCATGGGGGCTCACGTGCACCTTCGGCGGCGTCGACAACGGCTCCGTGACAGGGGTGCGCCGTACGCCCCACACCGGAAGGCCTCCTCCTCCTCATGGCGAACACCCAGTCGTTCATCGGCCGCGACATGGCCGTCGACCTCGGCACCGCGAACACTCTGGTCTACGTACGTGGGCGTGGGATCGTGCTCAACGAACCCAGCGTCGTAGCGATCAACCAGAACACCGGTGGGATCCTCGCCGTCGGGGCCGAGGCGAAGAAGATGATCGGGCGGACCCCGGGCAACATCGTGGCCATCCGACCGCTGAAGGACGGCGTCATCGCCGACTTCGACACCACCGAGCGGATGCTGCGCTACTTCATCCAGAAGGTGCACAAGCGCCGCCATCTGGCCAAGCCCCGGCTCGTCATCTGCGTTCCGTCCGGGATCACCGGTGTCGAGCAGCGAGCGGTGAAGGACGCCGGTTATGCGGCCGGAGCGCGCAAGGTCTTCATCATCGAGGAGCCGATGGCGGCCGCGATCGGTGCCGGCCTGCCCGTCCACGAGCCGACCGGCAACATGGTCGTCGACATCGGCGGCGGCACCACCGAGGTGGCGGTCATCTCCCTCGGCGGGATCGTGACGAGCCTGTCGATCCGGGTCGGCGGGGACGAGCTGGACAGCGCGATCATCACGTACGTCAAGAAGGAGTACTCGCTCATGCTGGGCGAGCGCACCGCTGAAGAGATCAAGATGGCGATCGGCTCGGCGTTCCCGAGCCCCGACGAGCCGCACGCCGAGATCCGCGGGCGTGACCTGGTCACCGGCCTGCCGCGCACGGTGGTCGTGACGGCAGAGGAGATCCGGCGCGCGATCGACGAGCCCGTGAACGCCGTGGTCGATGCGGTGAAGACGACGCTGGACCGGACCCCCCCGGAGCTCTCCGGCGACATCATGGACCGCGGGATCGTGCTGACCGGCGGTGGTGCGCTGCTCAAGGGCCTCGACGAGCGGCTTCGGCACGAAACCGGCATGCCCATCGTCACGGCCGAGGACCCGCTGGACTGCGTGGCCCTCGGTTCGGGCAAGTGCGTCGAGGAGTTCGAGGCGCTGCAACAGGTTCTGATCTCCGAGTCACGCCGCTGACCAACCTCGCAGGCTGACCGCCGCCGCGGCGGCGGATCACCCCTGCGGGGAACTAGCGGCAGCCACGCGGCGTCCCACGGCTACAGCCTGCGGGGGCGCCGGGGGGAGCTCCTGCCACCACGATCTGACGACAGAGGGATGCTGCGGTGAGGGACACCCGACGCACCCGGGTCGTGCTCTCGGTCCTGCTGGTCGTGTCCCTGACCCTTGTCGTGCTGAACCTGCGCGGGGGCAACGAAGGCCTTCGTGGCTCGGCGGCCGGCATCTTCGGCCCGATCGAGAACGCCGCGGGTGCGATCGTGCGCCCGGTCAGCAACTTCATCTCCTCGATCACGAGCCTTGGTTCCCAGCAGGACCAGATCGCGTCCCTGAAGGCCCAGAACGACCAGCTGCAGCAACAGCTCGAGGCCTCGGCGTACATAGCCGGCCGCGCTCAGCAGCTCGACGACCTGCTGCACGTCGCCGGCCTCGGCAGATACACGATCGTTCCGGCCCAGGTCGTCGCGATCGGGCCGGCCCAGGGTTTCGGCTGGACCATCACCATCGACGCCGGCAGCCGGGACCACATCAAGCCTGAGATGTCCGTGATCGCCGGGACGGGCCTGGCCGGCAAGGTTGTGAGCGTGACCGCGACCACGGCGGTGGTGCAGCTGATCACGGATGCGACGAGCACGGTGGGTGCCCGGCTGGAGGGCTCGAACCGGATCGGCCTGCTCAACGGCACCGGGAACCCTGACTCGTTGCAGCTGCAGATGCTCGACCAGCTCAACCCGGTCAAGGTGGGTGACCGGCTGGTGAAGGCGCTGACCCCGAACTCCCCCTACGTCGCCGGGATACCCCTGGGGGTCGTGTCCTCGGTCGGAGGCGCCGGGCAGCTGGCGACGGTGACGCCATATGTCGACGTCACGGCATTGGACGTCGTCGGGGTCGTCGTGGCCGGGCCCCGTACGGACCCGCGGGACGCACTGCTGCCGCCGATACCTTCACCCTCAGGTTCACCTTCACAGTCTGCGAGTCCCGGCGCGGGGAGCGTCGTCCCGTCGCCGAGCGTGAGCGCGAGCCCTTGACGATGGCGTTCATCCGGTTCCTGCTGGTCGCCGTCCTGCTCTTCACCGCCCTGCTGCTGCAGCTGACGGTGCTACCGCTGTTCAACCTGCCCGGGGCCACCCCGGACCTGCTGCTCGTCACGGTCGCCGCCGTCGGGGTGGCAAGCGGGCCCGTCAAGGGCGCCGGGTGCGGCTTCGTCGCCGGAGTGGCCCTGGACCTCGCGCCGCCCTCGACCGGCATCCTGGGGCTCTCCGCGGTCGTGCTGACGGTGGTCGGCTACCTGGCAGGGGAGCTCGGCGAGCGGCGCGACCGACCTGCGCTGAACACGATCCTCGCGGTCGCGGGCCTGGCCGGGGGGGCTGTGGTGGGCTACGCGATGATCGGCGGGATCGTGTCCGATCCGCGGGTCGACTGGGCGCGAGTACCGATCCTGGCACTGACTTCTGCTCTGTACGCTGGTGTCCTGGCCGCTTTCGTCGTACCCGGCGTCGGGGCCATGGTCCGCCGGCTCGATCCGCCCGACACCGGCTACGAGCTAGGGCGGTACGACCGGTGATCGTGTGGCCCCGGATCGGTCGTACGTCACGTCCGGTCGCGGAACCCCACATCCACGCGGTCCGTCCGACGGCATGGGTCAACGGGCAAGGTGGCCCTTCGGCCCATTCGGGCCAGACCCGCTTGGGACAGCTTCGCTTCAGACAGCTCCGCTTCGGACAGAGAGGAACCTCGTCGTGACCGAACGCTCCACTCTGCGGCTGGTCGTCCTCGGGGCGCTGCTGTTCTCCCTCGTCGCCACCCTCGTCGGCCGACTGTTCTTCCTGCAGGTGATCAATGCGGATGCGTACCGCCAGCAGTCCTCGACCAACAACGTCCGGGACGTCATCACCCCGGCGCCCCGCGGGCTGATCCTCGACCAGGCCGGGCGCCCGCTCGTCGCGAACCGCACCTCGTTGGTGGTGTCGCTGGACCGGGCCGAGATCAGCTCGGAGAAGGACCATGGCAAGGCCGTGCTCACGCGGCTGGCGAAGGCGCTGGGGACGACGTACCAGATCCTCGACGAGAAGATCCAGCTCTGTGGCACCAAGGGTGCGGTGCGGGGAGTCTGCTGGAACGGCTCGCCGTTCCAGCCGATCCCGGTCGCGAAGGACGTCACCACCAACCTCGCGCTGTCGATCATGGAACGGCGGGCCAGCTTCCCCGGCGTCGTGGCCGAGCTCGAGGACCTTCGCGACTACCCGTCGCTCTACGGCGTCAACGCCGCCCAGACGCTGGGCTACCTCGGCGCGGTGAGTCAGGAGGAGCTCGACGCTCAGGCCCAGGCGGTCGCCGATGGCAAGCTGCCCGCGGCTCAGGCCACCCTCACAGCCTCCGACCTGGTCGGCCGGGGTGGGCTCGAGCAGCAGTACAACTCGTACTTGCGCGGCACCGACGGCGTCAAGGAGCTCGCCGTCGACGTGGCGGCCAATGTGACAGGCACGGTGTCGCAGACCGCGCCGACGCCAGGCGACGACGTGGTGACCAACATCGACGCCCGGCTGCAGGCGGTCGTCGAACAGCAGCTCAAGGCTGCGATCGACCGAGCCCGGGCCACGCAGGCCAAGGTCGGCTCAGGGAACTACAAGGCCGACTCCGGAGCCGCCGTCGTGCTCGACGTGACGAACGGGCACGTGCTCGCGATGGCGTCGTATCCGACGTACAACCCGGACGTGTGGGTGGGCGGAATCAAGAGTGCGGAATACCAGGCACTCACGGCTCCCTCGGCCAACTCACCGCTGCTGTCGCGCGCGACCCAGGGTCTGTTCGCACCGGGATCGACATTCAAGATCGCAAGCACCTCCGCAGCACTCATGCAGGGTTACTCCCAGACCCAGAACTATCAGTGCCCGTCCAGCGTCACAGTAGGTGGCCGGGTCTTCAACAACGACGAGGGTCACGCGAGCGGTCCCATCACCCTTGCGAGGGCGATTGAGCTGTCCTGCGACACCGTCTTCTACCAGATCGCGACGAACTTCTGGACTGGCGACGGGGGCCTGCGCGCCAAGCCCGGCACGTCGGACCCGATCGAGGCCATGGCTCGGGCGTACGGGTTGGGCAAGCTCACTGGCATCGACCTGCCCGGTGAGCTGCCCGGTCAGGTCGGGGGTCGGGTGTTCAAGCAGGAGTTCGCCGCGAAGTACCGGGCCGACTGGT
>JANWJC010000011.1 GCA_025449595.1 Acidobacteriota bacterium | reverse complement strand
GCGAGAAGCTCGACGACCCGCTCGCGATGTACCTCAACGACGTCGCGACGATCCCGTGCAACCTGGCCGGCAATCCCGGGATGTCCTTGCCCGTCGGACTGGCGCCCGAGGACGGTCTGCCCGTCGGGCTGCAGATCATGGCCCCGGCGATGGCCGACGACCGGTTGTACAACGTCGGCGCCGCGCTCGAGGCCGCGCTGCTGGAACGCTGGGGCGGCCCGCTGCTCGAGGAGGTCCGCTCGCTATGACGTCCGCTCCCGAGAAGGTTCTGCCGTACGACGAGGTCGCCGCCAGCTATGACCCGGTGCTCGGGCTCGAGGTCCATGTCGAGCTCGGGACCGCCACGAAGATGTTCTGCGGGTGCTCCACCGTCTTCGGCGCGGAGCCGAACACCCAGACCTGCCCGGTGTGCCTGGGACTGCCCGGGTCGCTGCCGGTGGTCAACGCGACCGCCATCGAGTCGGCCATCCGGATCGGCCTGGCGCTGAACTGCCAGATCGCGACGTGGTGCCGGTTCGCCCGCAAGAACTACTTCTATCCCGACATGCCCAAGAACTTCCAGACCTCGCAGTACGACGAGCCGATCTGCTTCGACGGCTACCTCGATGTCGAGGTGGACACCGACGAGGGGAGACGTACGGTGCGCGTCGAGATCGAGCGGGCGCACATGGAGGAGGACACCGGCAAGACGCTGCACCACGGCGGCGCGACCGGACGCATCCACGGCGCGGACTACTCGCTCGTGGACTACAACCGCGCCGGCATCCCGCTGATCGAGATCGTGACGAAGCCGGTGCCTGGTTCCGGGAGGCACGCGCCGCAGATCGCGCGGGCGTACGTCACGGCACTGCGAGAGACGTTGCGGTCGCTGGAGGTCTCGGACGTCAAGATGGAGCAGGGTTCGATGCGCTGTGACGTGAACCTGTCGCTGCGGGCTACGCCGGACGCACCGCTGGGGACCCGTACCGAGACCAAGAACGTCAACTCGCTGCGATCGGTCGAGCGGGCCGTGCGATACGAGATGACCCGGCAGGGCGCGGTCCTCTCCGACGGCGGCTCGGTCCTGCAGGAGACCCGCCACTGGCACGAGGACACCGGCATCACGACGTCGGGACGAATCAAGTCCGACGCGGAGGACTATCGCTACTTCCCCGAGCCGGACCTGCTGCCGATAGCGCCCTCGCAGGAGTGGGTCGAACAACTACGGGCGACGCTGCCCGAGAGCCCGGCGGTCGTCCGGGCCCGTACCCAGGCGGCGTGGGGGATCTCGGACTTCGACATGCTCGCTGTCACCAGTGCGGGCGCCCTGGAGCTGGTCACCGCGACAGTGGCTGCGGGGGCGGACCAGGCAGCGGCCCGCAAGTGGTGGCTGGGCGAGCTCGCCCGGGTCGCGAACGACACCGGCGTGGAGCTCGCGGAGCTCGCGATCACACCGTCCGAGGTAGCAGAGGTCGAGGCCCTCGTCGCGGACGGGTCGCTCAACGACACGATGGCGCGGCAGGTGATCGAGGGCGTGCTCGCCGGCGAGGGGACCCCCGGCGAGGTCGTGGCGGCGCGGGGACTTGCCGTCGTACGGGACGACGGTCCGCTGCTCGCCGCGATCGACGAGGCGCTGGCGGCCCAGCCCGACGTGGCCGACAAGATTCGCGGCGGCAAGGTCGCCGCCGCCGGAGCCATCGTCGGCGCCGTCATGAAGGCCACCCGAGGCCAGGCCGACGCCGCCCGGGTCCGAGAACTCATCCTCCAGCGCGTCCCCCCACCCCCCTGACCTCTAGGGTCGGACCGGAGGCGGGCGGGTGGGGTGAGGACTCGTCCCGGGGGGATATCGTCCGTGGGTGAGTGAGCCCGTGGTGCTGTTGCCGTGGCCGAGCTACGAGCGCGACCTTGGTGACGCCGTCTCGGGCCTGTCGGTGGCCGTGTACGCCGAGGGCGACGATCCCCCGGAGCAGGACGTGCTGGACCGGGTCGCCTTCTACGTTCCCGCGTATCTCGGCGACCGCTCCGCGCTGCGGGTCATGGGGCGCATGCCGACGCTGGAGGTCGTCCAGACCCTGACGGCCGGCGTCGACGGGGTATGGGCGTACCTGCCGCGTGGCGTGTCACTGCACAACGCGGCCGGTGTGCACGACGCCAGCACCGCCGAGCTCGCCGTGGGCCTGATCCTGGCCCGGCTGCGTCACCTCGACGTCTTCGCCCGGTACCAGCAACAGGCGCAGTGGGCACCGGACAACTACGACGCGCTGGCCGACAAGACGGTGCTGATCCTCGGGTACGGCCGCATCGGACAGGCGATCGAGGCGCGGCTGACCGGGTTCGAGGTCGAGGTCGTACGGGTGGCTCGTACTCCTCGGGACCACGCCGGCAAGACCGTGTACGGCCACCAGGATCTGCCACGTCTGCTGCCGGCCGTCGACGTCGTCGTGGTGATCGTCCCGCTCACCGAGCAGACCATCGGGCTGGTCGATGCCGCTTTCCTGGCCGCGATGAAGGACGGAGCGCTGCTGGTCAACGTCGCCCGCGGGCCCGTGGTGGTAACGGCAGACCTGTTGGCAGAGCTGGTATCCGGGCGCCTTCGGGCTGCGCTGGACGTGACCGACCCCGAGCCGCTTCCGGCCGACCATCCCTTGTGGCACGCCCCCGGGGTGTTGATAACTCCGCACGTCGGAGGCAACACCACCGCCTTCCTGCCACGCGCCCGTCGCCTCGTCGCGGCCCAGCTGCGGCGCTGGCGCGCCGGTGAGCCGCTCGACAACGTGATGACCCGCCCCTAGCGGCGCAGCGCATCTCCACGCCCAGCGGCGACAACGCGATGTCCCCCTCCAGCAGGTGCCGCTCGGCCGGGTCAGGGACGCGGGTCGTGGCCAGCGCTGGGGCGCCGACCGAGGTCGATGCGGGATGCGTAACGACCCGCCCGGCCGATGCTCCTGCCGCCTCGTACATCAGGACGCGAGCCGGCTTCAACGAGTCATCCGTTCGGCGCTCAAGGGTGACCTTCGTACGCCGATACCTTCTTCATGAGCAAGGCATTCTCCCTCGCATCGCAGGTGGCCGCAGTAGCCTCCGCGGCGACCATCGCGGCGTACGCCGGCGCGTGGTTCGGCGGACACGCTGCTGGTGCCTGGATCACCCTCCGCCACCGCTGACTGCCCCGAACTCCTCCTGGGGACAGTCGGTAGGGTCGTGGGGTGACCACTGAGGAACCCACCGCCATCGATGTGAAACCCCGCAGCCGCGTCGTGACCGACGGTCTGGAACGGGCCGCTGCCCGCGGCATGCTGCGCGCGGTCGGGATGGGCGACGACGACTGGGAGAAGCCGCAGATCGGTGTCGCATCGTCCTGGAACGAGATCACCCCGTGCAACCTCTCCCTGGACCGACTGGCCAAGGCGGCGAAGGAGGGCGTGTTCGCCGCCGGGGGATTTCCGATGGAGTTCGGCACCATCTCGGTCTCCGACGGGATCTCGATGGGGCACGTGGGGATGCACTACTCCCTGGTGAGCCGGGAGGTCATCGCCGACTCGGTAGAGACGGTCTTCGAGGCCGAGCGCCTCGATGGTGCCGTCCTGCTGGCCGGCTGCGACAAGTCCGAGCCCGGCATGCTGATGGCGGCCGCGCGCCTGGATGTCGCGGCGGTCTTCCTGTACGCCGGCTCCACGCTGCCGGGTCGTGTCGGCGACCAGGACGACACGAACATCGATGCCTTCGAGGCCGTCGGTGCCCGCGCGCGAGGTCTGATCACGCGCGCCGACGTCGACGAGATCGAACGGGCCATCTGCCCCGGCGAGGGTGCCTGCGGTGGCATGTACACCGCCAACACGATGGCGTCGGCGGCCGAAGCCATGGGGATGTCCCTGCCCGGCTCGGCGGCGCCGCCGGCCGTCGATCGCCGTCGCGACGAGTACGCGCGCCGCTCCGGCGAGGCGGTCGTCGGACTGCTGCGACGGGGGATCACGACCCGCGACATCATCACCCGCGAGTCACTGCAGAACGCGATCGCGGTCGTCATGGCGCTGGGCGGCTCGACGAATGCGGTACTGCACCTGCTGGCCATCGCGCACGAGGCCCACATCGCCCTGGAGCTCGAGGATTTCAATCGCATCGGCGACCAGGTGCCGCACCTGGCCGACGTGAAGCCGTTCGGCCGGTACGTGATGACCGACGTGGACAAGGTCGGCGGTGTCCCGGTCATCATGAAGGCGCTGCTCGACGCGGGACTGCTGGACGGGAGCTGCCTGACTGTGACGGGCCGTACCCTCGCCGAGAACCTCGCCGACGTCGCCCCGCCCGACCTCGACGGCAAGATCCTTCACGCCATGTCCGACCCGATCCACCGCACCGGCGGGCTGGCCGTCCTCACCGGCACGCTGGCGCCGGAGGGCGCGGTCGTGAAGACCGCCGGGTTCGACACCGACGTGTTCGAGGGCAATGCCCGGGTGTTCGACGGTGAGGCAAGCGCGATGGCGGCCGTGGAGAACAACCTGCTGCAGGCCGACGACGTCGTCGTCATCCGGTACGAAGGACCCAAGGGTGGTCCGGGCATGCGCGAGATGCTCGCGGTGACCGGTGCCATCAAGGGAGCAGGGCACGGCAAGGACGTGCTGCTGCTGACCGACGGCAGGTTCTCCGGCGGCACGACCGGCCTGTGCGTCGGCCACGTCGCGCCGGAGGCCGTCGACGGGGGACCGATCGCGTTCGTACGGGACGGGGACCGCATCCGCCTCGACGTCGCGGCCCGTCATCTCGACCTGCTGGTCGATGACGCCGAGCTCGCCGAGCGACGCGCCGGCTGGACCCCGCCGACGTCCCAGCACACCCGCGGCGTGCTCTCCAAGTACGTGAAGCTGGTGGGCTCCGCCAGGTACGGCGCGGTCTGCGACTGAGGCGCGTACCGCCGGCGGCCTTCGGACCCGCACCCGGATCACGAGGCCACGCAGCCGTCCTGGGCCGAGCGAGCGCCGGGTGCCGCCCTCCCGGATGACGGGTCCGTGGCAGGCGGTCCGGACCACCGGGACGCGTGGTGTACCTTTCCCTTGTGACCACGACCCATCTCGTACTCGGCCGGTGCGCCTCCTGACGCCCAGCTGATGAAGCGCACCCCTCGAAGCCCACCGGGCCCGGGGGGTTTTTCTTTGAGCACGGCACGGTGTACGACAATGGCAGCCCTCGACGGTACGGAGACGACGACATGACAGAGCGTGCGGAAGGCGCAGGCAGCCCCGCCCCGACGGGCGAGCCGATGACGGGGGCGGCCAGCCTGGTCCGGGCGCTCGAGCACGCCGGCGTCGACGTCGTCTTCGGTATCCCCGGGGGAGCGATCCTGCCGGCGTACGACCCGCTCATGGACTCCCGGCAGATCCGGCACATCCTGGTGCGCCACGAACAGGGCGCCGGACATGCCGCGGAGGGCTACGCCCAGGCCAGCGGCCGGGTCGGTGTGTGCATGGCGACCTCCGGGCCCGGGGCGACCAACCTGGTCACCCCGATCGCCGACGCGCACATGGACTCGGTGCCGATGGTCGCGATCACCGGACAGGTGGCCAGCGGCTCGATCGGGACGGATGCCTTCCAGGAGGCAGACATCCGGGGCATCACGATGCCCATCACCAAGCACAGCTTCCTGGTGACCGACCCGGACGAGATCACGCACGCGATCGCGGCGGCCTTCCACATCGCGGGCACGGGGCGCCCCGGCCCGGTCCTGGTGGACATCGCCAAGGACGCGATGCAGAAGCAGACCACGTTCCGCTGGCCGGTCGCGCTGGACCTGCCCGGCTACCGGCCGGTGACCCGTCCGCACGCGAAGCAGGTGCGCGAGGCGGCGCGGATGATCGTGACCGCGAAACGTCCCGTGCTGTACGTGGGGGGCGGGGTCATCAAGGCCGGGGCCACGGCACAGCTGCGCAAGCTCGCCGAGATCACGGGCATCCCGGTCGTCACGACCCTGATGGCGCGCGGTGCCTTCCCCGACAGCCACCCCCAGCACCTCGGCATGCCTGGAATGCACGGGTCGGTCGCCGCGGTCGGAGCACTGCAGAAGTCCGACCTGCTGATCGCTCTCGGGACCCGGTTCGATGACCGCGTCACCGGGCAGCTGCCGTCGTTCGCGCCGAACGCCGCGGTGATCCACGCGGACATCGACCCGGCCGAGATCTCCAAGAACCGCACCGCTGATGTGCCCATCGTCGGTGATGCCGCCGAGGTCATCGACGACCTGATCGCCGCGATCGAGGCGGAGTACGCGGCCGGCGCCGCCGGGGACTATGGCGCCTGGTGGGACCGGCTCTCGCACCTGCGTTCGACGTACCCGGCCGGATATGACATCCCCTCGGACGGCGCTGTGGCCCCGCAGTACGTCATCGAGCGGCTCGGCGCGATCGCCGGACCGGAGGCGATCTACGCCGCGGGTGTCGGCCAGCACCAGATGTGGGCCGCGCAGTTCATCAAGTACGAGAAGCCGCGTACCTGGCTGAACTCCGGTGGCGCCGGGACCATGGGCTACGCCGTCCCAGCCGCCATGGGAGCGAAGGTGGCCTGCCCGGACTCGACGGTGTGGGCGGTCGATGGCGACGGCTGCTTCCAGATGACCAACCAGGAGCTTGTGACGTGCGCGGTCAACGACATCCCCATCAAGGTCGCGATCATCAACAACTCCTCCCTCGGCATGGTGCGGCAGTGGCAGACCCTGTTCTATGAGTCGCGGTACTCCAACACCGACCTGCAGAGCCATCGGCTCCCGGACTTCGTGAAGCTTGCGGACGCGTACGGCTGCCACGGGTTGCGCTGCGAGAGCCCGGAGCAGGTGGATGCCACGATCGAGAAGGCGATGGCGCTCGACGACGCGCCGGTCGTCATCGACTTCGTGGTCCACAAGGACGCGATGGTCTGGCCGATGGTGGCCGCCGGTACGAGCAACGACGACATCAAGGTGGCGCGGGACCTCGCGCCGTCCTGGGACCGGGAGATCTGAGCATGAGCCACCACACGCTGTCCGTGCTGGTCGAGGACCAGCCCGGTGTCCTGGCGCGCATCTCCTCGATGTTCAGCCGGCGCAGCTTCAACATCGACTCGCTCGCGGTCGGTCGCACGGAGGTGCCCGGCATCTCGCGGATGACGATCGTGGTCAGCGTCGAGGACGAGCAGCCGCTGGAGCAGGTGACCAAGCAGCTGAACAAGCTGATCAATGTCATCAAGATCGTGGAGCTGGACCCGGCAGCGTCGGTGCAGCGTGAGCTGTTGCTGGTCAAGGTACGAGCCGACCTCGACACCCGTTCCAGCGTGCTCGAGACCGTGCAGCTGTTCCGCGCCAAGGTCGTCGACGTCGCGACCGACGCGGTCACGATCGAGGCCACCGGCAGCAGGGACAAGCTCGAGGCGTTGTTGCGGATGCTCGAACCCTTCGGGATCAAGGAGCTCGTGCAGTCCGGGATGGTCGGCATGGGTCGCGGCGCCCGCTCGATCACGGACCGGTCCCTCCGGGTCGCCGAGCGGTCCGCCTGAGTCGTACTGCCAGACTTGTGCCTCCCGCTCGGGGCCGGCACGCCAGCACGTCCAGCCCGTACCGCGTCTCAACCGCGTCCAACCAAGGAGTGAGCCCACCGTGGCCGAACTGTTCTACGACGACGACGCCGACCTCTCGATCATCTCGGGGCGCAAGGTCGCCGTCCTGGGCTACGGCAGCCAGGGGCACGCGCACAGCCTGAACCTGCGCGACTCCGGGGTGGACGTCCGCGTCGGCCTGCTCGAGGGCTCGAAGTCGCGTGCGAAGGCCGAGGCCGAGGGCCTTCAGGTGCTCACGCCCGCACAGGCGTGCGCCGAGGCGGACGTCATCGTCGTGCTCGCGCCCGACCCGGCGCAGCGCCACCTGTACGCCGAGTCGATCGCGCCGAACCTCACGGCCGGCAAGGCGCTGGTCTTCGGGCACGGCTTCAACATCCGGTTCGACTACATCAAGCCGCCGGTTGACGTCGACGTGGTCATGGTGGCGCCGAAGGGGCCAGGTCACCTGGTACGACGCGAGTACTCCGCGGGTCGTGGCGTCCCGGTCCTGGTCGCCGTCGAGCAGGACGCGACAGGTGGTGCGTGGGAGCTGGCGAAGTCGTATGCCAAGGCGATCGGCGGGCTGCGCGCCGGCGGGATCCGTACGACGTTCACCGAGGAGACCGAGACCGACCTGTTCGGTGAGCAGGCCGTCCTCTGCGGTGGCGCGTCGCAGCTGGTGATGTACGGGTTCGAGGTGCTCAGCGAGGCGGGCTACCAGCCGGAGGTGGCGTACTTCGAGTGCCTGCACGAGCTCAAGCTCATCGTCGACCTGATGTACGAGGGCGGCATCGCCAAGCAGCGCTGGTCGGTGTCGGACACCGCTGAGTACGGCGACTACGTGTCAGGCCCTCGCGTCATCGACGCCCACGTGAAGGACAACATGCGGGCGGTCCTGGCCGACATCCAGAACGGCACGTTCGCGCAGCGTTTCATCGACGACCAGGACGCCGGCGCCCCGGAGTTCAAGGCCCTGCGCGAGAAGGGCGCCCAGCACCCGATCGAGGCGGTCGGTCGCGAGCTGCGCGGCCTGATGGCCTGGGTCAAGAGCGACGACGGCGACTACGTGGAGGGCACCGCCGCCCGCTGAGCGATAGCCGGCCAGGAGTGGGGTTCACCGGCATCTGTTCGACGACACGCCGTACGAAGTGATCGAAACGCGATCAAACGCCGGTGAACCTCAGTCGGAGTGCCATCGTGCGGCCCTGGCGGTCCGAGGGTCCCCTCAACTGCGTTGATCTTCCCTTTGGGACGATCAAGGCAGTTGAGCTGCGAGTTTTGACCCGAGATGGCGATCAAGGCGGTCGAGCAGCGACCCGGGTACGCCGGCAAGATCGCGATTTCGGGTCAGATTGCCCAGTTGAACTCCCATGATCGCCCCAAAGGGATGATCATGGGAGTTTCCTCGCTAGTACGCGTGGTGGTGTAACGTGCTGCGTAGTAGAGGAGGTTCGACATGGGGTCGAGCGATGATGGCTGGAGCGACCCCGGGATGCTCGTGCTCGGGAGCCTGGCGGGCGGTCCGAAGCACGGCTACGCGATCACCGAGGACGTACGGCAGACCGCAGCCGTCACCCTGGGACCCGGGACGTTGTACGGCGCACTGGCACGGCTGGAGAGCCGCGGGTTCGTCCGGGCGCTGCCGACCGAGGACCGGCGCAAGCCGTACGAGCTGACCGCCGCGGGTGCGACCCGGCTGCAAGAGCAGGCGCAGGCCATGCGCGAGTTCTCCCGAACGGCTCTGCGCCGGCTTGCCGCGGGCGGCGCGGCGTGACCGCGCCGACGCGGGTGCAACGGCTCGTGCTTGCGGCGTACCCGCCCTCGTTCCGCGAGAGGTATGGCGACGAGCTGGCAGCACTGTGCGAGGACGTCGGTCCCAGTCCCCGCGCGACGTTCGACCTCGCCCTGGGGGTGCTGCGGACGTGGCTGTCACCGGTGTACCCCGCGGACCCTGCCGAGCGACGGCGGCGCCGGCTTGCCTCGACGGCGGCGACGGTGTGGGTGTGCTGGTGCGCCGTATTCGTCGGGACCGGCGCCACCATGCGGATGCAGGTCGACGGGCCGCCGCCGGGGTTCGACCCGCAGCAGGGTGGCTGGCTCGTCGCCTCCGATGCGGCCACTGTCGCGGTCGCGATCGGGTGGGTGCTGGTCGTGATCGCGGGAGCCTGGATCGGGATCCCCGCCCTCCGGCACGGGCCCCGTGAGGTGCGCCGAGTCGTGCTCGGCCCGATCTGCTGCGCGGTGCTCTGCGTCCTGGGGATCGTCCCGTTCGCCTGGTACGCCAGCGGGCACGACCTGAGTGCCGGCAACGTGATGCCCCCGTTGTGGTTCGCGCTCGGGGGACTGGCCTGGCTGCTGCTGGCGATGGTCACCTGCGTATGGGGCACGCTGGCCATGCCCAAGGCGTTGCGCCTCGCCGAACCCACGGGGGAGCGGTTGCGGCCCTCGGTGCTTCTGGCCGCTCCCGTCTCCGTCGCGATGCTGGTCCCGGCCGCGCTGCTGCTGGCCGTCGGCGTGCGCGTCGGACTCGCATGGGGTCCGGTGGTCTTCGTCGTGACCTCGGTGGCCACCGTCGTGGTTGCCGCAGCCGCCGTGGTGGCCGTGACGAGCGTGCTGAGATCCGTCCCCTCCTTGCCGGCAGTGCCGCAAACCTCCACCCGGTGAACCATTCCTCGCGGTGTTCCACGATGTGGACCTCGTGAATGTGTTCACAAGTGTCGGGTTAGGGTTTGACCCGGCTCGAGGAAGCCGTCCTGTCCCTCGTCGTCTGGAAGGCCCCCGACGTGACCAAGCCCGTCGTGCTCATCGCCGAGGAGCTTTCCCCGGCCACCGTCGACGCCCTCGGCCCGGACTTCGAGATCCGGCACTGCGACGGCTCCGACCGCGAGCAGCTGCTCGCCGCGATCGTCGATGTCGATGCGCTCCTCGTACGCTCGGCCACCATCGTGGACGCGGAGGCGTTCGCGGCGGCTCGCTCGCTGCGGGTCGTGGCCCGTGCCGGCGTCGGTCTGGACAACGTCGACGTGAAGGCGGCGACCCAGGCCGGTGTCATGGTCGTCAACGCGCCGACCTCGAACATCGTGTCGGCCGCCGAGCTCGCCGTCGCACTGCTGCTCGCCTGCGCCCGCAACATCGCCCCCGCCAGCGCGGCGCTGAAGTCCGGCAAGTGGCAGCGGTCGAAGTTCTCCGGGGTCGAGCTCACCGACAAGGTCGTCGGTGTCGTTGGCCTTGGTCGGATTGGACTGCTTGTCGCGCAACGACTCTCAGCGTTCGGTGTGACACTGGTGGCGTACGACCCGTACGTCCAGCCGGCGCGAGCCGCGCAGCTCGGTATACGCATGGTCGAGCTCGACGAGCTGCTCGCGGTCGCCGACTTCATCACCGTGCACCTGCCGAAGACGCCGGAGACGGTCGGCCTCATCGGGGAGGCCGCGCTGCAACGGGTCAAGCCGACCGTACGGATCATCAACGCCGCGCGCGGCGGGATCGTGGACGAGCACGCGCTCTACGTCGCGCTCAAGGAGGGCCGGGTCGCCGGCGCCGGCATCGACGTGTTCGGCAGCGAGCCGTGCACCGACTCGCCGCTGTTCGAGTTCGACCAGGTCGTCGTGACCCCGCACCTCGGTGCCTCGACCGAGGAGGCGCAGGAGAAGGCTGGAGTCTCCGTCGCCCGATCGGTACGACTGGCACTGGCCGGCGAGCTCGTGCCGGACGCGGTCAACGTCCAGGGCGGCGCGATCGCGGACGAGGTCAAGCCGGGCCTGGCCCTGACCGAGAAGCTCGGACGGATCGCCGGGACCCTCGCCACCGCCTCGGTGCAGGGAGTCGAGGTCGAGGTGCTGGGCGAGGTCGTCGAGCACGACGTCAAGATCCTGGAGCTCGCCGCGCTCAAGGGCCTGTTCTCCGCACTCGTGCAGGACCCGGTCTCGTACGTGAACGCCCCGGTCTTCGCCGCCGATCGCGGCATCGCCGTCACGCTGGTCACCGACATCGAGAGCCCGGAGTACCGCAACGAGGTACGGGTCCGGCTGATCCTCACCGACGGCCAGACCGTCACAGTGGGAGGCACGGTCACCGGCCCGCGCGACCTCGAGCGGATCGTGGACGTCGACGGCTTCAGCGTGGACGTACCCGTCAGCTCCCACATGGCGTTCCTGCGCTACGAGGACCGCCCCGGTGTCGTGGGCATCGCCGGCCGGATCCTCGGTGACGCCGGTGTCAACATCGGCGGCATGCAGGTGAGCCGGGAGACCGAGGGCGGCCAGGTCCTGATCGCACTCACCGTCGACTCCAAGATCCCCGGCGACGTCCT
>JANWJC010000010.1 GCA_025449595.1 Acidobacteriota bacterium | reverse complement strand
CGGTGTGCGGTATGACGGTCGCGACGGTCGAGGCGTCCCTGCACCACGACCTGCAGCGAGACGGTGTTGACAGCGAGCGATTCTGGTTCTGCGGCAACGGGTGTCTGCTGGCCTTCGTCGCCGACCCTGGTTCGTACCTCACGGTCTGAGAGCGACCTCGATCTGCGCCCGGGCGGGTCGGTCGATGGTCGTGTCCGCCTCGGCGGGCTCCTCACCCCGTCCGAAGTCCCGGGTCTGAGGCTTCAGTCCGTCGGTTCGGGGTCGATTACTGCCAGAGGGACGCGAGCGCGTCCCGCCGTGCCCGCGCACCCCTGGAGCCGTGGATGAGCGCCGTCGAAGGCAGCGTCGTCGCGCGTTCAGCGCTGCCTGGAACCGCGGCGCCCGGTTCGACGACGCGCACCGGACGCACCGTGGTGGAGGGACCCACGGTGCTCTCCGCGGTCGAGGTCAAGGCCGGTTACGAGCAGATCAAGGAAGGCGGGGACTCGCTGCAGTTCACCCGCCGCAACCTGATCGAGACGACGGTCGTGCAGGTGGGGGTGGTCGCGTTCGCGGCCACCGTGCTGTGGCTGTACTCGACGACGGCGACGGCGCCCTCACCTTGGGTCTGGGCGACCCTCGGGACGCAGTTCGTCGTGGCACTCGTGGCTGTGACGTTCGCCCAGCACGCGACCCGGCATCATCACACCTTCGAGCAGACCGACCGCTGGGACGGTGCCACGGCGCTGACCCAGATCGCCCTCGTCGCGGCAGCCACGTACGTCTCGGGCGGGGTGCACAGCCCGATGTGGTTCGTCACGCTGCTGGCGTGCGGGTACCTCGCGAACGCGTGGGTCGGCAGGCGCGGTGAGGCGACTGCGGTGCTGCTCGGCCTCGCAGCGGCCGGATCGGCTTGGGTGAACGGGCAGTGGACCGGGCAGAGCCTGCCGATGGCGGTAGCGGTCACCGTCGGACTGCCGACGTTGTACCTCGTGGTCATGGCGAATGCGAGAGGCCTGTACGGGGACTCCGAGAAGCGGGAATGGGAGCGCGAGGTCATCCGCGCCCGCGTCAGGGACCTGACCGCGCTGCTGGAGCGCGCCGAAGCGGGCGACCTGGACGTGGCGGGTCAACTCTCGCAGATGGTGTCCGACGAAGGCCTCGCCGACGACAACCTGCTGACCCTGACGAGGTCCTTCGACGCCACGCTGGGCTCGTTGCGCGCTCTGGTCGGGAAGGTCCGTACCAGTGCCCAGCACATCACCGGGGCCACCTCGACGATGCTGACGGCGGTGCACGAACACGCAGTGGTAGCCGACCAGCAGGCTTTCGCCGCGATCGAGACGACGGCGTCGATGGAGCAGCTCGCAGCCACCGCGGGACAGATCGCGCGGACGTCGGACTCGGTCGCGCGAAGTGCCGCGGACGCGCTCGCCTTCGTCGACCAGGGGCGTGCCGCAGTTTCCGCGTCGGTCTCGTCCATGGTCTCGCTGTCCGCGCGCGCCGACCAGATCGAGGCGCGCGCCGTGGGGCTTGGCCAGATGGGGGACCAGATCGGTCAGATCGTGCAGGTCATCGACGATCTGGCGGACCAGACGAACCTGCTGGCGCTGAACGCCGCTATCGAGGCCGCACGTGCCGGTGAGCAGGGCAACGGCTTCGCCGTCGTGGCTGCGGAGGTACGCCGCCTCGCGGAGCGGTCCCGCGAGTCCGCAGGACAGATCAAGGCGATCGTGACCCGCATCCAGTCCGAGACGGGGGCAGCGATCCGGGACTCCCGCGCCGGGTCGCAGGAGGCGGCGACGGGCTCCGAGCTCGCTCAGGAGGTGTCCGCCGTGCTCGAGCGGATCTCCTCGCGGGTCGACGAGACGACCGCCGCCGCGCACGAGATCTCCATCGCCACGGAGCAGCAGCGCGTCGCCTCGACCCAGGTGGTGTCGGCGATGACCCAGGTCTCAGAGGGATCGCGGCAGTCCGCGACCGGCTCGAAGGAGGCGGCCACGGCCGCCGAGGAGCTCGAGAACCTCACCGGCGAGCTGCAGTCCGCCATCGTCCAGTTCCGCCTCGGTCCGGCGGCATAGCGCGCGAGGCCAGGCGACACGGCCCGCATACGCTGAGGACCGCGGAGGATCTCCGTATGGGGAGCCGGCGAGGGGCGGGCACGTGGTCGCGAACAGCCACGACATCGGCTGGGACGCCGACCCCGTCGTGCAGGCATGGGAGGGCTTCCCACCGCTTCCGGGCCCGACGTCGGCGGACGTCTGTGTCGTGGGCCTAGGCGGCAGTGGGTTGGCAGCGATCGAGGAGCTGACCGCACGCGGCCTGAGCGTCGTGGGGGTCGACGCCGGCCGGGTCGCTGCAGGAGCCGCCGGACGCAACGGCGGGATCCTGGCGTGCGGAGGAGCGGAGTCGTTCGCAGACTCGGTCCGGGACCTCGGGGCCGACCTGACTGTGGAGCTGTACCGGCGAACACTTGAAGAGCTGGAGCACCTTTCCGACGAGCTTGGGCCCGAGGTGATCCGCCGTTGCGGGTCGCTGCAGCTGGCCGGGCTGCCGGGGGAGCCCGAGGACGACACGGAAGCGGCCGAACTGGTCCGCGACATCGCGCAGTGCGAGCGGGAGCTCGCGGTGCTGCGCGAGCTCGGCCTGCCGGCCCAGGACTACGACGGGGAGCTGGGGCGGGGGGTGTTCTTCCCGGACAACGCCGCGATGAACCCGGTGCGACGCGCGTTCGGACTGGCCCGCGCGGTGGCGAGCCGGGCCCGGCTGCACGAGCGCAGCAGGGTCCGCTGGATCTCGCCGGGACGAGTGGAGACCGAGCACGGGGTCATCACCGCGAGCTCGATCGTCGTCGCGGTGGACGGACGACTCGACGTGCTGCTCCCGCAGCTGGCCTCGCGGGTACGTACGGTCCGGTTGCAGATGCTCGCCACTCGTGGTGGGCTGCCCCTTCGCCTGCCCTGTCCGGTCGCGGCTCGGTCGGACTATGACTACGCGCAGCAGGATGAACAGGGCCGGTTGTTTGTCGGCGGGGAGCGGGACCGGTTCTTGGCGGACGAGGAGACCGTCTCGGACACTGCGACCGAGCAGGTTCAATCCCGGATCGAGCTTGTGGCGCAGCGCTTCGCCGGTGGCCCGGTCAGTGTCGAGCACAGGTGGGCGGCGTCCGCGGGGTTCACGCCCGACCGGCGGCCGTTGTGCGGTCTCGTCGACGAGGCCGTCGTGGCGTGCGGCGGCTACAGCGGCACCGGGAACCTCGTGGGCGCCGTGGCCGGACGGGCCGCTGTTGCACTGGTGATCGACGGGGTGGTGCCTGCGGCGTACTTCACGACGGACCTGAGCTGATCGGTCATCCGATGTCGCGGCGTCGGATGCCCACCGCGCTCGCGCCGAACAGGGCGACAGCCAGGATGCTGAGCACCACCAACGGAATTGCGGTGAGCGTGCCTCCGGGCAGATGAGGCACGTGCTGGAACGGCGAGATGTCCAGGACGGAGTCCGGCAGGTTCAGGATCGGACCCCACAGGGAGATGACCAGGACGATCCCGGCGACGACCCAGGACAGCACCGACAGTCGCGGCAGCAACCCGACCAGCAGTGCCGACACCCCGGTCACGACCCACACGGCAGGGAGCTGGACGAGCGAGCTCGCGAACGTCTGGCCGAACGCCACACTCCCGGTGACGGCGGCTGTCGTCCCGACTGCCGCGGCGCCGACGAGCACCAGGAACCCCGAGCCGACGACGGCGCACAGCAGGTGGCCTCCGAGCCAGGACCATCGTGAAACCGCCGCGGCCAGAACGGCTTCTGCCCGACCTTCGGTCTCCTCGGTACGAGCTCTCAGCACCGCCTGGACGCCGTACGCCGCCGCTCCCAGACCGAGCACCCCGAGCATGGCCGCGATGAATGCCTGTTCCAGCGCGTGTGACCCGCCGAGGCGGGTGAAGATGTCGGTCGCGACCTTGTTGCCCGACAACAGGCCGGACAGCGAGCCGGTCAGTGATCCCAGGATCAGCCCCATGAGCACGAACGCGACGAGCCACCCCACCAGTGAGCCGCGTTGCAGCCGCCAGGCCAGCGCCAATGGGGAACCCAGCGAACGGTGGGCAGTCGGTGACCCGTCGCGTGGGACGAGCAGACCCATCCCGATGTCGCGGCGATCGGCCAGGGCGACGGCGACGAAAAGCAGCACACCTGCGGTGATCAGCGAGAGCAGCAGCACCCACCACCTGTTCTCGACGAAGGCGCGGACCTCCTGCGCCCAGGCCAGTGGTGAGAGCCAGGACACCCACGCCGCCCCGGTGCTGGTGTCGCCCACCGCGCGCAGCATGAAAGCCACCCCGAGGACCGCGAACGAGATGCCGTTCGCGGTCCGCGAGAAGCTGCCGAGCTGCGCGGTGACGGCAGCCACGGCCGCGAAGACCGCGCCACAGGCAGCGCAGCTGGCACCGAGGGCGAGCGACCCCGCGGCCGGCGCGCCGGCGCTGATCAGTGCCAGTGCCTGCAGGATCCCGGCGACAACGGAGGCCCCGATCGCGACGCAGACCGCTGCGGCAAGCAGGCCGTGGCGTCCGACGACGCCGGCGCGAACCAGCTCGGCGCGGCCGGAGTCCTCTTCGGCGCGGGTGTGTCGTACGACCGTCAGCATCGCCATCACCCCGGTCAACAGGGCCATGAAGCCGCCGATGCGCCAGGCGACGAAGCCCCCCGCGTTGCTCAGGTCGAACGCCGGTCCGTACAGCACCTTGAGCGCGGGCGAGGTCGCGAGGGAGGACATCAACGCCTCCCGGTCGGCGGCGCTGGGGAACACGGCGTCGTACGACCCGTAGGTCGCGGTGCCGAGCAGCGCCAGCACGACGATCCAGATCGGCAGGGTGATCCGGTCCCGGCGCAGCGCCAGCCGGACCAGCGGCCCTAACCCCGTGAGTGTCGACTGGCTCATGTCGAGCCCGGTTGCTGCGCAGCGTCCGTCGGGTCGGAATAGTGGCGCAGGAACAGCTCTTCGAGGGTCGGTGGCTCGCTTCGCAGCATGCGAACCCCGTGAGGCACCAGCTCCCCGAGCACGTTGCCGAGGCGGTCGCTCTCGACGTCGAGGCGGACGGTGTTGCCCTCGGTCTGCAGGTCGTGCACCCCAAGCAGCTCACTGAGCCCCGTCGGCAGCGTGTCGAGCTCGGCGGTGATCGACGTACGGGTGAGGTGACGCAGCTCGTCAAGGGTCCCGGACTCCACGATGCTCCCGAGACGCACGATGCTGACCCGGTCGCAAAGGGCCTCCACCTCGGACAGGATGTGGCTGGACAGCAGCACCGTCCGCCCGCGTTCCTTCTCCTCCTGGACCAGCGACTGGAAGGCGGACTCCATGAGCGGGTCCAAGCCCGACGTCGGCTCGTCCAGGATCAATAGCTCCACGTCGGAGGAGAAGGCCGCGATGATGGCCACCTTCTGACGGTTCCCCTTGGAGTACGAACGATTCTTCTTCTTCGGGTCCAGCTCGAAGCGCTCCAGCAGGTCTGCGCGCCGTTTCTGGTCAAGGCCACCTCGTAGTCGCCCCATGAGGTCGATGACCTCGCCGCCGGTCAGGTTCGGCCACAGGCTCACCTCGCCGGGCACGTAGGCCAGGCGTCGGTGAAGCGCTGTGGCGTCGCGCCAAGGATCGCCGCCGAGCACCGACACCGCGCCGGCGTCAGCTCGCAGCAGGCCGAGCAGGACGCGTACGGTCGTGGACTTCCCAGAGCCGTTGGGGCCCAGGAAGCCATGCACCTCACCAGTCCTGACTTGCAGGTCCAGACCGTTCAGCGCATGCGTGCTGCCGAAGCTCTTGTGCAGTCCCTCGACTGCGATGGCGGTGTCCACGCAGCGAACCCTAGATGCCGCCGATGGTCGAGCGCTGGTGCCGTCGGGTACGTGAGCCCTCGAGCTGGCCCGGGTGTGGCCGGTCTCGCGCAGCCGGTCACCGGACCGATCAGGATCCGAGAAGCGGGCATGCTGGGTCGCAACTAGCGTGAGTCACCCAGACCCCGACTTCCAGGAGCGATCATGAGCGGCTCAGCGACCGAGGGAATCAAGACCGTGCTGCACCCGGTGTCCGACCTCACCGCCGCCAAGGCGGTCTACACCGCCCTGCTCGGAGGGCCGCCGCAGGCCGACGCGCCCTACTACGTGGGCTACGACGTCGCGGGTCAGCACATCGGGCTGGTGCCCGGCGGGGCAGCGCAAGGCATGACCGGACCGGTGGCGTACTGGCACGTGCCCGACATCGAGGCGAAGCTGTCCGAGGTGACGGCCGCCGGCGCCACGCTGAAGGACCCCGTACGCGACGTCGGTGGCGGACGCCTCGTCGCGACCGTCACCGATCCCGACGGCAATGTCCTCGGGCTGCTGCAGGATCGCTGAGTGCCCGTCAAGAAGTCGCCGGCGCCCCACGCCGGCG
>JANWJC010000009.1 GCA_025449595.1 Acidobacteriota bacterium | reverse complement strand
TCCTCGAGGTCCCCGCCACCCTTGCGTGCAGCCACCCGCAACGGTTCGAGCACCTCGCGCGCGAACACCTGTCCGTGCTGGCTGCCGGCTAGCTCGAGCAGCGCTCCGAACACCCGCAGCTCCCCGTAGCCGGACACGTCGGTGATCAGCAGCCGCTCACATACGCCGAGGGCGACGCGCGCCTCGCGGTAGCTGTCGACGATCCTGGTAGCCCCATTCATCGGTCGCCCGTACGTCACTGTCAAGGAGCGCGTGTCCAGCCGCGACAGCTCGCGGTGCAGCCCGCGCGCGAACTCAGCGATCTGGTCCGAGCCGCGCTGCAGCGTGCCCGACTCGGTCTGCATCACCACTGCGAGCACGTCGCCGATGATCGTGACCAGGGCAGGCGAGCCGTTGCGCGCCAGCAGCGTCGACGCGGCCCGGGTGAGCAGCTGCATCTTGAGCTGTGACTCGGGGTTACCGGCCACCCCCACCTGCCGAGCCACGATGACGCCGTACCGGCCGGAGATGTCGAAGTCGTAGTGTGCCGCGCGCGCGATCAGCTCCTGCGGGTTGCTCAGCCGACCGTGCAGCAGCGCATGCACGAAGTCGCCCCGGGCGCGCTCCTCCGCGATCTCCACGCTGCGCAGCCGCAGCATCTCGGACCCGACGATCATCGTGGCCTGCTCCACGACGACCTCGTGACGGGCGAGCTCGTGCCAGGTCGGGTGGGCGCGCAGCTCCACCAGCGCGATCCAGCCGTCGTGGCGGCCACCGAGCACGATCGGACCGACCAGGCAGGTCAACTCCCGCCCGTCGACCTCCACCGTCACGCGTCGGGCACCGTGGGCCGGTGCTTTCGTCACCGACTCGATCGGTTCGAGCGGCACGGCCGAGCGAAGCTCGGCGATCACGGCGTCCGGCGCCGGCGCCGGGCCCGTGAACTCGTACTCCGCCGCGAGCCGGCGTCCGTGCGGGTCGAGGATGGCGATCTGGCACCCCGACAGCCGGGAGAGCTGGCAGGCAAGCGCCGACAGGCCGGATCCTCGGTACATCAGCTCCGCGAGCGACTGGTGGACCGTGAGCCCGTAGCGCAGGACGTGCGCCTCCTTGTTGAGCACCAGCTCGGCGATGATCCGATTGAGCCGGGGGAAGGTGATGCCGGCCGGGAGCTGCACCAGCGCTACCGGGCAGTCGACCTGCAGGGTGTCGTCAGGTGACGGGAGGCCGTGGACGAACAGCACCGCGACACCGCGCTGCGCCAGCGTCTGCAGCGAGCCAGGCTCGACCTGGTCCCGGTGGGCCACCACGGCAAGGCCGGCGAGGTCGGCCGGCAGCGGCGCCACCTCGTCCCAGGGAAGGCACCAGGTGACAACCCGCTCAAGGAACTCTGACCCGGCCAGCACGCGCGCGTCGCGCAGCAGCTCCTCGACCAGGATCCGTGCCACGTCCAGGCGGTCGTGCACGCCCGGCTCTTGCTGCACGTGATGAGCCTGGCTCGTAACGTCGATCATCGTTTCAGTACCTCCGCGGCACCGAGCCTATGTGCAACGTGCCCACCGATAAAGCGGGTCCGCTGTACATGATCTCCGTCGCGCCCTTTCGCCTTCCAGCGCCAGACTCGTATTCTCGCCTCGCGCGAGGCGCTGGCCCGCGAGCCGCTCGCGGCGCGCGATCGCACGCCGGACGACTCGGAGGACAACCGTGCACCAGATCTACCGCATCACCATGGACGACGCCCTGCCCATGCTGCAGGCGGCGCGGGAGAAGGCCGAGGAGCTCGGCGTCAAGCAGACGATCTGCGTCTGCGACGACGGCGGGCACGTGCTCGCGTTGCACCGCCTGCCGGGCGCGCGCATCACAGGGGTGGAGATCGCGATGGCCAAGGCCTTCACCTCCGCGGGGCACGAGCGCGCGACCCACAAGTTCAACGAGCCGCCCAACGGGCCGGCTCTGCCGGGCAACGAAGCGTTCGGGATCAACCAGATGTTCCCGGGCAAGTTCGCCATCTTCGTCGGTGGGTTCCCCATCGAGTACGAGGGCCAGATCGTCGGGGCCGTGGGCGTCAGCGGGGGCAACGGCGAGCAGGACAAGGCCGTCGGGGCTGCTGCCCTGGAGGCCTTCGCGCGCCACGTCGCCGCTGGTTGATCCACCGGGCCCGCTGCTCGCGACGCCCCGCAGATCCAGCGGGAACGTCAGGGTGCCGCCGGCCGGTCCGCGGCGACTGCTGTCCGGGGGGCCCTGACCACCGCGGTGAGCTCGATCTCGATCGGTGCGCCGCCGGGTAGCGCGCGCACACCGATGGCGCTGCGGGCGGGGCGCCGGCCTGGTCCGAGATGGGACTCGAGCTCGTCCGATGCCGCGTCCGCGACGGCGGAGAGGTCCTCGAAACCGTCCACGCAGGCGACGAACACCGACATCCGCAGGCACTGCTCGACCCTGTCGAGCCCGCCGGCGGCCCCGACCACGGCGGCGAGTGCGTTGCGGGCGGCCTGCGCCGCTGCCCGCCCGGCCAGCTCGATGTCGACCGTCCCGCCCACGAGCCCGCGTGCGATCAGCTGACCCTGGGCGTCGCGCGGCGTCATCCCGGCCGTGACCACCAGGTCTTCGTACCGAGCCCAGGGTACGTACGAGCCGCGCGGGCTCGGCGGGTCCGGGAGCGCGACCCGCACCGGCCCCGTGCCGCCCGTCGGCCGGTCAGACACCGAGGACCACGCCTTCCTGCCGCGGGTCGGCACCTCCGGAGAGCACGCCGCCCGCCTGTTCCACCGAGATGACGAGCGCGCTGCCCCCGGCGTCCCACGGCCCCTCCACGACGACGTCGTGACCCAGTTCGCGCAGGCCGCTGCGGACCGCCTCCGGCAACCGGCTCTCGCATCGCAGCTCCGGCGGGAGCCCGACGACGTCCGCGTCGCTGCCGGGGAACACCGTGAACCGTGGCGCGGACACGGCCTGCTGCGGGTCGAGGCCGTGGTCCACCAGGTGCGACACGAGCTGCAGGTTCCACTGCACCTGGCCGTCGCCGCCGGGCGTGTTCCCGACGTGGCGCAGCTGACCCTCGGCGTCGGTGAGCAACCAGGCGTTCAGGGTGTGCAGCGGCCGCCGCCGCGGGCGCACCTGATTTGGGTGCCCGTCGATGAGGTACGCACCCCTTCCAAGCCGGTTGTTCAGGACCGCACCCGTTCCCGGCACGGTGAGCCGTGCACCGAAAGTGAACGCAAGGGAATGGATGAAGCTCACGGCCCTGCCGTCGGCGTCCACCGCGAGGGTCGAGGTCGTGTCGCCGTCGGGCCTACCGGCGGGCACCGCCGCGAAGCTGCCGAGCCGGATCTGCTCGCGGCGCACCCGGATCGCGTCCTGCGTGAGCAGGTCCGCCCATGAGTCGCTGTCCGATCCGCAGTGCTCCCACCTGTCCTGGAACGCGATCCGCGCCGCGGCCGCCATCCGATGGACTGCAGGCGCGCCCAGCAGGTCCGTCTCCCGCAGGTCGCCGTCGCAGAGCGCGGCCTGCTGCAGCACCATCCAGCCGGGGGTGGGCATCGGGGTCTCGTGCAGCGTCATGCCGCCGTACGGCGCGCAGATCGCCGCGGCCGCCGTCGTGACCCCGCTCGCCTGCCACTCCTCGCCGCTGAACGGCACGCCGAGGCCGGCGAGCAGACTGACCGCGCGCTCAGCGAACTCGCCGTCGTAGAACCAGCCCGGGTCCGCGGCGACACGGCGGATGGTGGCCGCCAGCTCAGGCTGCGCGAGCCGGCGACCCACGGCCGGCAGCTCACCGTCCGGCAGGAAGACGCTGCTCGCGCCCGGGTCTCGCGCGATCGCCGAGGCGTGCGCGGCCACGTCCTCACGGGTCTTCACGGTGCACGGCATGCCCCGATCGGCGAGCGCGGCCACCGGCTCCCAGAGCTCGGTCAACGGGCGCGTCGCTCCGAGCGCCTCGATCGCCCGTAGGGCAGCGACCTCTCCCGGCACCGCGACCGCGAAGGCCCCGTCGAGGGGCAAGGATGCGAACCCCTGTTCGCGGTAGAAGTCCGGGGTGCCCCCATCCGGTCCGAAACCGCTGCCACACATGGTCCAGACCCGGCCATCGGGCTCGCGGACGATCGCGAACGCGTCGCCGGCGATGCCGCACTGGCCCGGCAGCGCCAGCCAGGACATCGCGGCCATCGCGAGCGTCGCGTCGATGGCGTTGCCTCCGTCGGCGAGCAGGCGCGCGCCCGCCAGGCTGATCGCGGGGTGGCTGGCCGCGACCATCCCGGCCCCTGCGAGGACGGCGCGCCGCTGCGGCGCCGGCTCGGTGCGCATGCTTCAGTCCCGCCTCGCCCGCCGGCGTGGACCCTCCGAGGCCTTGTCCGCCTCGGTCATCGCCACGAAGATCTCCCCGTCCTCTTCCTTGACGGGGTACGTCCTGATCGCCACGGTCGCGGGGGGATAGATCGCCTCACCGGTCTCGAGGTCGAACACGCTGCCGTGGCACGAGCACCGGATGCCGTCGTCCTGCAGCTTGCCCGAGGAAAGCAGGCAGTCCAGGTGGGTGCAGTAGTTCGACGTCGCGTACGCCTTGCCGTTCAGTCGCGCCACACAGAGCTCTACGTCGTCGACGTAGAACCGCCGGACCCATCCGTCATCGACCTGACCGGACCTGGCGACCCGTTTGTACTCGGCTGCGTCCCCTTCAGCTGCTGACATAGACCGTTTTCTCCTGTGTGTAGAAGTGCATCATGGTGTCCCCGGCCTGCTCCTTGTAGGTCTGGGTGCTGGAGTTCTTCAGGCCCCCGAACGGCGCGTTCATCGCGACCCCGCTCGTCGGCTGGTTCACCTTGACCAGACCGGTGCTCGACTCCCGCACGAAGTCCAGGGCTCGCGCCAGGTCCCGTGTGACGATCCCGGCGGACAGGCCGTACTCGGTGTCGTTGGCGACCTGAACCGCCTCCTCGAAGGAGGAGACCCGCTGGAAGGCGAGCACCGGGCCGAACACCTCCTCCTGCGCGAGCCGCATCGCCGGTGCGACCTCCGAGAACACCGCGGGGCGAACGAAGTGTCCACGAGCGAGTGCGCCATCGGTGATCGGTTCGCCACCGCCCACCAGCCGCGCACCCTCCTGCTGACCGAGCGCCACGTAGTCCAGCACCTTGTCGCGCTGCTGCGCCGTGGCCTGCGGGCCCATGTCGACCCCGCTCGTCAGCCCGCTCCCCACCACCCGCTGCTCGGCGAGCTCCACCACCCGCGCCAGCAGCGCGTCGTGCACCTCGTCCTGGGCGACGACCCGACTGGTGCCGGTGCAGGCCTGGCCGGACAGCCCGAAAGCGCCCTTCACGATGATCTGCGCGGCCCGTTCGAGATCGGCATCCGCGAGCACTACCACCGGGTTCTTGCCGCCCATCTCCAGCTGCGTGCGCCTCGTGGGTCCCGCAGCGGCGTGGATCGCCTTGCCGACGGCGTACGACCCCGTGAAGGTGACGGCGCCGACGCGGGCGTCGGCGACGAGGGCAGCACCCGTCGCGCCACCGCCCTGCACCAGGGCGATCGCGCCCGCCGGCAGGCCCGCCGCCAGCAGGGCCTCGACAAGGCGCTGACCCATGAGCGGCGTGACCTCGGAGGGTTTGAACACCACGCCGTTCCCGGCCGCGAGTGCCGGTCCGAGCTTGCGGGACGGGATGTTCAACGGGAAGTTCCAAGGGGTGATCGCGGCGACCACTCCGACCGGACCGCGCAGCGTCATGACCAGGCTGCCGTCGGCGCTCGGGAACGTCTGCCCGGTCAGGCGGAATGCCTCGGCCGCATAGAACCGGAAGTTCAGCGGGGTACGGCTGACCTCCATCCGCGCCTCGGCAAGGGTCTTGCCCTCCTCGCGCACGAGCTCGGCCGCGAGATCGTCGCCGTGCGCGGTGATCCAGTCACCGGCCCCCTCCAGCACGGCCGCCCGCCGCTCGGGGGAGAAGTCGGCCCACTCGCGGTACCCGGCCTGCACCCCGGCGACGGCGGCCGCGACGTCGTCCGGGCCGGACTGCGGAAACACACCGACGACGACGTCGGTGTCTGCCGGGTTGCGACGCTCGAACGTCGCGCCGTCGGACGCGGGGACCCACTGCCCGCCGACGAAGTTGCTGTGCGTCACGCGTTTTCCTCCGACCTGTCGTGGTGCGACGTTCCGGTTCGTCCACTGTGCTCACCGGTTCCACCGGCGCCCGGTCAGCCCGTCGGCACCAGGTCGTAAAGGTCGATGTCCGGATCGGCGAGCTGCAGCGGGTCCGGCGTCGCCCGTTGTGCCACGAGCTCCTTGGCGATGGCCACGTCGTCGCCGCGTTCGACACCGAAGGCCGCCCGCACGATCCCGTCGCGCAGGTAGAAGGCGACGAAGGAGAGCTCCTCGGTAGAGCCGCGCACCACGATCTCGTCCCAGCTCGTCGCGTGCCCCGTGTACTGAAGGTTCAGGTCGTACTGATCGGACCAGAACCAGTACGGGTCGTCGAACACTGTCTCGCGGCCCATGATGTTGTTGGCCGCGACGGCGCCCTGCTTGCTCGCGTTGTCGAAGTGCTCGACACGCAACGAACCGAACAGGGGGTGTCTGACGTTCGCCACGTCCCCCGCCGCGTAGATGCCAGGGATGCTGGTGCGAAGGTGCTCGTCGACGACGATCCCGTTGCCCACCGTCAGGCCGGCCTGCTCGGCGAGCTCGACGTTCGGCTCGATACCCACCCCGACCACCACGAGGTCACCCTCGATCACGTCACCGGCGCCCGTGCGCACCTCGACCCGTTCCCCCCGCTGGGTCACCGACTCGACGCTCTGGCCCAGTCGCATGTCGACCCCCCCGCGCCGGTGGATCTCGGCGCAGACGGCGCCGAGCTCGACACCGAGCACGCGCAGCAGCGGCACGTCCAACATCTCGATCATCGTGACGTCCGCGCCGCGCGCGCGTGCCGACGCCGCGACCTCGGAGCCGATGAACCCGCCGCCGATCACCACGACCTGTCCCCCGGGTCGGATGAGCGCGCTGATGCGCTCGGCATCGTCCAGGGTGCGCAGGTAGCAGACCCGGTCGCCGGTCGCTCCGGGCAGCCGCCGGGCCCGGCCGCCGGTCGCGAGCAGGACCGCGTCGGCGGTCAGCTCGCGACCGTCAGCGAGCTCGACGGTCCGACTGGTCGGCACGAGCCGGGTCACGCGGGTGCCGAGCACCACCTCGACGTCCTTGGCGGCGCACCACTGCTCCGGCAGCAGGTACAGGTCGTCATCCTCGCCGCCGCGCAGGTACTCCTTCGACAGCGGCGGCCGCTGGTAGGGCCGGTGGGCCTCCTCACCGACCAGGACGATCCGGCCGTCGAAGCCGCGGCGGCGCAGCGTGCGGGCGGCGACCGCCGACGCCTGGCCGGCGCCGACCGCTACCACTGTCGTCGTCATCGCTCTGTTACCGCCTGTCCGGCTGGAGTGTCCGGCTGTGGGAGGCCGGCTCTTGGTCCGGCAGGTCGGGTCGTGATCGAACAGCGGCGGACCGCCCGCGTCAGTCGCCGTCGGTACGCAGGATGCGCCGCACCGGGTTCACGTAGACGGCACCGTCCTCGACGCGAACCGCGTACGTCGGCTGGCAGCGTTCCTCCTCGTCCACCCACCCGGTCTCGACGTCGAACATCCATTGGTGGCCAGGACAAATCACCTGTCCCCCCATGATCACGCCTTTGGACAGCGAGCGCTGCTTGTGCATGCACACGTCGTACAGCGCGTACACCTGCTCACCGGTGTAGAAGAGCGCGATCTGCTCGCCGCCGGCCTCGACGTACTTCTTCTTGTGCCGGACCAGTTCCTTGACAGTCGCGACCTCGACCCACTGCTCCTCGTCCGGGCCAAGGAGGCCAGCAGTCGCGGTCACGGACGCCTCGCGGGGGACAGCTTCGCCCTCTCCCACGAGGGCGTCCGTGGCCGGCGTGCTCACGCGATCGCCGCGAACTCGGCTCCGTCCACATCACGGTGGCTGTCAGTGAGCACGTCGCCGAGGTCCGGCCGCACGTAGGTGTCGTACAGCGCCTGCGTGTACGAGAAGCGCATCCCTGCGCCCCAGCGGACGAACTGCAGGCAACGCTCCTGCAGCTCAGGGGTGTTGGCGTGCTCGAGCACCAGCTGGTACCCGCGCTCCCCGTGCACGACGTCGGACGTGATGTGCAGCTCGAAGAACTCGATCTCGTCCTCGGTGAACTTGTACTTCTCCCGCAGCGGGATGATCTGCTTCTTGTAGATCGAGGGCACCTGCGACTCGAGCCCGACCACCAGGGCCGCCGTCGCCACGGCGAAGTGCTCACGCATGGCGGTCGCGTAGCACCAGGCCTGCAGCCCGCGGGTGACCGGCATCATGCTCTCCGGGTCCTCGATGCGCTCCTTGGTCGTGCCGCAGCACTCCGCGAACTTGATCAGCAGGTCGGTGTGCCGGATGTCGGCCAGCTCCTCCTCATACATGTTCTGGAGCATGAAGTCCTTGGCTTCGGTGTGCTGGTCCGGGATGTTGGCGTAGATGTACGCGAGGTAGTCGGCGAACGGCCCCACGTAGTGGAAGTGGTTCTCCGCCCAGCGCGCGAAGTGCTGGCGCTGCAACAGTCCCTCGGCCCAGGCCTGGCTGAACGGCGCGTTCTTGGCCTCGCGGCCCTTGATCGCGTCCTCCAGCGCCGCCCGGAACTCGACCTTGTCCATCAATGCGCTCATTCGGCCGCCTCCGGCGTCAGTTTCGGTGTGCTCTGTCAGTTCGAACGTAGGTGTTCCCCGCCCGGCTGCCCACGGTCACACTGCACAGCAAGGGCGGAGAGTCCGTGTGCACCCTGCCGAGGCGGTGGCGAAGGGGTCACGACGACGGCGCTCAGTACCCCCGCACCGCTCCGCCGTCTATCCGTACGACGCTGCCCGTGACGAAGCTCGCGCGGCGACTGCACAAGAACGTGACCACGTCCCCGAACTCCTCGGCCCGCCCTACCCGCCGGAGCGGTGCGGCGGCCTCGTGCCGGGCCCGGACCTCGGCCACACCGACCCCGTCACGCTCCGCGGCGAACTGCTCGAACCGCTGCAGGCCCCCGGTGTCGAACTGGCCCGGCACGACGACGTTCACCAGCACCTGCGGCGCCAGCTCCTCCGCCAGCACCCGGGCGGCCGCTGCGACCCCGCTGCGGAACACCCCGGACAGCGCCAGATCGGGGGTCGTCTCGAGGATTGACCGGGCGGTGACGAAGATCAGCCGTCCACCATCGCTGCGGCGCAGGTGCGGCACCGCCGCCCGCGCCAGCGCAAGTGCGGGCCGCAGCACCGAGGCGTAGCCCGCGTCCCATGCGGCTTCGTCCTTGTCCTGGATGCCGCCGGGCGCCGCGCCCCCTGTGTTGACCACCAGGATGTCGAGGCCGCCCAGCGCCGTGGCGGCCGCGGCCACGACCGATCCGGGCCCGTCGTCGGCCCGCAGGTCGCCCGCGACACCGATCCCGTCCGGCAGCGAGGCGGCCACCACCTGCACCCGCTCCGCGCGCCGGCCGCTGACGGCGACGCGCGCACCCTCGGCGGCGAGCCCGCGTGCGGTCGCCAGGCCCAGCCCCTCCGTCGAGGCGGTGACCAGTGCTCGCCGCCCTGTGAGTCCGAGATCCATCGCGAATACCTTCCCTCTCGCTGGTCCGTCGTGATCAGCGCGTCAGCCCTGTAGCTCCTGCCGGCCATCGGGTCCGGCCCGGTGTCCGTCGCCCGGACCCGCGGCCGCCGGCGTGTCCCCCGCGGAGGCCCGCAGGCTCGCCACGGCCGTGATGCCGAGCACCACGACGATGACCGTGAGCGACAGCAGGGTGGAGGGTACTGGGACAGCCAGGGGCTGCCCGCCGTTGATGAACGGCAGCGAGTTGGTGTGCATCGCCTCGAGCACCAGCTTGATCCCGATGAATCCCAGCACGACGGACAAGCCGATCGACAGGTACACCAGGCGCTCGAGCAGACCGCCGAGGATGAAGTACAGCTGGCGCAACCCCAGCAGCGCGAACACGTTCGCGGCGAAGACCACGTATGCGATCTGCGTCAGCCCGAAGATCGCCGGGATCGAGTCGAGGGCGAATAGCAGGTCGGTGGTCCCCAGAGCGAGCAGCACGACGAGCATCGGCGTCCACACCCGGATCCCTGCGGTCGTGACCCTGATCTTCGTGCCGTGGAACTCCTGGGTGGTGTGCAGGTGCCGCCCGAGCGCCCGGATGAGCGCCGACTCGTGGTACTCCTCGTCGAGGTCCTCACCGTGGGTGGCCAGCTTGACGGCGGTGTACACGAGGAACGCGCCGAACAGGTAGAAGACCCAGCTGAACTGCGCGATCACAGCGGCTCCGACACTGATGAATATCGCGCGCAGGACGAGGGCGATCACGATCCCGTACATCAGGACCGCCTGCTGCAGGGCCCGGGGGACGAAGAACCTGCCCATGATGAGGATGAAGACAAACAAGTTGTCCACGGACAGGCTGTACTCCGTCACCCATCCCGCGAAGAACTGCACGCCGATCTCGTGCCCGGCGGTCGCCCACAGCACGACGCCGAAGCCCACGGCGACACTGATGTAGAAGGCGAGCCACAGCAGGCACTCGCGGGTACTCGGCACGCGCGGCCGTCGGGCCACGACCACCAGATCCAAGGCGAAGAGCCCGAGGTACAGCGCGATCGTGGCGCACCAGAGCCACGTCGGGATGACGAGGTGCACGGTCGGGCCGACCCCCAAGGGGTAACGGGATGTGAGGCGTCAGTCTGACACCGCGGCAACTGCTGTGCGGACCACGACACAGAAGCCCACGTGATTCTTAGCACAGATGAAACCGCTACTGGCAGTACGTGATCCAGCGATCTACCGCGCTTGGGCTACCTGCCACATCTGATCGGTCGATACTGGGCAGATCGTCCCTGGCGGTGCCGTGGCGGAGGTGGGACCAGGGGCGGGCAGGTTGCGAGTGGTGGCTGCGCATAGCGTTGCCACATCACCGACTCGGTCAAGAAGGGTCGCCGCGCAGCGACGGGACCTGCGACTCGAAGGCGGCCAACCAGTCCCTAGCAGCGTCTCCAGCTGTGCCCGCTGTTCCGGCTCGAGCGACCTCAGCAATCGTGCCTCGTTCTGCATGTGCGCAGTGAACGCCTCGTCGATGGTTCGCCTCCCGGTGTCCGTCAGGACCACCACGCGTCCGCGGCCGTCGGAAGCGCTCACACGGCGGACGACGAGGCCTGCCGCCTCCAGCCGGTCGAGCCGCTTGGACACAGCGCCGGTCGTCACCATCGTGTGGCGGGCGCCGTCGTACGCGCTGGAGCCGTCGACGGAGACAGTGCGCGCAAGTAGGCGACCAGACGCGAACGGGCTACGAATTCAAGGCCGGCGGGCGACCCAGCGCGAGCGCCGGGTGCTGACGTGGCAACATCGGACACCCAAGATCAAGAGCAATGTTGCCAATTTGTTGCCAGTAAAAAGATCAACTCTGCATCGTCGCATGTCACAAGCTTGGAGCGGACGAGTCGGCCTATAAGCCGGATTCTGTTCCGGCACAACGTTACCGTCGCACCGGTGGCGACCATCCATCTGGGGCCGCCATCGCTGACGACCTCGGTGCGGTCTACCCGCAGACTCGGGCGGGCCGCCCTCGAACGTCTGCGCAGGTGCCTCACCCTCGCGGGTTCAGCACCCTCTTGACCTTGCTCCAGGTGGGGTTTACCTAGCCGTGCCGGTCACCCGGCACGCTGGTGGTCTCTTACACCACCGTTTCACCCTTACCGCCCGAGCAAGCTCGAGCGGCGGTCTCTTCTCTGTGGCACTGTCCCGCGGGTCACCCCGGGTGGCTGTTGGCCACCACCTTGCCCTGTGGAGTCCGGACTTTCCTCGACCCACCACAAGGGTGGTGCCGCGGCCGCCCGGCCGGCTCGTCCGCCGCCGGCCAGACTACGCGACTACGCCGGGACGAAACGAACGGTCCGGGTCGCCGGGTCGGCCTCGGCGAGTCGAAGGCGTACCCGCTCCCCCAGCTCGAGGCCGTCGCCGGCGGCGCGGGCTCTTACCGGCGGGTCGGCGAGCTGCACGGCGTACGCATCGCCACGGCGCTGCACCACTACCGCGCTGAACGCCTCACCGACCCGCCGGGCGAGCAGCACCGCTTCCATGAAGTCGACGCAGGCGCGGTCCAGGGTCCGAGCGCGCTGGTCGCCGGCTCGCATATCGGGCACCAGACCGGGCATCGCGGCCTGCACCCACTCGGGCACCTCCCGACCGGCGCACAGCGCGACGGCGATCTCCTGCCCGTACCGGTCGACGAGGCGTCGCAGCGGCGCGGTGACGTGCGCGTACGGTGCCGCGACCGCGGAGTGCGTCGAGAGCGTGGGCTTCTCGCCGTCGAACGGGGTGTACCCGGCACCGCGGAGCAGCGACGTCGCAGCCTCCAGGAACGCCGCGTGCGCCGGGACGGCCGGGTCGAGGGAGCGGATCAGCTCGGGGTACGAGAGTCTCGCCGGCCAGTCGATGGCGAGGGCACTGGCGGTACGCCGGACCGCGTCCAGGTCGTCAGGCGACGGGGCCGGCATCGTGCGCAGGATGCCGACCCTGCCGTCGATCATCAGCCGCGCGGCACACATCCCGGTGAGCAGCGACACCTGCGCGTTCCACGACTCGACCGGGGTGGAGACCCGGTTCACCAGCTGAAAACCACCGTCCAGCGCCTCGATCTCCTGGTCCGGCACCCGAACGTCGACGGCGCCCCGCGCGATCTCGATCTCCCGCCGGAGCTCACCGATCTCGCGCAGCAGCACCAGCCATTGGTCGGCGCGTCCGGAGTCGTAAAGGTGCTGCACGCTCGCGTAGTCCAGCTGCGCTCGATTGCGTACCCGGGCCCGGCGGACGTCGACGTCGAGGACCGCCCCGTCGTGGTCGAGGTCGATGCGCCACAGGACAGCGGGACGATCACCGTCGGGCAGCAGGCTCGCCGCCTGCTCGCTCAGCACCGGCGGATGCAGCGGCGTGCGAAGGTCCGGGCTGTAG
>JANWJC010000008.1 GCA_025449595.1 Acidobacteriota bacterium | reverse complement strand
TGGGAACGCATGTCCTACAACGACTTCGGGACGCTCGGCTCCCTGGAGTCATCGACATCCGTGGCCGGGGTCTGTGGTGGGCGATCGAGCTGGACCCCGCCCACGGCGACGGCTCGCGCACCGGCCGGAAGGTGAGCGAGGAGCTCATGGCCCGAGGCATCCTGGCCAAGGACACGCACACCTGGACGATCCGGTTCGCCCCACCTCTGGTGATCGAGGAGTCCGACCTCGACCAGGCTCTGGACACGATCATCGAGACGCTGCGCGACTAGCGAAAACTCTGTTGCGTCCCTGCCACGGCGGCGTACGGTGGCGGTACACGAAGGAGGGAGGTGGTCCGCTTCATGAGTGAACATCGGACGCGTGAGGTGGCTGACCGTTAGCCGCACGACCAGGACGCTGACCGAGTGTCGCGCCGTCGAACGGTAGCGATTCCACATCAGCCACCCGACCCCCGAGTGTCGGCCCGTCCAGCCGACCGTCCGTCCCGGACGACCGCTCGGGGGTCGCCCACGTCCACATGTCGCCCTGCTGGTGATGCAGCGCTGCTTGTCGTGTCGAAGATTAGCTTGAGGATGCGGTCGAGCAGGCGGAGCGGATCGCGCCTCGCCGGGTCAGACCCCCGGCGCGGTCGTCACGGGCGTCGCGTCCTTCGCAGTGCTCTGCGACGGTGTGATCGGGAGCCGCAGGGGCTCCTCGCGCGGTGCCTTCAGCCGGGGCAGCAGTCGATTGATCGCCCGGTACTGCCGGTCGGCTCGGGCGTTGTGCCAAGGTCCCTTGCGTGGCGGCATGAGGTGCTCCGATCATGTCCGCGAAACAGGTGAGCCTGACTGGCCGGCCTTCCCCCGCGGACACCTTCGACTCTGCCACGCGTTCCCCAAGAACGCACAATGGGTCACTTTCTGTCGATCGCAGTCACAGTGCGTGACAGTGCGCCACATGTGTCGGGGCGCTCAGCCGAACGAGTGGACCTCGTCGGGCATCGGGTCCTCGCGCAGCAGGCCCGCTCCTACGTCGGCCAGCGCCGTGAGCGCGATCCGCTGCGACCAGGGCCCGTACGACACCCGCGCCACCCCGAGCTCTGCCAGCTCCGCGACCGGGACGGAGCCCGGGATCGCGAGCAGGCTCACCTTGCGCTCGCCGATTCCGGCGACGAGCTCGGCGACGGTGCCGCGGTCCAGGCGACCTGGGACGAAGACGCAGTCGGCCCCGGCGTCCAGGAACGCCCTGCCGCGCAGCACCGCGTCGGCGACGACCTCGTCGTGATCTCGGTCCCCCGCCTTGAGGAAGGCATCGGTACGGGCGTTGAGCACGAACGGCACACCTTCGGCCTGCGCCGCCGCGACGGCGGCACCGACAGCCGCCGCAGACTCCGACAGCGGTCGCATGCCGTCCTCGAGGTTGCCTCCGACGGCACCGACCGAGATGGCCCGGCGAACCGTCGTCGCGGGGTCGCCGTACCCAGCCTCGAGGTCGGCGCTCACGGGCAGGTCGACCGCGGCGGCGATACGACCGACAGCGGCGATCATCAGGTCCAGCGGGATCTTCTCGCCGTCCGGATAACCGTGGGAGGCCGCGATCGAGTGGCTCGCTGTGGCCAGCGCCCGACAGCCGGGCAGGCCAGCTACCACGGTGGCACTGATCGCGTCCCACACGTTGACCAGGACCAGCAGGGCGGGATCGGTGTGCAGCCGCAACAGCTCAGCGGCCTTGTCTGTCGACTCCATCCTGGGACCCTAGCCGCGCGACCGCCCGCCGCTCCTCGCGACCGGGCGAGGCTCATCCGGTGGGGGCGCGACCGCCGCCGCCGCCGGCGAACCCGGCGCCACCCGCGAACCGGCCGGCTCCCCCGCCGAGGCCTACGCCGGTTCGTACGGTCGTCGTATTGCTGCTCGGCAACGGCGTGGACAGATCCGCCAGCACCACCTCAGCACCGACAGGAAGAGAGCCGGTGCGAGTGGCGGTCACGGTCGTCCACTGCGGCCCGACGACGCCGACCGTGACCGGGACCGCCGCGGTCGTGCTGCCGGAGAGCACCGTGACGAATGCGAACGAACCGAGGTTGTGCACCGCGGAGGTCGGAACCACCACGGCACCAGCGGCCTGCCCGGTCACGATCGACACCGCTGCCGTCGCGCCGTTGTGCAGACCGGCCGGCGATCCGGCCAGCCCGATGGTCACCGCGTACGAGGTCGAGGTGCCTGACACCGGGGCGACGGAGATCTCCAGGACTTTCCCGGCGATCGGCGTCGCCGACCCGTCGGGAGTCACGGTGGCGCTCTGGCCGACCTTGACAGTGGCGATGTTGGTCACCGAGACATCGGTGGTCACCACGTGTGCGGTGCTGCCCACGATCTGGATGCCGCTGGTAGTCCCGGCCCGTTGACCGACCGTGAGACCGACCCCCACGACGGTGCCCGCGATGGGGCTGACGATGGTGGCCTGGGCCAGGTCCTGCTGTGCTACCAGCAGCTCTGCCTGGGCCGCGTCCACAGCCGCCTGGTCCGCGGCGAGCTGGGATGCGCTCACGACGGTCGTCGTGCCGGATGAGCTGGCAGCGCCACTACCGCTCGAGCCGGCTGAGCTCCCCGACTTCGAGCCGGACGTCGAGCCGGTCGAGTGCGAGAGGATCTTGTTCAGGGCGGCCTCCTGCTGGGACAGGCCTTCCTCGAGCGAGAGCGTCGTGGTCTGGTCGGTGAGTACCTGCGCCAGCGCGCCGCTGCACGTCGTCGGCGTCGGATGCGTCGTCCCGGTGCCACCAGGTCCCTTCCCGCCGCCGGGGGTGGGCGTCGGGGTGGTGACAGGCTGCGACTGACCGGTACCGGCGGACGTCGTACCGGTCGCGGTGGGCGCTGTGCACAGGGTGCCTGCCAGGGCCAGGACGGCCTTGGTCTGGGCCAGCATCGCGTCGATCTTCTGTTGTGAAGCAACCAGCTTGCGCTGCGCCGCGACGATCGCGGACGAACCGCCCGAGGACGACGAACCGGACCCGGAGGCGCCGTGCCCGGACGCGCTAACCGCTTCCGCGGTCACAATGCTCGCGGACCTTGCACTGGAGCCCGATCCCGAGCCCGACTGGGCGCTGGTCTCACCGTTCTCGGCCTGGTACAAGGTGAGCTGGGCGCTCGCCAGGCTCGACCGTGCCGACGTCACCGCGGCGGACTGCGTCGTGGTCTGCAGCGCCGCGAGCACTGCCCCAGCCAACACGTGCTGTCCTACCGTGACGTCGACCGACGCGACGGTGCCCGAGGCGGGGAACGTCACGGTCGTCTGCAGCGCGGGGCCGATCGTTCCCGTGGACACCAGGGCGTGGACAGCCGATCCGGTCTGGACCGACGCGGTGCGATAGCTGGGGCCGTTGTTGCGGGTCTTGGCGTACGCGACACCACCACTGCTGACCAGCACGACGACGATCACGGCCACGACCGCAGCCCGGGTCCAGCGACCGTGGCGGCCTGCGCGCCGGTTTCGGCTAGCCACTGATACCGCCGCCCGAGCCCGCCCCGCCACCGGAGCCCGCCCCGCCACCAAAACCACCGAAACCGGAGGTGCACCCGTTGGCCGTGGGGGTGCTCAGGCTGATGGTCTTCGCGGCGACGGCGCCGGTCGAGCCGGTGGTCCCGATCGCCGTCGCGCACAGACCGACCTTGGCCGCCGCGCTGGTGGTTGCTGCGGTCGTGGTGACCACGGCACTGGAGCCGAGCCTCACGGTGATCAGGGAGGTGGCCGGAGTCGTTCCCGGGCTCGCACTGCCGCTCGCACCACCCTGACCGCCGAACTGGCGAAGGAAGCCACTGATGACGAAGCCCGAGCCGGACAGCGACTGCACCGTCCCTGTCGCGGTGGCCCGGTCGGCGAAGCCCGAGGCGCCGCCGCCGGTGCCGGTGGAGGGCGCGCCGCTGGGCCGGGTCCGGTTCCCGCCGCCAAAGCCGCCAGCTCCCCCGCCGCGTACCGCGCACTTGCCGCTGACCGGCTGCGACACCCGGACCGTCGTCGCCGTCAGCGCTGTGGTCGAACCGGAGTCAGGGGTCCCGCTCACGACCACGCAGTCACCTGTCGCCACCTGCCCGGTCACCGACTCGGTGAACTTCGTGCTCGCCGTGAACGTCACCGTCGTCTGGGCGGTACGGCTCTGGACCTCCAGGCTGCTCCCGCTCGCGGCGGCGATCGTGCCGCTCGTGCCCGGGAAGGTCCCCCCGAACCCGCCGCCGCCCGAGCCCGACCCGCCCGCCGTCGAGCTGCTGTTCGCTGCCGGGGTCGTAGACACCGATGCCGATGATGCCGAGCCGCAGGCGGCCAGCGTCACAAGTGCCACCGGGATCGTGCACACGAGAAGGGCGGTGCGCCGGCTGCGCCAGCCGGCCGTCGGTCGATCAGATCGAGTGAACATCGCGTGCGCTCTCCTTGGTGCCTGGGTCGAGTCGGATGACAGGTCGGGGCGATCGGTTTCGTGGAGTGGGAAGGTCCTGGGCATCTACTCGCTCCGCAGCGCGTCGATCGGGGCCAGGCGAGCCGCCCGGCTGGCCGGGTAGACACCGAAGACCAGGCCGATAGCCAGTGCCACCACGATCGAGCCGATCATGGCCGGGAGCGACAGGGCGATCGGGTTGGTGATCAGGTGTGGGAGGACCTCGGCGCCGATGACGCCGAGGGCAGCCCCGAGCACTCCGCCGGCAAGGCCGAGGATCGAGGCCTCCACGAGGAACTGGCGACGGATCATCCGCGGTTTCGCGCCGAGCGCCTTGCGCAGCCCGATTTCGCGGATCCGCTCGGTCACCGACACGAGCATGATGTTCATGACCCCGATACCGCCGACGAGCAACGAGATCGCGGCGATCCCGGCGAGCAGGACGGTGAGCGTCTTGTCGACGGAGGTTGCGGTCGACACGATCGACGCCTGGCTCGTGATGGTGAAGTCCGCGCCTGTCGGTGTCGTGATCGAGTGCAGCGAGAGCAGCTCGGCGTTGGCCTCCTGGTACGCAGCCGAAAGCGTGTCGGTCGACGACGCCTCGACGTAAATGTCCTGAACCGCGATACGACTCGTGCCGCCGATGATGCGTTGTGAGGCAGTGGTTATCGGCACGATCGCCTGGTCGTCGTTGTTCGAGGAGCCGGTGGACCCGGTGGACACCAGGACCCCGACCACGGTGAGCGGGAGCCCGTTGACCGTGACGGTCTGCCCGATGGGGTTCTGCGAGCCGAACAGCTCGGTGGCCGTCGTGGCGCCCAGGACCGTGACGCCGGCGTCGGAGGAGACGTCGGCCGCGTCGATGAAACGACCCTCAGCAAGCGTCCGGGCGCGCACCGACAGCCAGGACGGAGTGGTCCCCACGACCGAGGTGGTCCAGTTCGTCGACCCAGCTGTGAGCGTCTCCGAGGACGACGTCGTCGGGGCGACAGCGGCGATGTCCGGTGCTACGACAGGGGATTCCAGCGCGGCGGCATCGGTCTGCGTCAGGGTCGACGCGGATCCGAAGCCACCGCGGACGCCTGTAGTGCTGGTGCTGCTGCCGGGGGAGATGATCAGCAGGTTCGTACCGAGGGCCTGCACCTCGGCGCTGACCTGCTGCTGCGAACCCTCGCCGAGGCCGACGGTCAAGATGACGGCGGCGATCCCGATGAGGATGCCCAGCATCGTCAGGCCGGACCTGAGCCGGTGCGTGATGATCGCATCGACCCCGGCTCGGAAGGTGTCCACCCAGTTCATGCTGTGGACCGTCCCTGCATCATCGGCCTGGCGGAGTCCTCGGTGATTCGCCCGTCCAGGATCCGTACGGTCCGCTGCGCAACGGCCGCGACGCTCGCCTCGTGCGTGATGAGCACGATCGTGCGCCCGGAGTCGTGCAGCTCCCCCATCAAGGACAGGACATCGGCGCTCGAGGTTGTATCCAGGTTCCCAGTCGGTTCGTCGGCAAGGATCAACGCCGGTTCGGTCACGAGGGCACGGGCCACTGCGACCCGCTGCTGCTGCCCGCCCGACAGCTCGCCCGGCCGGTGCTCGACGCGTTGCGCGAGCCCTACTCGCCCTAGGGCTGCTATGGCGCGCTCGCGTCTTTCGTGGCGTGGCACGCCCGCGTACACCAGGGGCAGCTCGACGTTGCGCCACGCGTTCAGCGAGGGCAAAAGGTTGAACTGCTGGAATACGAATCCGATTCGCCGGTTGCGTACGTCGGCGAGCTCGTCCTCGGTCATGTCGTCGACGTCCTCCCCCGCCAGCCGGTACCGGCCCTTGGTGGGGACGTCCAGGCAGCCCAGGATGTGCATCAACGTGGACTTGCCCGATCCGGACGGGCCCATGATGGCGACGTACTCGCCCTGGTCGATGGTCAGCGAAACATCACGCAGCGCTTCCACCGCCAACGAACCGCTCGTGTAGGTCTTGCCGATGTGGTCGAGGGCGATGACCGGCTCAGGTCCCTCGGGCCTGCTTTCGGGGATGTCGGTGATATCGGGGATGACCGTCATGATCAGCCACCGCCACCGATGCCGGCGCCGCCGAAGCCTCCCGCACCGCCGAACCCGCCAGTGCCGCCGCGGAACCCCGTGCCGCCCCCGGTGCGCCCCGTACCGGTCCCCGACCCGCTCGTGGCGCGGAAGCTCTCCACGACCTGCTGTCCGGTCGTGAGCCCGGACAGGACCTGTGTCTGTGCCCCGGAGCTGGCGCCAGTGGTGATCTGGGTCGTCACGGTGCCCGACCCGGACGCGACCTGAACGTACGACTTGTCACCCGTGACGGTGATCGCCGCGGTGGGGACGACGAGGACGTTGTTCAGCTGCTTGTAGATGATCGAAACCTGTGCCGTGGAGCCGGAGTAGAGCCCCGCGGGGCTCCCGGTGATGTCGATGACGACCGGGAAGGTTGTGACTCCCGAGGACGTGGAGGCGACGAGCGCGACGGAGCTGACCGTCCCGAAGACATTGCTCGTCGCGCTTTGCACGGTGATGACCGCCTGGTCACCGACCGCGACCTGTCCGATTGCGGTGTCGTCGACGGTCGCGTTCACGAGGTACGAGCCGGTACTGATGACCTCGATCTGAGTGCTCGATGACGTCGAGCTCGAGCTCGAGCTGCTCGATGCACCGCTGCCACTCGAGCCGCTGCTCCCAGTGCCGGACGACCCGGAGGAACCCGCGCCGCCGGAGCTGCCACTCACCTGCTGGCCGATGGTGAGGTTGACGACCGATACCGTCCCGGCGATCGGCGAGGTGAGCGTGGCGCCGGAGAGGGCGGATTCGGCCGACGCGAGCTGGGACTGCGCTGCCGCCAGGCTCGCCTGGTCGGCGGTGATCTGCGCACTCGACGCGCTCGCGCTCTTGTCGCTGTCGAGGCGGGCCTGGTCGGACGCGACCGAGGCGCGGGCCTGGGCCACCGACCCGGACAGCGACGCCGAGTTGATCGTGGCGAGCGTGGCCCCCTTGGCGACCTTCGAACCCACTGCCACGTTGACGCCGGTGACCTGGCCCGACGAGGTGAAGCTGAGGTCCGCCGTGTCGGTCGGTGCGATGGTCCCGGACGCGGACACCGACTGCGTGATGGTCCCGGTCGAGACGGTCACGTTGCGCGTGGTGACCTGCGGATCGGTGGTTGCCGAGGATCGCTTCGCGGCCCACGTCAGTGTCCCGGCCACGAGCACGATCACCACTGCCACCACGATCACGATGCGCGAACGCAGACGTGCCCACTGGAGCATGGCGCTCACGACAACCTCCACAGTGTTCGCGAGGCTGTTCTCGTGAACACCCAAGGGTTGGGCCGAGGGCTGGACGCCGCCTTCGAGCCAGATGAGAATCAGTTGAGACTCACCAGCCGGTGACTCCTTCAGCACCCAGCACGACGCGACGACAGATCTCTGAGGGCGCGGACGGTCCGGCCCGTACGAAGGAGTGCCCGTGAGCGGACACTTCCGGTCGAGCGACGAGCCCGACCGCGATGCGCGTGCCTACGACGCGCCCCCGCTCTGGAGCTGGACGGCGCCGGTCTGGCACGGCCACCCGGCTGCGGCGACGGCGCCTCCTCGGGCATGGGAGCCGGCGCCTCGAAGGTCGTCGGCTCGACGGGAGTGGACGAAGCTGGGCGTCGCCCTCGTGCTGATCGTGGCGCTCGCTGTCATCGTTGTGCCCGGAGCGGGATCGAGGTGGCCGCTGGCCGCCACCTCGCCGGCGCTGACACTGGCGGCTCCGGCACACGACCGGGTCACGCCGACCGCTCCGGCCGCGCCGACCCCCAGTTCTCCTGAGAACGACGGTCCCTACCCGACCCCCGGCTACCAGGAGGCCTCCCACCGCCTGCTGCCGGCGCGGCCGTCGACGGGCAGCCGCACGTACACCTTCGAGGACTTCCAGCCCGGTACGAAGACGCCGATCTCGTACGACCCGTGCCGGCCGATCCACTTCGTGGTCAACCCGGTCGGCGAGCCCGACGGCGGCACCGGCCTGATCCGCGACGCGGTGGCGAAGGTGCAGGCGGCCACCGGGCTGAAGTTCGTCTACGACGGGACCAGCTCGGAGCTGTTCCTGACGGACCGGCCCGACTATCAGCCCGAACGGTACGGCGACCGATGGGCGCCGGTGCTGTTCACCTGGTCGACCGACCAAGAGGATCCCGCCCTGCGGGGAGACGTGATCGGCGACAGCGGGAGCGACTCCTTCGGCGGCGGCGGCGACCCGTACGTGTACGTGACGGGAACCGTAGACCTCGACGCCGGGGACCTGAGCCAGATGCTGGACGAGCCGAACGGCTACGCGACCGTACGTTCAGTCGTCATGCACGAGCTCGGTCACGTCGTGGGGCTGAACCACGTCCACGACCCCCACCAGCTGATGTATCCGGAGTCCACCGACGTTACCGAGTACGGGGCAGGGGACCGGGCAGGACTGGCTCGACTCGGAGAGGGACCGTGCGCCCCGTGGCTGTGACACTCCGGCACGTGCCGAGCTGCCTGAACTCACCTCCCGGACGCCGAGTGGGAAGGAGTCGTCTGCCGCGACGCTCGCCGGCGCCGGTAAGGTCAGGCCACCAGATTCGTCGCGGGCGGGTCATCGGATCAGACACCGATGTCACACTCTCGGCGGCACGGGCCGTTAGCTCAACTGGCAGAGCAGCGGACTTTTAATCCGCGGGTTCTGGGTTCGATCCCCAGGCGGCCCACCCACTTGAACTCCTGTGGTGACTCGAGGCGACGGGTCGATCGAGATCAATGTTGTCACCATGGTTGCCATTGGGGCACAGCACGCTGCTGACTGAACGTAGGGCATGAGAACCGGGTTGGCGTTGACGCGCGACCTCCACACGCACCCGGAACCGGATGAGATCACGCCGGGTGACGCGGTGCCGGTCGCGGCAACGACCGTTGCTGGACAAAGACCATGACCGCAGGCGGTGAAGCTCAGCGCGCGGTGAACCCTAGGCTGAGTCCGTGAACACCGACGCCGTAGGACACACTCACCGGCTGGAACTCGCCGACCAGACCCTGCGCGAGTGGGACGCCGTGGTGCTGGCGAGCGACCCTGAGGTGGGGATCGTCCTTGACCGCTCGGCCTTCTATCCCGGTGGCGGCGGGCAGCCTCCTGACCACGGCGTCCTGGTCTGGGGTGGCGTCCAGACCCGCATCGTCGGAGTGCGGACCGGTGACGACCTGTACCTCTTGCCGGATCCGGACGATCCGCTCCCGCCCCCCGGCACCGCTGTACGCGGTGCACTGGATGACGACCGGCGTACCTCGCTCATGCGTACGCACTCCGCGCTGCACCTGCTCTCCGGCGTCGTGTTCCGCGATTTCGGCGCACTGGTGACGGGGGGCAACATGGAGCCGGGGGACGCCCGGATGGACTTCGGTCTGCCGGAAGTGCCGGAGGGGTTCAAGGAACGCGTGGCGCAGGCCTGCGCTGTCGAGATCGCAGCGGACCGCGCGATCCAGGTCAGCAACCTGCCGAGGGTGGAGGCCTTTGCGATCCCCGACATCATCCGGACCGCCACGAACCTGTTGCCGCCGGACCTCGAGATCGTGCGCATCGTGGACATCGTCGGACTCGACGCCCAGGCCGACGGTGGTACACATGTCGCGTCGACCCGGCACATCGGCGGCATGGACGTCGTCAAGATGGAGAGCAAGGGCAAGGGTTTCCGCCGGCTGCGTGTACGTCTTCGCGACACCGTGGACGGTCCCTGACGGGGGTCGAGCCTCGCGGACCCCGCCGTCGCCCTCGCCGTTGACGATGTTGGCCGACGCCAGCCAACAGCCCGAGGCTACGAAGACTCGGAAAGCAGTCGTTCCAGCTGGCGGTCGTCGAGCGACGTCCAGCGAAGGTCACAGTCGTTGACGTCCGACTTGACTACATCGGCAGGTTGCGGAGACTCGCTTCGCACCCAGGAGACGAACTTCGGCTGGCGGGCGATGCGACGGGCGAGCAACGCTCGTCGCGCTGTGACGTACGTGAACAGCGCGACGAGGAGGACGGGGCCAACCACGATTCTCAGGATACAACCGAGCGACGCTGCCGTTCGAAGTCCGGAACCAGATCGTGACCCACGACTGGAGCACCCTTGAGAGCGGTGCTACACCTTCGTGCCCCGTCGTCCGGACCCTCACCGGGACCTGGCTTCTGGCCGACCACGGGAGCAGGGCTCCAAACCACTCGCCAGGACGTCGATGAGCTAGGCCCTCCATCTGAGCTGATCTGTGGTGCCGAGAGGTGCTGCGCATGGGGATGGCGCCCGAGTAGCCTCTGCGAGCACAGGCGGTCCTCCGCCTGCCGCGCCAGGTTCGAGAGCACGGACGCCCGTCATCAGCCGCTGCGCCGTCGAGGAGAAGCATGTCCATCGCTCCGACAGATCGGCGAACGCGTTTGCTCCCGCTTCTGTTGGCGATGGCGATGTTCGTCCTGGTCGTCGACACGACGATCATGAACGTATCCATCTCGGCCGTCGCCGAGAGCCTGGACAGCACGGTGAGCGCCGTCCAGTCGGCGATCGCGCTCGAGGCGCTCGTCTCGGCGGCGTTCATCCTGATCAACAGTAAGATCGGGGATCTGATCGGTCGGAGGCGCGCCTACCGGCTCGGCTTGGTCGGCTACGCGATCGGTGCGATCGCGATGACTCTCGCGCAGAGCGTCACGGCGATCATCGTCTTCTGGGCGATCATCGGCGGTCTCGGTGCCTCATTGCTGCTGCCCGCGATGCAGTCCCTCATCCACGGCAACTTCGAGGGTGCCGCGCGGGCCAAGGTGTACGCCCTCGTCGGCGCGGCCACGGCAATCGCTGCGGCGATCGGCCCGCTGATCGGTGGTGTGATCACCACGTACTGGTCGTGGCGGGTCAACTTCGCGCTGGAGGCCATCATCATCATGGTGGTCTTGGTGGGGTCGAGACTGATCAAGGATGTGCCCTACACGGGCGACCGGAACGTGGATGCGATCGGTGCCGTCCTGTCGATCGTTGGCATGGGCGGTGTCGTCCTCGGGATCCTGGTGTGGCAGGAAGGTGGCGAAGCTGTCCTCGCCCTTCTCCTGGTCGGCGCAGCAGCGCTGTTCGGGCTGGCCCGCTGGCTTCTGAGGCGCAAGCGGGAGAGCAAGCCCATCCTGCTCGATCCAGGGCTGTTCGAGTCTCCGCACTTCCGCATCGGCGTCAGCCAGCAGATGCTGCAGCAGATCACTCTCGGTGGCTCGATGATCGTTATCCCGCTGTTCCTTCAGATAGCGTTGGAGTACAACGCACTGGAGGCCGGCCTCGCGATCGCCCCGCTGTCTTTGAGCATGTTTTTCGTCGCGCTCATCGCCGGGCGCCGCGTGGGTCGACGGCGACCCGCGCTCATCGTCCGAGCAGGCTTCCTACTCGCACTGATCGGCATGCTCCTCGTCATCCCCGTCATCCCTAGCGCGGACTCGACCCAAGGTGCCTGGGTGCTGCTGGTTCCCCTGCTCATCGCCGGGTGCGGGCTCGGCCTGCTCGTGTCCCAGCTCAACAACTACACGCTCGCCCCGATCTCGGAGGAGCGCGCCAGCGAGGCGGCGGGCGTCAACTCCGCAGCTGGCAACTTCGGGCTCTCGTTCGGCCTAGCCGTTGCTGGCGGCATCATGCTCGCCGCCATGTCGATCTCTTTCACCGCGTTGACCAATGCCAGCACGGCCATCCCGGAGAGCCAGAAGACCACCATCGCGACGGCGATGGAGAACGACGCGGAGATCGTCAGCGACACCCAGCTCACAGCCGCCGTCGTCGATCAGCCTGCCGCCGTCCAAGCCGAGATCCTCGCCATCAACAACGAGGCCCGAGCCATCTCCCTGCAGATCGCCATGCTTATCCCAGTACTGGCCTGCGCGCTCGGGCTCGTCAACGCATTCCGCATGGTCCGCCTCCCTGACATCGCACCGGTCGCGCACGAAGCCCTTGACCTCGGCTGAGGGTCGGCCAAGTGGCTCGGTCCCTGCAACTGTTGGGGACGCTGGCCGCACTTCGAGCGGGCTGGGGTAGCCCTCGACCCGAGCTGCCCCGCCGTGCTCCGTGTTGCCAGGTAGCAACGGTGGCGCGGTGGAGTCGTACGTCGGCCCCGTGGGGGTGCGCCAGCGGACCCCGTGCGGACCATCGCGCCCGGTCGGTAACGATTCGACGGTCCAGCCGGGCAAGGTCTTGGTGTGGTTGCACCGTTCGCACAAGCCCTGCCCGTTCTCGGTGGCCGTGGGTCCACCGCGGACATGGTCCCGGACATGGTCGAGGTGCCGGATCGGGGCATCGCACCAGGGGGTGCGACACACGCCGTCACGGGCGAGCAGGAAGCGTCGCAGTCCACCCTGAACAGCCGGCCGGAGTACTCCATCGCCACCAATGAGGACTTATCCGGCGTGGCGTAGAGCCGGCGCAGCCACACCCGCGCCCTGGCATCCTCGGCGTTCGCGGGCTGGCGGACGAGGAGATCACGGACCCAGCCGGCCGGGACGGTGCCGTACCCCGGGACCTGCCCCGGATCCTCCGCACCGCGACCGGTTCCCAGCAGCGCGGAATCGGTGAGCACGACCTGGACCTCGACCGACACGGCTTCCGCGCTCGCCTGCCCGGCCACCCGCTCCACAAACGTGTCGGCCTCCCCTACGGCGGCCCGCTGGCCTCGGCTGCGGGGGTCACCAGCGGCGCGGGCGTGTCGGCCGCGCGAGAGAGCGCTGCGTATACGGGCGCGGTCGAAGCCCCCGAGCGAAGCGAGGTGCGACGGAGAGTGGCGGGGCGAAGCCCCCGCCCGAGCCGCCGCAGGCGGAGACCCTTGCGCCCGAAAAGGCCCGGTCAGGACTCGTCGATCGGCGTTGAGCCGACGAGCCCGTACTGCATGGCGCGCATGGCGGCGCCGGCGCGGTTCGACACCCCGAGCTTGGCGTAGATGTGCTCGACGTGGTTTCCGACCGTCTTCGGGCTTATCTGGAGTCGCCGGGCGATGGACTTGTTGGCCAGGCCGCGGGAGAGCAGGCCGAGGATCTCGCACTCCCGAGACGTGAGCCCCGAAGGCGCCCCGGAGATCGACCGCCTTGCCGCATGACCAGCCGCGGCGAGGACGGCATCGGTCGCGACCGGGTCCATCCGGCCGGCCCGGGTCTCGAGTCGCAGCTGGCGGGCAGCCTCTGCTTGGGACAGGGCCTCGCGGTGGGGGCGGGGCTGCGTCATCGCGTGGTAGGCGTCGGCCGCGGCGAGCACCCTCGCCGGCGCGGACAACATCGCGCCACCGACCCCCCTGTGATAGCCGGATCCGTCCATGCGTTCGTGATGTGTCGAGGCGAGAAGTCCGATCCGTCGCAACGGTTCGGGCCGGCTGAAGATCCGCTCGACGTAGTAGACGTGCATCCGCATGCGTTCCTGCTCGCGCGCCGTGAGCGGGCCGTTCTTGTTCAACACGGACCCGCTGACCCCGAAGCGCCCCACGTCATGGATCAGTGCCGCGCGTCGCGTGATCGTCGCGTCATCGGCCGGCAAGTGCATCGACTCGGCCGCAGCCAGTGCCAGTTCGGCTGTGCCACTGGCATGTCCGACGAAATAGGGACAACGGAGGTCGCAGAAGTCCCCGATCGCCTCAAGAGCGAGGTCCAGCTCAGCCTCTCCCAATGGCGGCCGGCCCGACGGCTCCGCATCGAGGACCTCATCGACCGCGTCCTCGTCGAGTCCCTCGAACAACGCCGCCGGATCATGTCGCAACGCTGCGACGACCTCGGGGTCGAAGTGGGTCCCGCTGCGCGCGGTCACCACGTCGATCGCCTGCTCGACACCGGCAGTGCGTGCGAAGACCTCGCAGGCATCGGCGACCTGAGACACCCGGGCCGACAAAGCCAGCTCGTCGCCCGCCAGCCCCTTCGGCACCCCGTTCCCGTCCCAGCGCGCGTACGACTGCTCGACGCCGGCGCGCACCTCGTCGCTGAGCCCGAGCCGCTGTGCGAGCACACCGGCGGCCGAGCAGTGGTCGGCCATCTGCTCGACCACGCCGCGTCCTCCCGTGGCCATCAGCGCCGCCGCCCGGCGGGCTCGGTTGAACGCAGAGGTACCGGAGCCGGCACGGCGCAGCATGTACATCATCGCCGGCAGGCCGGCGAGGTCGACGTCGTAGATGTTGGCGCGGAAGTCGATGTCGTCCCCGAACATCAGCGCTGCCTCGTTGCCGTACACCGGGCAACCGACGTAGGTGAGGATGCTGACGTCGTACAGCGTGGCCAGGCCTGGCGTATCCAGCCCGAGCCGGCTGCCCAGTCGCATGCTGATCCGCGCCGAGCGGAGCATGTGCTCGGAAGGCTGGCCCAGACCGAGATCGGTGGCCAACGAGAGCGACACGAGAAGTTCGGTGAGCGTGACCCCGGACGACGTCATGCGCCGAAGGTAGCGGCTCACGTTGCCACTCTCCGGCGATGAGGCGAATGCCCCATGTCGATCCCGGGCCCCGTCCCTACGTTCGGTCCAGGAGCCGCCTTCGTGGCTCCCCGAGCAGGGAGAGAACACCATGCCGAAATTCGTGATCGAGCGTACGGTCCCCGGTGCCGGCCAGATGGATGCGGCGGCCCTCGCGGCTATCGCCGGACAGTCCAACGCGGCCCTGCGGGACCTCGGCCCCGACATCCAGTGGGTCCACAGCTACGTGGTCGACGACAAGATCTTCTGCCTCTACCAGGCGACTGGTGAGGAGATCATCCGGGAGCATGGCCGCTGCGGTGGCTTCCCCGTCGACGTGATCTACCAGCTGCGGGCCACCATCGACCCGGCAACCGCGGAGCTGGTCCGATGACCCGCGCCGCGATCAGTCTCACCACCGGTCTCGAGGACCCGGAACGGGTCACCGTCGCCCTGCTTGTGGCGGTCGGCGCGGCAGAGAGTGGACGAAGCTCGGTCATGTTCCTCACCAAGGAGGCGGTCCGCCTCACGGTGGACGCCGTCGCCACCGGGGTGGCCTGCGAGGGCTGCCCTTCGATCCCGGACCTGATGGCGCGGTATGCCGCCGCGGGCGGCGAGTTCATGGTCTGCCCGATCTGTTTCAACTCCCGGCGCCTCGACGACACCACCCTGGTCGCCAACGCAAAGCTCGGTGGGACTGTCCAGCTGTGGGAGTGGATCGGCGACGGGGCCACGACCTTCAGCTACTGAGGACCGGCCGATGATGGCTGAGCTGACGGCCAATGTCTGTCGACGCGCCGCCTGGACGGTCGAACCCAGCTGGCCGGACCCGACCTATGTGGTTCGCGAAGGCTTCGGTTGCGCGCCGACGTAGGCCGCGAGGTGCTCGCCGGTGAGGGTGGAGCGGGCAGCCACGAGATCTGCCGGGGTGCCCTCGAAGACGATGCGACCGCCGTCGTGGCCGGCGCCGGGGCCCAGGTCGATGATCCAGTCGGCTTGCGCCATGACCGCCTGATGGTGCTCGACGACGATGACCGATTTGCCCGAGTCGACGAGGCGGTCGAGCAGGCTGAGCAGCCGCTCGACGTCGGCAAGGTGCAGGCCGGAGGTCGGCTCGTCCAGGACGTAGACGTCGCCCTTCTCGCCCATGTGGGTGGCCAGCTTGAGCCGCTGCCGCTCGCCGCCGGACAATGTGGGCAGCGGCTGACCGAGGCTGAGATAGCCGAGACCGACGTCAGCCAACCGTTCCAGGATCGCGTACGCGGCC
>JANWJC010000007.1 GCA_025449595.1 Acidobacteriota bacterium | reverse complement strand
TCCTGCAGCTCAGCGCTGGCGGCGGCGGTCAGCACGCTGTCGGCCTGTACGTACAGGATCTGCTCCTCCTTCGCGTTGTGCCGTTCCAGCTGCCCGACCAGCTCGCGACAGTGGTTCGTCGCGGCGCCGGTCGCACTCGGGTCGGTCAAGTCCTCGGCCAGCGCAGCTAGGGTGGCCCACATCTCCCCGTGCTCGCGCAGCATCACGAAGATCGGCGCCATCATCCCTGCCTCGCGCAGTGGCGGGAACAAGAACTCCTCCTCGAGGTAGATGTGCCGTTGCAGCCCGGCCATCGCCTGCGCCAAGGGCTCGGTCCGGCTCGGCTCCGACAGGAAGGCCGCGATCCCCTCGTCGATCTCGTGGTGCTCGCGTTCCAGTGCTGCGCCTAGTGTTTCCATCAACTCCTCCTTACGCCACTGTATGACCGCGACGAATGCGCTCACCCCTCGCCCGTACCGTCGGCGACGCGGAGCCGAGCTGACGCGCGCCGCGCCCAGCGCGATCGCCGGTTGCAGTTAGCCTGAACGCCGGAGGTGAAGGGCTTGCGGACAGTCGAGGTGTCAGGCGTCGACCACGAGCCGTGGCATGGGTAGGACCGAGATGCAACAGGTGGTGCGTACGCGGCTGTATCGGGCCGGACGCTTGGAGAAGGAAGATTTTCCCGTCGCTGAGATCTCCGACTACCTGGCCCAGCCCGACACGGTCCTGTGGGTCGACCTGTGCGCTCCGGACCACACCGACCTGGAGCTGATCGCCGGGGAGCTCGATCTGCACGCGCTTGCGGTGGAGGATGCGGTCGACAGTCACCAACGCCCCAAGCTGGATCGGTACGAGACGCACGAGTTCCTCAATCTCTACGCCGTCCGACTGGACCCGCTCTCCGGGGAGCTGCACCTCAGCGAGCTGGCGGCCTTCATCACCAAGCGCGCGCTGGTGACCGTGCGCAAGGACAGCTCCTTCGACATGGACGCGGTGGTCGCGCAGTGGGACGGTTCGCCGGACCTGGCGGTCCATGGCGTGGGGTTCTTGCTCTACGGGCTGATAGACAACGTCGTCGACGGTCACTTCGACGCCGTCCAGACCTTCGACGAGCAGATCGAACAGCTCGAGGACCTGCTCTTCGATGACAAGCCGCGCGACAAGGACGTGCAATACCGAAGCTTCGCCCTGCGCAAGAGCCTCGTCACGTTCCGTCGGGTCGTGCTGCCGATGCGCGAGGTCGTGAACACCCTGATGCGTCGCGACGGCGACAACATCGCGCCGCAGCTGCTGCCGTACTTCCAGGACGTGTACGACCACGTGCTGCGTGCGACCGAGTGGACGGAGTCGTTGCGCGACCTGGTGACCACGATCGTGGAGACGAACCTGACCCTGCAGGGCAACCGCCTGAACGTGATCACGAAGAAGGTGACCAGCTGGGCCGCGATCATCGCGGTCCCCACGGCGATCACCGGATGGTACGGGCAGAACCTGCCCTACCCCGGGTTCGCCGAAGCGTCCGGTCTCCGCGCGTCGATCCTGCTCATCGTGGTGATCTCCGGCGTGCTCTACCTGACCTTCAAGCGCAAGGACTGGCTCTAGGTCCCCGCGCTTGTCCCGTCGCCGACGGACACCGGCGTGCCCAGCTGGAGGCGTTGTGTCCCGATGGTGACGACCCGCGTCGTCCGTGGTCACCGGACAGCGAGCCGGCACGGTGAACGGCATTGTCTCCCTCTGACGGAGAGGCGCCGGCGACCGGCGCGACTCAGCGGCGGACGGCCAGCAGCACGGTGTCTCGGACCATGGTCGGCTCGCCTTCCGGGTCGATCGCCGACCGCTCCGGTGCCGCCGCCTCCAGGACGTCCCACTCCTGCGCCGACAGGACTGCCGCGACCTGCTCGGCGGTGAAGAACATGTCCGGCATGCCCGGCCGGCGCATCGCGGTGTGCAGGTCCGAGAGGTGGTGCGCGACCACGAGCAGCCTGCCGCCGGGCCGTACCGCGCCGGCCAGCCCGCGGTGCACGTCGTCGCGGACCTCCGAGGGGAGGTGCAGGAAGCTGGCCGTGACCAGGTCGTACGCCTGGACCGGCGGCTGCCACGTCAGGATGTCGACCCGTTCCCACGTGGTGCCCGCGGCCAGTCCGGCCTTCTCCGCATGCGCTGTGGCCCGGTCGAGCGCCACCTGGGACACGTCGGCGCCCGTCACCTGCCAGCCCTGGCCGGCGAGCCAGAGCGCGTCCGCGCCCTCTCCACACCCGACGTCGAGGGCGGTCCCCGGCGTGACGCCGGTCAACCGCTCGACGATCTGCGGGTTGGGGTTGCCGCTCCACAGCTTCTGGGACGACCCGTACCTCTCGTCCCAGTAGTCCTGACCGAGCAGCTCCGCGGGGTCTGTCGCGTCGTCGTGGCTCATGGCCGACAGTCTGCCCGTCGCTGTCGTCGCGACGCGCAGAGCCCTCGCGCTGCTCGTCGAGTCGCTGGCGCCCTCAGCCGGCGCACGGGGAGAGGTCCTTGAGCTGGGTCAGGCGGGAGCTGTTGCCGGAGGGGTTCCATGATCAGTAGGCATTTGGTGAGGTCCGCCCGGCGGCAGTCGGCCCGACCAAGCGAGGAATTCGGCCGGGTACATCACCGGCACCTCACGATTTGCCTACTGATCATGTAGGTCACGCCCGCTTGCGGCGGCGGGCAGCGCAAACGCCCAGTACGCCTCGGTCGGGGCACCCCGGTATCGGTGAAGCTGGGGCAGGCGGGCCGAAGATCGCTGATCCGCTCTCGTTCGTGAGGCTGCCGTGGCACTATCGGCTCGCTGCGCCAGCGTGAGTCGGCGCTGTCTGGAGGCCCTTCCGGGACGGGCGTGATCTTCGATGACACAGGACCATCCGCCGACGACTGCGCGAGCTGGCGCGCTTCAGACCTACGTCCCGGGCGTGGCGATGGTCCGAGCCTACGAGCGCCGCTGGGCCGGCAAGGACGTCGTCGCCGGGCTCGTGCTGTCCGCGTTGCTGGTTCCGCAGGGGATGGCCTACGCCGAGCTGGCCGGGCTGCCGGCGGTCACCGGTCTCTACACCTCCATCCTGTGCCTGATCGGCTACGCCGTCTTCGGGCCGTCCCGGATCCTGGTCCTCGGGCCTGACTCCTCGCTGGGCCCGATGATCGCCGCGACGATCCTGCCTCTCATGCTGGCCGGCGGAGACCCCGCGCGGGCCATCGCCCTGGCGTCCTTCCTGGCGCTGCTGGTGGGCGTGGTGATGGTTGTCGCCGGGCTGGCTCACTTCGGGTTCGTCGCCGACCTGCTGTCCAAGCCGACCCAGATCGGCTACATGAACGGGCTGGCGCTGACGATCGTCGTCGGTCAGCTGCCCAAGCTCCTGGGCTTCTCGGTGGACGCCGACGGTCTCATCGCCGAGACTCGAGCATTCGTGACCGGCGTCGCCGACGGCCTTGCCAACAGCACCGCCGCCATCCTGGGCATCGTTTCCCTGGTGGGCATCCTGGTGCTGAACCGGTTCCTACCGAAGATCCCGGCGGTCCTGGTGGCGGTCGTCCTTGCCTCGCTCGCCGTCAACCTGTTCAACCTTGAGGCGCACGGAGTCTCCACGGTCGGCGTCCTACCTCAGGGATTCCCCCCGCTCACGATCCCGACGGTGCACTGGTCGGACATCGGGCCGCTGTTCCTGGGTGCTGTCGCGATCGCGGTCGTCGCCCTCGCCGACACGATGTCGACTGCGTCGTCGTTCGCCGCCCGTAGAGGTGACCGGGTCCACGGCGACCAGGAGATGATCGGCATCGGCGCGGCGAACCTCGCCGCAGGGCTCTTCCAGGGCTTCCCGGTCAGCACGAGCGGCTCCCGCACCGCGGTCGCCGAGCAGGCGGGCTCCCGCTCGCAGGTCACCGGGCTTGTCGGCGCCGCCGTGATCACCATCGTCCTGCTGTTCGCGACCGGGCTGATGCAGTACGTCCCGCAGCCCACGCTCGGTGCCATCGTCATCGCCGCGGCTCTGTCCCTCGCGGACGTACCGGCCACGCTGCGGCTGTGGCGGCAGCGCCGTACCGAGTTCATGCTCTCGATCGTCGCGTTGCTCGGCGTCGCCCTGCTCGGCGTCCTTCCGGGCATCCTGCTCGCGATCGCGCTGTCGATCCTCAACGTCTTCCGCCGGGTCTGGTGGCCCCATCGGGCCGAACTGGGAAGGGTGGAGGGGATGGCTGGACTGCACGACACCGAGCGCTACCCCGACTCCGAGCTGCTACCTGGCCTCGTCGTCTACCGCTACGACGCGCCGCTGATCTTCGCGAACTCGCGCATGTTCGCCGACTCCATCCGCGCGATGGCGGATGAGCGGGCTGATCTGCGGTGGGTGCTTGTCGCCGCCGAACCGGTGACTGATGTGGACACCACGGCCGCCGACATGCTCGAGGACCTCGACGAGTGGCTCAACGAGCGTGGGGTCTCGCTGGTCTTCGCTGAGATGAAGGATCCGGTGCAGGAGAAGATCGTCCGCTACGGACTGACGCGGACCATCGACCCGAGGCACTTCTTCCGGACCATCGACGAAGCGGTTCAGGCGTACGTCGCCGAGACCGGCGCCACCTGGAGCCCCAACGAGGACAAGCCGTGAGCGCACCTGAGACCCCGCCACGTCCCGGCCCCCTTCAGCAGGTGGCGGCGTGGATCGCGCTCGTGGCACTGGTGAGCGCCATCGCCTTCCTCATCGTGGAGGCGGTGAGTCGCTGGGACGTGCTCCTGGTCACGGTCCTGTCGCTGGCGATGGTGGTCGTCGCCGCCTGGTACGCGCTCTCCAGACGGGGGCGATCACGGGTGGTGGCTCTGGTCGTGGGTGCCCTCTCGCTGGTGCTCTTCGCGGTCGTGGTCCTGGCCAGCGAGAGCCTGCGGGTGCTCCTCGTCGGTCTTGTCCTGGCCGCGGTCGCGATCGCCGCGGCTCGGTTCGCCCTGCAGACCCCGAAGCCAGGACCATCGCTTCGCGATGCACCGGGGCCGAGCGAACCGGTCGCCCCGAGAGCGACCCATCCCGTGCTGCTCATGAACCTGCGATCGGGAGGCGGCAAGGCCGAACGCTTCGACCTGGTCGGGCAGTGCCGGAGCCGCGGCATCGAGCCGATCGTGCTCACGCCGGGATCCGATCTTCTGGAGCTGGCGACGGACGCCGTCCGGCGCGGGGCCGACCTGATCGGGATGGCCGGTGGCGACGGGTCGCAGGCCCTGGTGGCCTCGGTGGCCAGCCGTGCCGGACTGCCGTTCGTCGTGATCCCGGCCGGGACCCGCAACCACTTCGCCCTGGATCTGGGCATCGACCGCGAAGACGTCGTGGGCGCGCTGGACGCGTACCAGGACGGCGTGGACCGCGTCATCGACCTCGCCGAGGTCAACGGCCGGGTCTTCGTCAACAACGCATCGTTGGGCGTCTACGCGAAGATCGTGCAGTCCGAGGAGTACCGCGACGCCAAGGTCCAGACGGCCGCCTCGCTGCTGCCAGACCTGATCGGACCGGACGCGACCCCGCTGGACCTGCGGTTCACCCTGCTGTCCGGGGACGAGGCCAGCACGGCCCAGCTGGTGCTGGTCTCCAACAACCCCTACGAGCTGGCCCACCTGCGGGGAGCAGGCACCAGGGCACGCATCGACGGTGGCGTCCTGGGCATCTTGTCGGTGATGGTCCGTGGCGCCGCCGACGCGCAGAAGCTGGCGGCGTTGGAGGCCACGGGGCAGGTGCGAAGGTTCTCCGGGTGGGACGAGTGGACCGCCTCGGAGCTCGAGGTGCGATCGGGGTCCCCGATCGACATCGGCGTCGATGGTGAGGCCATGACCCTGGAACCTCCGCTGCGCTTCGTCATCCGCCCGGGAGCCCTGACCGTACGACTGCCGAGGTCCGCGCTCGCCCGCCCGCCGGCGGCCGATGCGGTCCGTCTCAGCTCGCGCGGCACTCTGGCCGCGCTGTGGCGCATCGCACTGGGACGTACGTCGCAGGCGGACCGATGACCCGGCCGGATGAACCGGTCGAGGAGAGACTCGCGGATCGGCTGAGCCACCAGACGCCGGATCAGAGACCGGCGGGCGAACCCTTGGTGCAGCTGCTTCGTCGTCTCGGGACCTATGACCGCGCGGCGTATGCAGCGGTGGCGCGCATGCCTACCCCGACGCTGGACGCGCCGTTGCGAGAGCTGTCAGGCTTCGCGAACCATTCAAAGCCCTGGCTCATTCTCGCCGGCACGCTCGCCGTGCTCGGGGGCCCTCGGGGTCGACGGGCCGCGCTGACCGGCGTCGCGGCGATCGGGGTGGCCTCGCTGGTCGTGAACCAGCCGATGAAGCTGATCGGCGCGCGGAGCCGCCCGGCGCGACAGCAACACGGGATCCCGGAATCTCGCTGGGTCCCGATGCCCACGTCCACATCGTTCCCGTCCGGCCACTCGGCTTCTGCCGCCGCCTTCGCCGTCGCCGTCGGTTCGGTCCTGCCGGCCTTGGCCATCCCGGTCGGGGCGAGCGCTGCGGTCGTGGCGTTCTCCCGGGTGTACACCGGCGTGCACTACCCGGGCGACGTCCTGGTGGGCGTGGGGACCGGTGCGCTACTCGGGGGTCTCTGCGCCCGGGTCGGTCGACGGGTCGGACGGGGCTGACCGGGCGTCCCCGGGCAGGACGTACCGCAGGAGTATGTAAGTCGCAGCGGTGACCCAGGCGCTGCCGAGGAGCCAGCCACCGAGGACGTCGGTGGGCCAGTGGACTCCGAGCAGTATCCGGCTGAGCCCCACCGCGCCGACGACCACCACGACGAGCGCCGCGCTCACCCGTCGGGCGAGCGGTCCCGGCCGGGCCAGCTGCCAGCCGACGACCAGCACCACGGCCGAGTACGTCACGGTGGCCGCCTGCGAATGACCCGACGGGAAGGAAAACCCGTGCGCCGAGGCCAGGAGTCCCTCGGTCGCCGGCCGGGCTCGTGAGAAGCCATTCTTGACCAGGGTGCTGAGCACTGCGCTGCCGGCCACGACAGCCACGAGCCACAGGCCCAAGGCCCAGCTTCGGCGGGTGGCGCACCAGATCACCGCTGCTGTGGTGACGAGGGTGACCGTCCAACCGTTGCCCAGTGCGGTGGCCAGGCGCACCACCGGCTGGAGTCCGGTGTGGTCGACCGCGAACGAGAAGAACTGCGTTGACCAGCGACTGTCGAACCCCGCGAGCCAGGCGCTGCCGGCGCTGATCGCCGCGCTGAGGACGAGGAAGACCGCTGTGCACCCCAGGCTCGCCCGGAGCAGCCGCACGGTCACGACCGCGCGGACGACCTCGTGCGGCGCCGGGTCCTGCCCCAGGACGAGCCCGTCTCGGCCCTCGCCCGCGGCCGGGGCCTCGTCGCCGCTCACTGGGGAAGTCTCCTCCTCTTGCCGATCATGGCCTGGCTGGCTGGTCCGTGGTCACGGGCAGCAACCAGCCGCGGTCGGGGTGATCGGGACGTAGCGGCGTGGCCCGCGCCGGCCGTCGAGGATGAACACGAAGCGGGGCTCGTCGTCCTCGAGCTGCCCTGTCCCCGTGTCGGCGCCGTCCTTGTGGGCGTCCTCGTACGTCAGGTGCAATCTCGAGGTCCTCGACCGCGAGCGCCGGCCGGTTGTTCAGTCGCGGCATCACCCGTGGCGGTTCCGGGAACGACGACCGGCTCGGCTGGACAGGACCACGGCCAACGGCCACAGCGACTGGGCACCGGCGCTCACGCGCTCGGACAGCCCGATGCGGGGCCCCCCGGTGCTCAGCTCGACCACGAACCAGCCGAGGGCCACCGCCAGCGTCGCGGTGGCCAGCACACCTGCGGTGGGGCGCAGCAGAGCAGTCGTGTGCCTCGTGGTGCGCGATGCAAGTGTCGGAAAGACGGTCAGCGACAGGAACGCAACGCCGGCCGCGATCGTGTGCGCGGTCGGGGTTGCGCTGCTGGTCACCGGGATCGCGGCTACGGCAATCGTGGCAACCCCGGCGAGCGCAAGCGACGCGCGACCCAGCCGAGCGGCCGGATGCAGTCCCAGCGCCGTGGTGACGTGGCTGGCCCCCACACCGACCAGTGCGATGGTCATGACCCATCGATCTGTGGCGGCCAGCCCGGCCAGGTCGCTGATGGTGTCGCTCATCTGGTCGAAGCCTGCCGGCTGCAAAGACGCGGCCAGCGTCCAGCCGCCGACAAGAAGCACCGGAGCGGCAGCCGAGGACACCAACGCCCAGACAGGAACGTCGTCGGTGTGCCGGTCCCGGGTCACCGGTAACGCCCTTCCTGACATGGTTCGGTGGTCGCGATGCTCCCATGACAACCCGTCATCCGCTTGCTGGATCCCACGGCCGCCTCGTGTCGATCCGGGGCCGGCAATACCCGACCTCGCTCCGCTCACCCAGCGGTGCGTGCGAGCTAGCCACACCGGTCGCCCTGGTTCCTCGAAGCATCAGAACCAGCGTGAATCGACAGCAAGACCGCGTGACGCTGTGCTGTTGGGCAACGACGGTCTGTCGTCAGGACTCCCTCAACTGGCGGATCGTCCCATCAGATCCGCCCCGTCTCCTTGTCCGGAAAGTTGCTCGTAGTATCGTGACCCGAGGTGTCCATGCAAGCCCGTCGACGACGGAGACCAATTGCGCCAGCTCACTTCCATGAGTTGTGAACTGAGTATGCAGGTTGCGAATTGCGCGACACGGTAGAAGTGTGCGCGCCGCCAGGCGCGCGCTGAGCTGCAAGGAGAAGGGCAAGGCGAGTTTGTTGTCGAATCACTGGAAGATAGCAGCGGTGGGGGTCGCAGCGGCGTCCACCGCGCTGCTCGGGCTGGTAGCGGCAGCGCCCGCTGATGCGGCGCCGCAGCCGGCCAAGAGCACGGCTTGTACTGCAAATGTTGGCGATTCTGGGCTGAGCGCCGCCGTCGTGGCACGCTCACATCAGCGGATCGCGCACCGTACGATCCGCACGTCCTGCGACATCGGCATCTACGTGGGCGCGGGTGTCACGCATGTGACCATCGATGGAGTGCGGGTGTCCGGTGCCCACTTCCAGGGGATCTTGGCCCAGAAGACCTCCTACCTGACCGTCGCGAACTCCACAGTCACCGGCAACGGGTTCCAGACCATCGATCCCAGCGCACCCGCGCTCCCCGGTAACGGGTTGCACTCCTATGTCGGACAGTCGTTCGGCATCAGCCTGTTCGGCGTCTCCCACTCCACTGTCAGGGGGAACGCCGTGTTCAACAACGGCCGCGGCGGGATCGGGGTAATGGACAACGGTGCCAACAACCCCGGCACGATCACGCAGAACACCTCCGCAAAGCTCGTGTCCTCCTCACACGACGTGGTCATCAACAACCGGATGTGGGCGAACTACGGTGGATGTGCCCTAGTCGTGGCTACGCAGAACGTCGGTGGCAGTCTGTCCGACCTGGTCCTGACCGGCAATACGGTCAACGGAACCGGTATGTCGAAGGCGCACGGCCCAGACGTCGGTGGTCTCGTGGTGGCCGCTGACCCGCCGAACTCGTCGGTCCGCAATGTGGTCGTGATGCACAACCGGATCAGCAACTCCTTCGAGGGCGGCGTGATCGTCAACGCCGAGGCACCCAACTCCTCCACGAGGAACGTGTCCGTCATCGGGAACTGGTTGTCCAGAAACAACTGGGGCGCCCAAGAGGCCCCGAAGACTGCCGGTGTGATCGTGTTCGCCAACGCCTTTCCTCCGCCGGTCCCGGCGGCCAAGAACCTGGGCACCGTGGTGGTGGGAAATGTCATCACCAAGCAGTTCTATGGAATCTGGTCGATGGGCAACACCGCTCCGATCACCTTCTGGAACTGGATCCGCGTCACCAGCGGCGGAGTCCCGATCTTCCACGGCTGACTCGGATCTGGGCGTCGGACGGCAGTCGAGCTGTCGCACGCCGAGACAACGGTAAGAGACAGGGCCGCGCGGTTTTCCGCGTGGCCCTGTTTCTCGTTCGGGCCCGTGGGTCAGGCCTCAGTGCTCGGCCTGGGCTCCAAGTGCTTCCGCTCGACGGACCCAGCACCCGATACGACGGTCAGTGGCGGTACGTCCCTCGCCACGACAGCACCCGCTCCAACGACCGAGTCATGACCGATCCTCACTCCAGGAAGGACTGTGGCCGCCGCACCGATCCAGACGTGCGCTTCGATGACGATAGGTGCCACGGTGATGAAGTCATAGCGCTCAGCAGGCTCGACGGGGTGCCCTTCCGTGATGAGGGTGACCTTCGGCGCAATCATCGACCGTTCACCGATGGTGATGCCGCCAAGGTCGAGGAACGAGCAGCCTTGGCCGACGAAGACCTGCTCCCCGAGCTCGATGCCGAGGCCGTAGTCGCTGTAGAACGGCGGATGGATGATCGCTGTCTGAGGAGGCGGCTTCCCCAAGAGCTCGCTGAGCAACGCCGTTCGGGACTCGATGTCGCTGAACGGCAACACGTTCAGACGCGAGGTGAGCTCCATGGCGACCTGGATGCGCGCGTAGATGCGTCGCCACTCTGGTGTGCGGGTCCGAATGCGTCGCTCATCCGACATGGCTAGATCTTGGCAGGTCCCGGACGCAGCGAACCAGAGACCCTCCGTCGGCTACAAGGCTTCGCCATGGGAGCGGTCGGCCCGGTGGAACATCACCGCGGCGCGACGAGGAGCGGTTGGGCGATGGTCGCGCAGATGCCATGTTCGTCGTACATCACGCCCTGCGCGAGGCCGATGCCATGAGGGCCGATGGTGCTGCGTGCGTCGAGCAAGGTCCAATCCCCGGAGGGGGCTCGTTCTATCGTCGCGGTCAGGGTGGGCGGGATGAAGAGCCATTCACTGAAGGCCAGCTCGCTGGAAAGTCCGTTGGTGGAGTCCGCGACGACCAGAAGGCGTTGGGTGGGTGAGGTGGCCTCGCCGGCCACGAGGGGGATGCGCACACGGGCCCAGACCCTGGCGGGTCCAGGCTGGTCGTACCCGCCCTCGACGAATCGCCAGTCGATCGCACGGCCATAGCCCCAGGAGGGACTGACGCCCGCGAAGAACGCCAGGGGCCCCTCGGCAGGAACGGGCGGAACCGGGTACGGCCGCCAGTGGGCGCGAGTGGACTCCGGGGTGGCGCGGATGCGCCATGCGGTGGCGGTGACCACGAGCCGGCCGTCGGCCCACAAGGAGGCTTCGACAAGCTCGACCCGCTTGCCCGGCCGGACCGTGCGCGCTTCGGTGCGGATCATCCCCTGGGGGATCCCGCCGAGGAAGTCGGCGGTGATGCGGGTGATGGGCATCGCGGTGTCGGGGCGCAGGTTCTCGATGGCGCGCGCGAGCAGCGCCGCCGGAGGTCCACCATGCTGCAGCGACTCATCCCACGGGCTGGCGGTCGCCTCGGTCGACTCGAAGGTGTCGTCGCCGGTGGGCAGGTAGAACGCCTCGGCTTGCGTGTGCAGATGATCGGGGACGGGGGCAACTGTCGACTTCTGCTCGGTCACGCCACGACTCCTCGGGGAACACAGACGTACGCGGTGCTTCCAGCCGGCCCGCAGCTACGCCAGCGAGTATGACGACTCGCGACCACCACGATGCACCTCGGTCAGATGGCGGCGGCGGGCAGGCGCCCGAGCTGGTACTCCCAGCCGTCGCGGTGGTCGCCGATGTGGGTGGGTGGCAGGCCGCGGTGGGTCAGGACGACCATCGTGTCGTCGCCGTCGGGCGTCAGCACGACCTCGACGGTGGAACCACCCGGCGGCAGGGCGTCGCTGCCCGGGATGCCCCAGGTGAAGACGACGCGGTACGGCGGTTCGACGCTGAGGTAGACGCCGCGGGCGAGGGCCTCGCCCATGTCGAGCGAGAAGACGCCGCCGGGCTGCGGGTCGAGCTCAGCCCGGTCGCCGATCCAGGTAACGATGAGCGCGGGGTCGGTGAAGTACGGGAACACGACCTCGGGCGGTGCCTTGATGTGTTCGGTCGCGACGATGACGTCGCCCTGGATCTCGGCGGTCACGGCTACCTCGTCGGTGGTCGGGGATGGGCTGTCTCGACGGCCTTCTTCAGCCGACCAAGAGCGTCGGGCCAGAACTCGGAGAGCAGGTCGCGTACCGGCTCGAGCGACTCGTGGTGCAGCGCGTAGAGGCGGCGGGTTCCCTCGCGGCGCTCAGTGAGCAAACCGGCCGCCCTGAGCACTCCGATGTGTTGGCTGACCGCCTGCTGAGTGAGGGTGAAGCAGCCGGCGATCTGGCCCGCGGGCAGTTCGGTGTGCTGGACCAGCCGCAAGATCTCCCGACGGTTCGGGTCGGCTAGAGCCCGCAGCACCGCATCGGGTGCTGCAGGCGCCGCCGACTTCTTGCGCTGGGCCATCGGAACAGGTTCTCAGGTCCCGAACGGGGCGCCGGTGCCGGTCTCGGCGAAGGCCTGGATGCTCGCCATGAAGTGCGTCCAGCCGGCGTAGCACTCGTTCCAGCACTCGAGCTGGGGGGTCAGGCCGTTGTGCCGGAAGCGCAGTTGCGTGCCAGCACCCGCGGGGACGATGTCGAACTCCATCGTCGTGCCGAGCCACTCCTTCGTGTTTTCCGTGGGAATCGTTCCGTCCGCCACGATGGTCTCCCAGACCACGCGGGTGGGTCCGGACTCCAGGACGCGCATCGCGTTGACGCCATGCTCCCCGAAGCTGGTGACGAGCGTGCCGCCGACTGTTCCGTCGCCCTCGGTCGGGCCCCACCAGCGGCTGACGCCGGTGGCGGAGGTGAACAGCGCCGACACGGTGGCGGGGCTGGCAGGCAGGTCCAGGACCGCGGTGAAGTCCTCGGTCCGAGTACTGGTGTTGCTGGTCATGGTGATCTCCTTCGGCATTCACAAGCGGTCTCTTGTACAACTCATCGGTTGTAACGGTAAGGAGGTCACCGTGTCCTGTCAAGGGTCGCCGAACCTCGGGCCTGCCGGTGAGCCGGATCAGTCGAGACATCTGTACGCCGATGGGTGGTGCGTGCTGACACGCTCGGCCGGCGTCCGCTCAGTTGTAGTGAGTGAGCTGGGGCCACAGTGCGGACCATGAAGCTCTCGGGGCGGAACACACCAGCACGGGTCCGTCGTACTCGTCGTTGTGGACGCCGGACGCGTTGGTGATCGTGGCAGTGATGTTGCAGCCGCGGAAGTATTGGGCCGCGTCGGCCGGGTCGAACCCGAGCACGATCACCGGTCCGCGCGAGCCCGGGGGCTGGCCCCAGCTGCTGAACCCGTTGTGCCCGCTGTACGCCGCGGGCAGCCCTTTCGCTGGACCGAACAGGTCGATGGCGCCCGCCTCGCCATAGTTGTCCGCGAAGATGACGGCGCCGGTCGGCAGACCATGCCAGACGCTGGCGACCGTCGAGACGAAGTCCGGCCAGCCCACGGTCTCGCCCTGGTCGGGGTTCAGCGCCAGCACGGCGCTGCCGTTCAGCGAGCTCGCGGGCAGCAGCGGGAGCGCGACCACCGCGCTGACCGCCGCGGAGATCACGATGACCACCGATGCTGCGATGGCCCGTACCCGTGCGTGACCTCGGGAGAGCCACCGGTCGATCGGGAGCGCCCCGGCCGCCAACAAGGCGGGATAGAGGCTGGCCAGGTAGTACGCCTTGCCGTTGCCGACCAGGTACGCGGCGGCCACCAGCAGGTAGGTCACCGCCAGGAACTGGTAGGCGCGTAGCGACCGGAACAGCGCCACCAGCCCGACGATCCACACCACCGACAACAGCGGACTGACCAGCACCAGCTGGAACGGCAGGAAGCCTGCACGTCCGCCCTCCGCGGAACCCGCGACGTTGCCCGCGACCGTCAGCTGCGGCCAGCCGTTCAGGGCCTGCCACAGCAGGTACGGCGCTGCCAGGATCACCGCCACGCCGATCCCAGCCAGCGCCCAACGCGATCGCAATGGCCAGCGCGGCCCCACCAGTGCCAGCGCGACAATCAGCACCAGCGCAACGAACGCGACTTGCGGCTTGGCTTCGGCTCCTAACCCAACCACGACCCCGGCCCACAGCAACGGCCGAGCCGAGCCGGTAGCCACGACCCGGATCACCAACCAGATCAACAGCGTCGTGGACAGCAGGTCCACCGTCGTAGTCGTCACGAAGTGCCCGGTGGCCAACGCGAACGCCGACGCAGCGGTGCAGGACGCCGCGATCAGCTGGGCACGTGAGGTGCCACCGATCTCCCGGGCGGTAAGTGCTGCCACCACGACGGTTGAGGCTGCGATCAGCGCCGACGGTAGGCGCAGCAGCACCAGAGAGCCCGGCGCCAGTGCCTGCATCGCCTGGCACAGCAACGGAACCAGCGGCGGCTGGTCGGGATAACCGAACGCTGGGTGGGCCCCGGCCTGGATGAAGTACAGCTCGTCGCGGTGATATCCGTACCTGCTGGCGGTCGCCAGCAGCGCCACGAACATTACCCCGGCAACCGCCCACGCCCACGGCGTCAAAGGCGCCCGCACCGGTTCGGCGACGATCTGACCCGGACCTACCGAGGGGCGAACGGTCTGCGGCATCATGACCCTCTCATCCCTTGCGACAACGAGCAGACCAGCACATCGGTTCACCTCGAGCAACCCCGTTTCACCGAGGCGCTGCGCCACCGCAGCCGGGTCATTGGCCAACTTGCCGACGTGAGCAAGATCTCGTTGCTGGGCAGTACAACCGGGCAGGGACATTTGGTGTCGGCCCGGGCGGCGACCCCGTGGCCCGGCTGGACGCAGCTGGGAGGGAACAGCTGCGCGATCGATGCCGGGAGCTGCTCCCGATCCGCCGTTCCTACGCGATGCCGCCGCGTGAACCGCGCTCTAGCGCGACCGGACGGACGTGTCGCAGGCAATCCTGGTCCGGTCTGCGCCGTGTCTGAGGTTCCGGGTGCAGTGGCTGCGGCGGAGTGGAACCATCCCAGTGGCAGCACGCGTCGCTGTCCGCGTCTACATCACGGCCGGGTCCTGCCTCAGGGTCCGTGCATCGCCATCCCACACTGCGGCTGTGACCCGAAAGAGGTAAAAATGACCGTGAGCATTGAGTTCGACACAACCGTGACGGCGACAGGGAACAATACCGGCATCGTCGTGCCCGACGACGTCATCGAGCGGCTCGGCGCCGGACGGCGACCGGCGGTGATTGTGAACGTGAACGGGTACGAGTACCGCAACACGGTCGCTGTCATGGGTGGCAAGCACATGATCAGCATCAGCGCCGCTGTCCGCAGTGAGACTGGGATCAAGGGCGGGGACCCCGTTCGCGTGACTCTGACTGTGGCGGACACGCCTCGCCCGGTCGAGGTTTCCGAGGACTTCGCGGCCGCGCTGTCCGCCGAGCCGGGTGCCAAGGCGTTCTTCGAGAAGCTCCCGAACAGCCTTCAGCGCTACCACGCAGACAACATCAACGGGGCGAAGAACGCCGAAACCAGGAACCGGCGAATCGACAAGGCAATCGCATTGTTCCAGGCCGGCAAACAGCGTTAGCTAGTGCCGAGACGTCTTCTCTTCGTTGCCGCTCATAGGTCGTGGCTTGCGTGTAAGGCAGGGCAAGCGGTTGTTGGAGGTGGCGAGCTCGCAGTCGAATGCACGGTGGCTGACGTGTGGCCTGCTGTCCGTGCAACGCGGCCGAGGGCGCATCGATGAGAGCCCAGCGGTTCACTCAACCAGCCGTGCGTTGGGAATCGGGACGGTTCGCGTCCACGATGCGGTTGCTCCACTCGATGGCGGGGCAGGTGTCCATGACCATGCGCAGGCCTGCGGCGGTGGCGCGGGCGAACGCGGCCTCGTCGACAACCCCGAGCTGGAACCACACCGCCTTGGCACCGATGGCGATAGCCTCGTCGGCGTACTGGCCCGCAGTGTCGGAGCGACGGAACACGTCGACCACATCGACGGGGAACGGGATGTCGGCCAACGTGGCGTAGCCCTGCTCCCCCAGCACCGTCCGTGCCGACGGGTGCACCGGCACGATCCGCTTGCCACGCCGCTTCAGCAACGCCGCGATGTGGTAGGCGTCACGATGAGTGCTGCCCGAGAGACCGACGACCGCCCACACCTGACAATCGTCGAGCATGTACGTCACCGCGGCACTGTCCTGGAAGTCCGTCACCCCGACATCTCATCACGCGAACGGCTGACAGGCACGTCGGCATGTCCCCCGATCGACACACCCTTCGTGCCGTTCGAGCTCACCGGCACGAGCCGCAACCGATCGGCGTCGCCTCTACCGCTTTGACGGCCGCCGCTTCAGCTCAGCGATGAAGACGTCGGCGATCCGCGAGCGGTCGCCCAAGATGCCCGGGTCGAGCTTCCCCTCGAATATGCGCAAGCAGACGACCTGCCACGCGGTTCCCATCGCAAGGGTCAGGGCGCTCGCGACGCCGGCGCCGATGAACCCACCCACCGCGGTCCCGACACCGGGAATGAACTTCAGCAGACCCGTGACAGTCGTCCTGCCGAGCGTTGTCGCAGCGCCGGTGGCGACCATGGCCGCGGCTGATGCCTTCTCCAGCTTCAAGCCGTAGATGTGAGCGATCCGGCCCATCATCGCGAGCTGCACGGGGACGATCAACGCGGCATCGGAGAACGGAATCGGTGACACTGCGACGCCCGCAGCCGAGGCCATCGCCACTGCAACGACCTTCTTGACGGTGGCGTCCTTGCGCTTCAGATCGATTCGCTGCGCCGCTGCTAGCGCTTCGGCCACGCCTTCTGGAGCGTCGCGAAACGTGGCGTCCAACAGGTCTTGCAGCCCGAACTTCGTCAGGCCGGCAAACTCGTCGTCGATGGCTGCAGTCAGGATCGGGGTCGAATTGAACTGGCGGCGCACGTACTCCCGCAGCTCGAGTGTCTTTGGGTCGACGATCCCGGCTCGGCGCGGCACCTGAGTGATCACGAGGATCACGGGCACGCCAAGGCTCATCAACTCTCGGACGAACTCGAGTTCCAGCGTCTCAACCCGGCGGTGACCCGCATGGATGCAGTACCAGGCAACGTGCAGCTGCTCACTCAGGTCGTTGTTGCGCTGGCGCGAGATGAAGTCTTGTAGGTCCGTGAGGATTGCCGCGCTGTCCTGCCCGATCTCCAGGCCCTGGTTGTCGATGATCCCCATGTGGCCGAACTTGTGCAGGTAGAGGTGGCTCCCCTTGGTGATCGGTTCGCCGACGCCGGTCCGCGCCACTTCCTCGCCGAAGATCGCATTGACGAGCGTGCTCTTGCCGACGCCGGTCTTCCCGAAGACCCCGATGTTGACGCGACCGATGGCCCTACCGGCGTCCGCGTAAGCAGCACCAAAGGCTTCCGCGGAGAATGGCTCTTGGCCATCCACCGGCCCCGCAGCCTCAACACTCATCGTCGATCCCCCAGCCTCGTACCGCTCGAACGGATCCGCACGAGGGCCAACCTCCCGGATGCGACGCAATGAGCAGGCTAGAGCAGGCTACGAGCCGATGGTAGCGCGCAACAGTCCCCAGGCTCAGGGCCCAGGAGCCGGTTCACCACTGTCACTGGCCGTCGTCAGGTACCGCTCGACGCGGCGGTCGGGAACCAGCCACAGCAGTGCCACAACCGTGTACACCGCTACGCCGAGCAGCGGCTGCACGAACGTCAGGCCGATCCCGACCAGGTAGATCAGCGGGGAGAGCTTGCCCTTCCAGTCCTGGCCCAGCGCCGCCCGGAGACTGCCGTCCGTACCCTGCACCCGCACGAGGCGCCACTGCAGGATGGCGTACGCGACCGCGGCCAGCATCAGGTTCACCCCGTACACCACGACGGGCACCTGGGCGAATTCGGACTCGTTGATCCACCGGGTCGTGAACGGGATCAAGGAGAGCCAGAACAGCAGGTGGAGGTTGGCCCACAGCACCGCGCCGTCGACGCGGTCGACCAGGTGCATCAGGTGGTGGTGGTTGCTCCAGTAGATCCCGACGTAGACGAAGCTCAGCAGGTAGCTCAGGAAGGTGGGCAGCACCGCGGCGAGCGCGCTCCACGTCCCTTCAGCGGGTGTCCGCAGCTCCAGCACCATGATCGTGATGATGATGGCGAGCACGCCGTCGCTGAACGCTTCGAGTCTGGTCCTGTTCACTCGTGCTCCCTGCCGGCTCCCGACACCTGGCCTGCCGGCCCAGCGCCGGGCTCAGTCTGCCGATCGCCTGCTGGGCGGGGTCCTACCGGGTGCGCGCCCGGCCGATCCACGGGGGGCGCCCGGCACCAGAAGATCAGTCGAACTCCGAATCCCGACGGTGTACGAGTCCGCGCGAACCGGCCGGCGATCCATACCTCCCGGTCAGCGATGGGTGTCGCCGGTGGGTGGCAGGCTGCGGCCGGAGCGAGGAGATGGAGGGTTGACATGCAGTGGTGGATCAACACGATCAGCCGGGAGCACGTCGAGATCGGACGCGACGGCGGCTTCACCCAGGCCGGTCACGGCAAGACAGCGCCACTGCGGCGCCTGCAACGCGACGACGGGGTGATCTTCTACTCGCCGCGTACCGCGCTGAACGGCGGCGAGCCGCTCCAGCAGTTCACCGCTGCCGGCATCGTGACCGACGACGAGCCGTACCAGGTCGAGATGACCCCGGACTTCCACCCGTACCGCCGCCGGCTGCGGTTCCTCCCGGTCACCGCGGTCAGTGCTCGGTCGCTGGTGGCTGAGCTGCACCTGGTGACCGATGTGACGCACTGGGGATACCCGTTCCGGCGCGGCCTGTTCACGATCGACGACCACGACGCCGACGTCATCCTCACCGCCCTGGGAGCCCCGACCTGAGGCGGGATCACGGGCTGAGCGGCTGGTCCTTGGTCAGGTGCAGCAGCCAGTCGCGGTCGGTACGGATCAGGGCATAGCGGCGCTGGGCCTGCCGGCCGCGCAGCACGAAGACGAACCGGCGCTCGTCCACTGCTTCCAGGACCCAGGTGCCCGTGTCGGCGATGTCCTTGTCGGCGTCCTCGTACGTCAGGTGCTCGAGTGCGTGGTCCGCCACCGGCACCGCCAACCGGTTCTGTTGTGGACTGACGGGCAGGCCGCGCGGCAGCGCCCACGAACGCAGCACGCCGTCCTGCTCCAAGCGCAAGTCGAAGTGGTGCCGTGGTTTGCGGTGCTCGTGCAGGACGAACCGCGCCTCACCCACCCCACGAGCCTGCCACAACGTCGCAGCCATGATCAGTAGGCGTTTGGTGAGGTCGGCTCCGCGATCCTCGACCCAGGCGCGCACGAAACCCGTTCCGACGCCTCACCAGCACCTCACGAATCGCCTACCGATCATGAACGTCCCCTACACCCGTCCCCCAGAGACCGATCAAAGCGGTCTGCCACGTGCTCGTCCCAAGTTCAGATCGCCATCATCTTCTGGATGGCTTGCCGGGACACCCCGAGCTCTCGTGCGATGTCCGCCTGGGACAAGCCGCCATCGATGAGCTCCTGCATCAGATCGCGACGCTGGGCCGCGAGCTCTCGGGCCTTCCGGGTGTGTTCGATGGCCTGCGCACGCACCTCTTTGATCTGCCGGAATGTCGCTTCCCGGGTTGCTCTGTCCGTCATGACACCGAGCATGACAACCTCTGGTTGTCACTGTCAACCCCCGGTTGTCACGCAAGTTGAACGGCCACGCCGGAGGCGGGCTTCCGAGCGGGCGGCGGGACCGCGCCACCTCCCGGCTGTCGGTGGTGCCGGATAGCCTCGTTCGTGGATCAAGCGACCTGGGACCCCTGGTCGCGGGAGGGTACGGTGATCATCGTGGCGTACGACCCGGACCTCGCCGACACCATTCGCGACCTGCTCGAGTCGGAGCCCGGTGTCACGGAGAAGAAGATGTTCGGCGGCCTCGCATTCCTCGTGCACGGCAACATGGCGATCTCCGCGAGCGGACAGGGAGGCGCCCTGGTCCACATAGACCCGGCGGACTCGCAACGACTCGTCGGATCCACCAGCGCAGAGGTCGCCGTCATGGGCGGGCGGGCCATGCGCGGCTGGCTGCGGGTGCCGTCCGAGGCGCTGGACACGCGCAAACAAGTCGCGTCATGGGTGCGGCGAGGCGTCGACCACGCCCGGACCCTGCCACCGAAGTAGGGCGACCACACCCCGTCGTCGCCGGCAGCGTCGCGAGCCGGGCGGGCGCGTCTTCGGGCAACTCGGCCAGCACCGACGGGCGGGTGCGGTCAGCTGGCGTTGCGAAAGCGGGCGAACCGCTGCGCGAGGCGGTCGGGGTCCGGTTGTTCTGCACGACGTTCCGGGATGACGCGCAGCGCGGTGCCGTGGAACTCCTGAAGTCCGTGCTGCAGCATCGGCCCGTCCCGCTCCTCCAGGACGTCCCGATTGATGTGGACCACGCGCTCCGGGCTGATGCCGAGGATGTCCTGGTCGTACGCGGCATGGTGGATCTTGCACAGCGCAAGGCCGTTCGACGTCACCGGATCCCCGCCGTCGGCCGCGTCCTCGGTGATGTGCGCGGCGTCGAGCAGCCCGCCATGGGTGAGGGAGCAGACCGCGCACCGCGTGCGGTACGCCAGCAGCACGCCCGCGCGAAACACGGGCTGGTGCAGCCGTTGCCGGCTCATCCGCTCGACGTACCGGCGCTGCGCGAGCGCCTGCCCGAGGGCGCCCTCGATCGGTGAGGACGTGAGCAGTTGCGGAGCCATGAGCAGCTGGTCCTCGTCGAGCGCGACGACGTACCGCTTCGTCGCGGCCTCCTCGGCGGCGAGGAACACCGGCATCAGGGGGACGAAGACGCCGTCGCGCACACCGTGGAACCAGATGATCGGCAGTGCCAGCTCGAATGCCGCGCGCAGCTTGCGGTTGTCCCCCTGGCCGAGCTCTCCGTCGCGGATGGCATAGCGCAGCAAACCCTCCGGGCCGGGCGTGTCGTCGTACCGGGAGCCTGCCGAGGTGAGGATCGTCAACGTCGCGACGAGCTGGCGGGGATTGCGGATGCCGCGGCCGGTGTCGAGCAGCTTGATCGGTTCACCGAGATACGCGAACTGCTGCAGCTGGCCGCGGGTGACAGTCCCACCGCCGGCGGCCGCCAGGGAGCGGACGAACACCATGGCCGCGGCGCGTACCGAGTGCTCGTACGCAAGATCGACCCTCATGCCGGCAGCTTGGCACAACGCAGTGAGGTCGCTGGACGAGCATCACGTCCTTGGTGCCGCCCGCGACCGCGGCGTCGACGACGCCCGGACCCTGCCACCGGAGTAGGCGTTCGCTCTCCCGCCCTCCGCGGTCAGGTCCGACGCCGGGCCGCCGCGTCCGGCGGACGATCGAGGTTCAGTCGTCGGTGAGCAGGTCGGGGAGCAGCAGCTCCTCGTGCACCGTGACGCCGGTACTCGACATCGCCTCCGACAGCTCCGGATCCCACGGCGAGGCCACCGACGGGCCTGCGAGCGGCACGCCGCCCGGGTGGCGCGCGACCGCGTTCAGATAGTCCCGCGCCGACATCCGCCACGGCACCGCACCCGCCGCTACAGCGACGTCGGCCGCGATCGCGATGCCCGGCCAGTCGAAATCACCGTGGTAGCGCAGCTCGGTACCCGCGCCGGACAGCGACCGGAGCAGCTGCAGGACGACCGTCGTCGGACGGCCCATGGTGCAGACGACGGGCCACCCCACCTCGAGGTCCGCCGCCGCCTCGAGCACGCGCGGGTTCTCGCACACAAGAGCGGGGACCATCCCGACCGGCGCGCCGTAGGCGGCGACGTCCCGCGCCGTGAGGTGCACCGGGGCGTACGCGTCAGCCGCCTCGGCGAGCCAGCGCCCGACCCGGTCGGTGTGCGTGGACCGCAGTCCCAGCGTGAGGACCGTCGTGGACACCCGGTCGACCGCGACCCCGAACCTCCCCCAGAGCGCGCGTCGTTCCCTGACCGTCGTCGGCGCCGCGACCTCAGCCTCATGGGCGAGCCCGCGCAGCACGACCGCCGCGAGCACCCCACCGTCGTCGAGCGCGTGCGCGCTGCCGCACACCCGGGCCGCCAGCTCCGTACGCGCCCAGGCCCTTCCACCACCCGCGGGGAGCACCTCGCGGACCACGGCGACCGCATGCGCAGCCGCGGCGGCCGGGTCGGAGGTACGCGCGAGCAGGCCGGCCCGGCCTACCTCCATGGCCCACGCCGAGGCCCAGGCTCGGTCGAGATCACGTAACGGCTGCAACGCGTTGTCGCGTTCGAGCTCACGTGCACGCCGGCTCGCCGCCCGGTCGACAAGCGGGCGGTCAAGGACCCGCTCGCACAACGAACGAATCCCGCCGGGCATGCCGAGCCGGATGCGTACGACCTCGTCGAGCTCGGCCAGCTCGACCGTGAGGTGATCGGCGACGACCACCCGGCCCAGCAGCCCGCCCACCGCGTGCCGGGCGGGCCGGTCCAGCCCGGTGAGCCGCACCCGACCCTGCGGCACCAGGCCGCGGCGTTCGAGCCGGTCCGCGACGACCGCAAGCACCTCCCGCAGCGCAGGGTCCGGTCCGCTCATGCGTCCACGGACTGCAGCGTCCGCCCGTCCCAGGTGTAGTGCGCGTGCGCGATGCCGGGTTCGCCCGGACTGCGCAGCGCTTCGTAGATCTCCAGGCGCGGCACCTGGGGGTGGTCGCCCCAGAGCCGCTCGCTGGTGACGACGAAGTCGAGGTCGAGGTCGACGAGCAGCCCGAACAGCACCGGATGGGTGCGAGCGTCGATCTTCGGGAACGCGTCGTCGAGCAGCACGAACCGCGGTGCGTGCGGCGCCGCTCCCGCGACCGAGGTGTAGTGCGCCGCGGCCGCCGCGAACAGCGGCAGGTAGCACGCCACCTTCTGCTCCCCCTGCGAGAGCGGCGAACGCCGGCCCAGGTCCTGCCAGTCCGTGCCGGGCCGCGCGTACTGCACCCGGAACTCGTGCCAGGTGCGGTAGTCCAGCGCCCGCTGCAGGTGCAGCTGATAGCCGTCCTCCGGCGCTTCGTCGGCCGCGTACGAGACCAGCCCGCTCATCGCGACTGCGAGCCGCTCGCGCTCGTCGGGCAGCAGCGCTGCACCAGTCCGGGCCACGAGCGTCGCCACCTCACGTGCCTCCGTCGGAACGTCGTCGCGCATCCGCCAGCGCAGCCGCACCCGGATCCCCTGGGAGGTGCGCACGTCCGCGAGCAGCTCGTTCATGCTGCGCACGAGCTCACCGGACTCCTGCAACCGCAGCCGCAGCTGGTCGCCGAGGGCGCCGAGCAGCACCTCCTCGAAGGTGCGCCGCTCCCGCTCGGTGAGCAGCAGCTCGTCCTGCGCGACCTTCTCGGTCAGCACGGCGTCGAGCTCGACCAGCGGGACCGTCTGCGCCTGGTGCTCGGCGAGCATCGCGTACGCGTCCTGCTCACGGACCAGCGACGGTTCGTACGAGGCCGCCGGCCCGGCCTTCAGCTCGTCGGCGGCGCGGATCAGCACGTTGTCGTCCAGCTCCTCGCGCGCCCAGCCGGTCCAGGTGCGAGCCAGCGCGACCAGCTCGGTCTCCGACCGCGCCGCGAGGGCCCGGTCCGCGTCCTCGTCAACCGTGCCGGCGGCGGCGGTGAGCAGCCCGCGGACCCCGCGCATCGCCGCGACGGCGTCGACGCAGCCGGCAAGCACGTCGCCGTGCCGGGCGTGCAGGTCGCGGGCCTGCTCCGCCTGCCGCTGCGCACCGCCGAGGTCGCCGGTGAGCGTCTCGACGGCGCGGGTCAGCTCCTCGACACGTGCGTCCGCCGCATTGAGCTCCTGCTTGCTCGCCGTACGGCGTGCCGCGAGCTCCGTGAGCGTGTCGGAGAGTGCCGCTGCGAGGGCGTCGTACGCGGCACGGGCAGTGCGCGCCTGGGTCCGCAGCTCGGCGACAACTCGGAGTGCCTCTGCGTGCGTAGCAGTGGCGTCGGCCGTACGCGAGACGGCTTCGGCTACCGCGCCCGCCCGATTCCTGAGCGCTCCCAAGCGGTTCCGGTGGTCTGTGACTCCTCGGCCGACCTCTCTGAGATTCGCGAGCACCTCATCGAGTGCCGCAGTCTCGGTGGACAGCCGGTGCTCGCTGGCGGCCTCCGTGAGCGCGCGCTGCGCGAGGGCGGCCCGGCTGCGCAGCGCGCTGGCTCGCTGCTCCGCCTGGTCGGCCTCCCCCTCGAGGCGACGCAGCTCGTCGTGCGCGGCGGCGACCGTGTCGCGGGCCCGGTCGAGCGGGCGGGTCGACGGCACCGCACGCACCCATGCCTCGAGGTCGTCTGCGACCTTCTGCGCAACGGCGAGCGCGCTGGTCGCGTCGAACAGCTCCGCCTCGGCCCGCTCTAGTGCGGTGGTGAGCTCGGCGATCCGGCGAGCACGCTCTGCCTCTCGTGCCGCGGCACCGACGTACTGTGCGGCCGGCTTGCTGGCGCGGCCGCGCAGCGCCCCGAGGCGGAACGACCCGTCGGCACCGACCGCGACCAAGTCGTCGCCGCGCTCAGCATCGGGACGAAGTGCGACGGCGGCCAGCACTGCGGTGGCGTACGGCGCTCCCTCGGCGGCCCGGAGCACCCGCGTCAGGGAGTCCCCCGCTGCCGGTGGGCCCGCGACGAGCAGCACGTCGTCATGGCCGCCGCCGAGCACCGTGCCGTCGGGGTCGAGCCAGGCGTCGAGCAGCCCGGCCTGCTGCAACGCGGCCTCGAGTGCTGCCCGCTCGGTCTCGCTGACCTCGTCGCGGAAGTCGATCGCACGCCAGAAGGGCATACCGGGCAATGCCTTCTCGTCCCGAGCGCGAGGCAGCACTGCTTTGGGTGGCGCCGGGTCACGCTCGGCGCGCGCCGCCTCCAGCTCAGCGGTCAACGTCGCGCGGTGCTCGCGCAACCGCTCGTGGGCCAGCTGTGCCGCCGTGACCTCGGTGCGGCGTCGTTCCCGCTCGGGGGCGGCGTCGACGGCGACCTGGGCCGTCAGTTCCGTCTCAGCGTCCGGCTCGGCCAGCAGTGCGGCGTCTGCCGCGAGGACGTCGGCCACCAGGGGCAGGTCGAGCGCGGCGGACTGCCCCGCCCAGTCGCGTACCTGCTGCTGCCAGCCCTCGGCAGCAGTCACGGCATCGGTACGGGACTTCGCGTGCCGCGCCCGCTGCTGGTCGGCGCGCGCCGCCACCTCCTCAGCAGCCGTCGTGGCCCGCGCCGCCTCGTCGCCGGCCCGGTCGTGCTCGCGGGCCAGGTCGCGTACCTGCTCGACGACCGCACGCCGAGCCGTGACCACGGTGTCGAGCTCGCGGCAAGCAGCGTCATGCGCGTCGTGCCAGGCCGTGACTGCAGCGACGGGGTCGTCGCCGGCCATCGCACGAGCTGCGGCATCTGCGGCCGCGAACCCGGTGGGCAGCAGCAGGGCCAGCTGGTGAACGGCACTCGCGAGGCTGCTCGCCTCGTCGTCACGTGATCGGGCGTCCTCGGCTGCGACCTCGCGCAGCCGCTGCTCCGACAGCTGGGCACCGGTGGCCGCCCGTTCGGCAGTGGTTGCCGTTCCCTGTTGCCGGGCCACGGCTTTCTCAGCCTGCTCTGCCAGCTCGCGCTGGTCGGAGAGCCGCGCCTCGTCGGGAGTGGTTGCGAGCGCGTCGAGCTCGGCCTGGGCGGCGCGCCTGCACTCGTCCTGCACGGTCCGCTCCGCCCGCTCACCGTCGAGCTGCGCCGCCAGACGCTCGACGCGGGACTGCTCGGTGCGGGCGGCACGCGCCAACCGGCGCTCCTGGTCCGCTGCGCCGACCAGGGAGTCGGCGCGGCTCCGGACCTCCTGGCGGGCGTAGCGCCGGTACGTCGCAAGTGCGGACGAGACCGCGTCGCGGGCGGCCTTCGCCCGTTCGAGCCGTTCGCCGTGCTCGGAGAGCTCGTCGAGGGTGGCGCCGGCGCGCTCGACCTCCTCGGCGTCGATCTCGGGCAGCGACTGGGCGAGCTGCGCGGCGATCCGCCGCGGCTCGATCTCCTCACCGACCTGGGGTCGGCGCAGCCAGTACAGCAGCCGCAGCAGGTCGTCGTAGCGCGTGGGATCGAGGCCGAACAGTCGCCGCCCGACATGCGCGCGGTAGTCCCGGACCGCCGTGAACACCTGCCCGTCGGCGCCGAGCGCCTCAGCGAGCGCACCCTCGCCGAGGGGGCCGTCCGGACCCTCCAGGTCCAGGTCGCCGCCGACCCTCCGAGTAGTGGTGAACATCCACTTCTTCACGGTCTTCGCGCTCTGCGACCCGCGCAGGCCGACACCGCACGTGATGTGTTCGTCCCGCCCGTCGTCGTGCCGGAGCACGAGCTCGACCCAGAGGTAGCCGACGCGCAGAGTGTCTTCGTACCCGTCGAACATCAGCCACATCAGGGAGTTCGCGGCACCGCTCGCGTTCATCCGGGTGTTGTCGCCGTCCAGGCAGTACGGCAGGAGCATCTCGAGGGTCTTGGACTTGCCGGCGCCGTTGGTGCCGCGCAGCAGCATCCGCCCGTCGCCGAGCTCGAAGACCTGGTCGTCGTACTGCCAGACGTTGAGGATCCCGGCGCGGTGCAGTCGGTAACGCGACATGACCTACTCCTCCGCGTCGAACAGGGTCGGTGCCGCCACGAGCTCTGGCGCGGTGGCGTAGCGGGCGGCGGCCGCGTGCACGGCGAAACCGCCCTCGGTCGGGCGCAGCAGCCCGAACGCCACGAGCACCTCGACGACGAGGGACCGCAGCGCTTCCGGCTCGCGGGCGTCCTGCGCGAACCCTCGGCCGTACGCGTCGAGCACGTAGGCGACCGCACGGTCGAATCGCTCGTCGGCCACGCGCTGCCAGACTCGGCTTTCCGTGTCGGCCAAGGCAGCCGTACGCAGGTCGCTGACGAGTCGTTCGAGCACCAGCAGGGCCGCGTGCGCGGCAGTGCCGGTCCCGGGCAGGTCGCGGTCGGAGAGCTGACCTTCGGGGTCCACGACGACGGCGCCCTCGGCGCGCAGCTCCACGTGCAGCCCGAGCCAGTCCGCGAGCTGGTCGGCCTCGCGACTCCGGTTGCGCCGCCACCACTGCGCCTCGTCCTCCGTGAGCACCGACACGTCGAGGACCGGGTGCTCCACGAGCCGCCTGCGCAGGGCCACCCGGGCACCCCCGGCGGCCGACGGCACTATCGCGATGTCGAGGAACTCCTGCGGATCCTTCGCGCGGCCGAGGTGCACGTCGAGCAGGATCGCCAGCCGGTCGCGGCGGATGTCGAGCAGCGCCTGCACCCGTCGGTCGGTGTCCCATCCCTCGACGGCGCCGTCGCGCTCGACCAGCACCCCGAGGTCGAGCAGGGTGCGTAGCGCTGCCTGCAGCAGCCGCCGGTCGGCGAGCTGGTCGAGGTCGAGGGCAATCCCGGCCTCGGCGGCGGTCGCGCGGACCGCGATCGCGAGGTCCTCGAGCAGCAGCTGGTCGCGCTCGCGGGTGAGCGAAGCGAGCACGGCTATCAGGATCGCGTAGCCCTTGGGGGGGAACGGTTTGCGGCTGCCGACCCGCAGCAGCGGCCGCGATGGCGCCCCGCCGATGCCGGCCTTGCGCAGCCGCGCGGTCTCGGCGTCGCACACGAACCGGTAGCGCAGGGTGTCGCGGAACCAGGTGGCGAGGGCCTCTCGATGGCGCCGGACGAGCCGGAACTCGTCGGGGTCGCCCTCCCGCGTCAGCCAGGGGTCGGCCAGCAGCGCTCGGCGGGCAGCGCGCAGCTCGGCCTCCAGCATCGTGTCGGTGGTCCGGCTCTCGTCGCGACGCTTGAGGACCCGCAGCGGGCTCACCCGACCTCCTCGACGTCCGCGGCGATCGCCTCGACGCGCACCGACAGGTCGTGCAGGGTGAGTCGACCCGACCGTCCGGTGACCGTCGTGACCGTCCCGGGCGCTCGGCGCACGACCGCGTGCAGGGCGAGCCGGTGGTCGGTCACTGCCGCCTCGCCGCCCCCGACGAACTCCGGCGTCGCGAGGGCGCGTGCCTGCAGCTCGAGCAGCAGCCCTCGTCCGGCGTCGGACAGCGTCACCGCGGTCGCGCCCCCCGCGAACGCCGCGGCGAGCTCGTCGGCGGCCTGGCGCCGGGCGCGGTCGGTCGCATCCCTCTCGGCGAGCCGTCGCGACTTGGCCGCGGCGAAGTCGGCGCGGGCACCGGATCGGCCGCGCACCGCCCGTTCCCCTCGCTCCCGCAGCGAGACCGGGACCTGTGCGGACGGCGCGGACCAGAACGACGCGGTCGGCGGGATGTCGACGCCGTCGCCGACGAACCCCAGGTGACGCGCTGGGTACAGGCCGAACGCGGCTGCCCAGATCGCGTGGGCGGTGTCGTCGTCGGCCTGCGCGAACCAGCCCGCGAGGCGCAGCAGGTCGCCGTACCGCGACACCTCGGCGCCCACGGGCAACGAGAGCCGGTTGATCGTGGACACGAGCGTGCGGATGGCCTCGACTGACAGGTCGACGATGCGGTCGGCATCAGCGGTACGCGCGCCGTCGCCCTGGAACCACAGCGCTACCCCGTCCCAGTCGGCGACCTCCAGGCCACGGCTGCGGCGTACCCCCGCGGCCTCCAGGCCACGGTCGGGAGCTGCCCGGGTGCACAGCTGCGCCAGCCGTGGTGTCAGTGCCGTGAGCACGTCCCGGGCGCGCGGTGCAGCGCGCCGGACGTCCTCGACGAAGGACTGCAGGTACGCGAGCAGCGCACCCTTGTAGGTCAGGAACAGGTCACGGTCGATGTGGACCCGGCCGAGCAGCTCGCCGAGGTGTGTGTAGAACTGTCGCGTCGACTCGACCAGCTGGTCGAACTGGGCGAACACGGTCTGGATCCGCTCGGCGATCTCGTGCTGCGGGGTCGCCGCGATGTCGGTGTCGGTGAGCGCAGCGAGCCGCTCGAGTCCGTCGAGGAGCGGCCGTAGCAGCTCGGCGGAGATCTCGGCGGTGTCGCCGGTGTCGCCCAGGACCTCGGCGACCAGGCGGTGCACCCGCTCGCCGCGCGGGGTGACCTGGTAGCGCGCCCGGACCTGCTGGTACTCGGCGATGGTGCGGGCATGAGCCTCCCGCGGCGAGCGGGCGAGGTTGCCGCGCTCGACGAGATATCGCAGCCGTGCCTCGAGGGTGTCGACGTCGAGCTCGAGCCCGGTACGTTCGACGATCGTGGGCGCGAGCTCGCTCGCCGACCAGTCGCTCATCAGCCCGCCGACATCGTCGGCCATCACCCGCATGATCGCGACGTACTGACCGGCGCCCTCGGCCGCCAGGTGGTGGAAGGCGAGCGCACGCTCCTGCTCGTCCGGGCTGAAGCCGGTCCAGTCGGGCGCGTCGGTCACGTGCAGGACGCTACCGGCAGCCACCGACGCACCCCCGTCCGCCGCGCGCGGTTCGGCCCCGGTCGGACTTTCCTTGATCACGAGGCCGAATCGGCCTGGTGATCAGGCAGTCGAGCGTCCGCTCAGCACGAGTCGGGATCGGTGAACCCCGATGGTGCCGTCGAAACCGCCTCGTGATCATGGCCGACCACCGGTCCGGGCGGGGCTCGGCACGAGCAACGTGAGCTCGCACGGAGCTGGCCCGCTGATGCAGCCGGCGCGGCGATCCGCACCCTCAGATTTCAGCGAATCTGGCGGATGCGCCCGGCTCGTCCCCACGCGCGGTCGGCGGTGAGAACCGGCCGGTCCAGCACCTCGCCGAGTGCGAGGCACAACCGGTCGCCGAGCGAGAGCGTGCGCGTCGTGGCCCATCGGTCGGCGGCGAGCTCGGCGAGCTCGACCGTCATGGGGACCAGCTCGAGGTCGTACCCGAGCAACAAGGCCCGCGCGAGGTCCCAGTCGCGGTGGCGCGCCCGCACCTTCTGGGCAACCTCGGACCAGTTCGCGGCGCCGCAGACCGCTCCAGCGAGCAGTGCCTTCTCGACGACGGACGCGCCCTTCTCCTGCTGCAGGAATGCCAGGATCGCCGACGCGTCGAGCACACTCACGACGCCTCGCGGGAGGCCTCGGTGCGTCGCCCGCTCAGCAGGTCGGCGACCAGGTCGACCCCAGAGAGATCCGCCGCCACCCGTGCTTTGAGCTGCTCGCGAGTCAGGAGCACGACGCCGTCGGAGGTCTCGATCAACGTCAACGGTGCGCCCTCGTCGAACCCGGCACGCTGACGCAGCTCGGCAGGAATGACGAGACGGCCGCGGTCTCCCATAGAAACCGAGTATGTCCCACTCATCACATCAACGTACCACTGCGCGCCGCGCAGTGGGTGCAGAAGAGGCTTCGCCCACAGGAGCCTGCGAGCTGGACCCTACCGTCGGGCCACCATGACCAGTGCTAGTCAGCCGCGGGGTCGGCGGCTGCAGCTGAGCCGCGGCACCCGCATCCGCGATTCCTGCGAGCGCACGCTCAACCTCGGCCGCCGTCCCTGCATCCGTCCGGCGCTCATCACCGACGCTGTCGTCCGACACCGACGCGTTCGCTGACTTCGGCATTCCACCCTCCTTCGCGGCATGCGCACGATATTCCAGCAAGAACGAGCAGCCTGAGG
>JANWJC010000006.1 GCA_025449595.1 Acidobacteriota bacterium | reverse complement strand
TACCAGCCGCAGATCGCGGCGATGCTGGCCGAGAGCATCAACTACGTCACCCCGGTGCCCGCGGCCGCCACGTACATCGCCGCCGATGCCGCCAAGCTGACCGGCGCCGACAGGGCCTCGATGGAGGCGCTGGTGACCAGCCCGCTGATCTTCCCGAAGCCGGCGGACTACACCCGGTTGCACCGATACCGGGTGCTGACCACCGCCGAGGAAACGGTCTGGAACAACCTCTTCGAGCCCATCTACCAGGCCTGACCGACGTGCACGGGCGATGGGCGGCGCGGTTGGCGCCTTACTGGTTGGCGCTGCCAGGGTGGTTGTGGCTGGTCCTGTTCTTCGTGATCCCGACGTTCGTGATGCTCTCGATCTCGACGCAGACCGGGGACATCGTCAACGGGTTCACCCAGACCTTCCACTGGCAGAACTACGTGGACGGCTGGAACCAGTTCTCGACCCAGTTCATCCGCTCGATCATCTACGGGCTGATCGCCACGGTGCTCTGCCTGCTGATCTCGTTCCCTGTCGCATACTGGATCGCGTTCTTCGGGGGTCGGCACAAGTCCAGCCTGCTGTTCCTGCTGCTGCTGCCGTTCTTCGTGTCGTTCGTGATCCGTACCCAGTCCTGGAACTTCATCCTCTCCGACGACGGGATGGTCCTCTCGCCGCTCAAGTCCTGGGGGGTGGTGCCGCAGGACTTCCACATCCTGGCCACGAACGTCGCCGTCATCGGCGGGCTGACGTACAACTTCCTGCCGTTCATGGTGCTGCCGATCTACGTCGCCTTGGAACGCATCGATCCCGCCCTGCTCGAGGCTTCGGCCGACCTGTACGGCTCCAAGGTGACGGCGCTGCGGCGGATCGTGCTCCCGCTGTCGCTGCCCGGGGTGTTCGCCGGCGTGCTTCTCACGTTCGTGCCGGCGACCTCCGACTACGTCAACGCGACGATCCTGGGCGGCACCAACACCACGATGATCGGCAACGTGATCCAGACAGAGTTCTTCACCAACCTGGACTACCCCACGGCCGCGGCGCTGTCGTTCATCCTCATGGCCGGCCTGCTAATCGGCGTGTTCGCCTACGCCCGAGCACTCGGCACCGACGACGTCCTTGACATGGCAGGTGCGGGATGACCACCGGACTTCCCATGACGGTCCTGGAGGGCCAGGAGGAGGAGGAGCGCGCCCCGCAGCGGCCCGGCCGTGGCCGGCGCGGCCGCCGCCCGGGCGGGTGGCTGCTGCCGATCTGGAGCTGGCTGGTCATCTTCTGGCTGAGCCTGCCGATCATCGTGATGATCATATTTGGATTCAACAACACGACCGGCAAGTTCAACATCAGTTGGCAGGGCTTCACCCTGCGCTGGTACCAACAGCTTTTCGCAATCCCGGATCTGACCCAGTCCCTGGAGAACTCGCTCACCATCGCGGCGATCGTGACCATCATCGCCACCGCGCTGGGCACCTTGCTCGGCCTGGCACTTGGCCGCTACCGGTTCCGCGGGTCGGGCTCCACCAACCTGATCATGTTCGCGAACATCGCCGCTCCCGAGGTCGTGCTCGGCGCCGCCCTGCTCAGCCTGTTCCTGCTGGCCGGTGTCCCGCGCGGCTACCTGACGATCGTCATCGCGCAGGTGATGTTCTGCATCCCGTACGTCGCCGTCACCGTTCGAGCCCGCGCCGCGAGCATGGACCGCTCGCTGGAGGAGGCCTCGCGCGACCTCGGCGCCGGTGCTTACACGACGTTCTACAAGGTCACCCTTCCGATGATCTTCCCTGGCGTCATGGCGGGCGCGCTTCTCACGTTCGCTCTGTCCATCGACGACTACATCATCACCAGCTTCAACGCCGGCTCCACCGTGACCTTCCCGCTCTGGGTCTTCGGGGTCTCCCGCCTCGGCGTACCGCCGCAGGTCAACGTGATGGGCACGCTCATCTTCGCGTTCGGCGTGCTGCTCGCAGTCAGCGGCGCCGTCTCCAACCGCCGCCGCAAGTAGCTCAAGGCAGGCGCGGTCAGCCCGGGCCCAGCTCCCTACGGGCGGCCGCCACGGTCTTGTCCGGCTCGCCCAGGGCGTCGTGCGCGGGTGGCGGAGGTACCGTCCACATCCACGCCCGCAACCGGTCCCGCTCGTGCGTGAGGTCGGCGATCGCCGCCTCGGCGTACTCGAACTGCGGTGACCAGTGCAGCGCGTCGAACGGGCAGACCTCGATGCAGATCCCGCAGTACATGCACAGCGAGAAGTCGATCGCGAACCGGTCGAGCACGTTGCGAGAGCGTTCCCGGCCGCGCTCGGTGGTGGCCGGCACCGACTCTTTGTGCGAGTCGATGTAGAGGCACCAGTCGGGGCACTCCCGCGCGCAGATCATGCACACGGTGCAGTTCTCCTCGATGAGCGCGATCGTGCCGCGACTGCGTGGCGGCAGCTCGGGCGGGACCTGGGGGTACTCGGGATCGTCGTTGCCATTCGGGGTTTCGGTGCTCACGAGGTGTCACCACCGTGGTCTTTCACAGCTGGGCCCGCAGCGTCGGGGGCAGCTGGGTCGCGGGCCCAGTCGGCCGGGACTCCGGGCGGCGCCGCCGTCCGCCTGGCCGGCGCCCTCACACCCGACTCCCCCGGCTCCTTCGCTCCGGGCCAGGCCTTGACGACCCGGGAGGCGAGCACGAAGTCCTTGCGCAGCGGCCGCGCGCTGAAACCGTCCGGGAGCAGCAGCGGCACCAGGCCGGGGTGCCCGCGGAAGTCGATGCCGAACATCTCGTGGGTCTCGCGCTCGTGCCAGGCCGCACCGCGATAGATCCCGACGGCCGAGGCGAGCGCAGGATCTTCTCGAGGCACCCGGGTACGCAGCAGCACGTGCTCTGCCGCGTCGCTGGTACTGATGTGAGCGACAACGGCGAACCCTACGGCTAGCTCGTCGTAGGCGGACAGGAAGTCGAAGAAGGCCGCACCCGCCTCGCGCAGCGAGCTCAAGGCGAGCACCCAGGCCGTCGCGGCGACGTTGATCGTCGTCGGCCCGAAGCCGGCCTCGACGTCGAGCACCTGGTCGCCGAGGTGCGTACGTACCGCCTCGACCAGCCAGCTCACGGGGTCGGCCCAGGCACGAGGGGGCGTGCCAGCACCTGCGCGTCCTGGCTTGGGTCGCGAGCAACGCCGGGCCCCTCCAGCGCGGCGATCCGCTCCTGCAGCACCACGATCCCCTGCAGCAGCGCCTCGGGGCGGGGCGGGCAGCCTGGGACGTAGACGTCGACGGGGATGATCTGGTCGACCCCCTTCGTCACGCAGTACGAGTCCCAGTACGGGCCACCGGAATTGGCGCAGGCACCGAAGGAGATCACGTACTTCGGGGCCGGCAGCCGGTCGTACAGCCCCTTCAGTGCGGGGGCCATCTTGTCGGTGCAGGTGCCGGACACCACCATGAGGTCGGCCTGGCGCGGCCCGGGAGCGAACGGCAGGGCGCCCAGGCCCAGGGACTCCTGGCGGCCCATCGCTGCGCTGATGAACTCCAGGGAACAGCAGGCCAGCCCGAAGTCGAACACCCAGATGCTGTATCGCCGACCCCAGTTGAGGACCAGCCGGAGCGGTGTCGGCGCCCAGCCCGAGCCGACGGTAGGGGTCGGCAGCGCGACGACCGAGGACCCTGCCGGTCCGGGCTCGTGGTGGCCGGTCACGTCGACCTCTCGCTGGGTGCCCTGATTGTTCTGGCCTGGTGCCCTGTCGCTCTCGCCGGGTGCCGGTCCGCGCCGGAGCGCCCGCTCGTACCTCGCCGAGCCTAGCCAGCGAACAGCGCCGGAGCAGGAACGGACCGACACGGGGACTTCCGAGGGACTCCGGTGGGCCGCTCCGCGGTCCGGAGAGGGAGGATGGAGGTGCAGCGGCGGGTGGCACCTCTCCTGCCGCCGGCATACGAGGGTGCGGTCGTCGGCCGTCCCGGCAACGACCCGGCAAGTGACCGGTCAAGGTCTGCGAGGCAGCACGTGAGCAAGCAGGTGGTCCAGCTCGACCGCGTCATCATCCGGTTCGCCGGCGACTCCGGTGACGGTATGCAGCTGACGGGGGACCGATTCACCAGCTCGACGGCCATGTTCGGCAACGACCTGTCGACGCTGCCGGACTTCCCGGCCGAGATCCGGGCCCCTGCAGGGACGCTGCCGGGGGTATCGGCGTTCCAGCTGCACTTCGCCGACCACGACATCATGACCCCCGGTGACGCACCGAACGTGCTGGTGGCGATGAACCCGGCCGCGTTGAAGGTGAACCTGACGGACCTGCCGCGCGGCGCCGACGTCATCGTCAACACCGACGAGTTCACGCCGCGAGCGCTCACGAAGGCCGGGTTCGCGAGCAACCCGATCGAGGACGGCACCCTGGAGTCGTACGCCGTCCACGCCATCCCGTTGACGTCGATGACGGTCGAGGCGCTCAAGGTCTTCGACATGGGTAAGAAGGACGCCGAGCGTGCGAAGAACATGTTCGCCCTCGGGCTGCTTTCGTGGCTCTATCACCGTCCCACAGACGGCACCATCTCGTACCTGCGGACCAAGTTCGCCAAGAGCCCGACGATCCTGGCGGCCAACCTGGCAGCGTTCGAGGCGGGCTGGTCGTTCGGGGAGACGACCGAGGACTTCGCCGTCCAGTACGAGGTCAAGCCGGCGCACCTGCCGCAAGGGAAGTACCGCAACATCAGCGGCAACCTGGCCCTGTCGTACGGACTTGTCGCGGCCGGGCAGCTGACCGGGCTGCCGGTGTTCCTGGGCTCGTATCCGATCACCCCGGCCAGCGACATCCTGCACGAGCTGAGCAAGCACAAGAAGTTCGGCGTCACGACGTTCCAGGCCGAGGACGAGATCGCCGGTGTCGGCGCCGCGCTCGGGGCGGCGTACGGCGGTGCCCTGGGCGTGACCACCACCTCCGGTCCCGGCCTCGCACTGAAGTCCGAGACGATCGGGCTCGCGGTTGCCCTGGAGCTGCCGCTGGTCGTGATCGACGTGCAGCGCGGCGGGCCCTCGACCGGGCTGCCGACCAAGACCGAGCAGTCCGACCTGCTGCAGGCCATGTTCGGGCGCAACGGGGAGGCGCCGGTGCCGATCGTGGCCCCGCGCTCGCCCTCGGACTGCTTCCACGCTGCACTGGAGGCGGCCCGGATCGCCACGACCTATCGCACCCCGGTGCTGCTGCTGTCCGACGGCTATCTCGCCAACGGCTCCGAGCCGTGGCGGCTGCCCGAGGTGGCAGAGCTGCCAGACCTCACGGTGGCCTTCGCGACCGAAGCGAACCAGACGATGCCCGACGGGAGCCAGCAGTTCTGGCCGTACCTGCGCGATCCGCAGACGCTGGCGCGACCCTGGGCCGTTCCCGGCACCCCGGGGCTCGAGCACCGCATCGGCGGGCTGGAGAAGGCGGACGGGACCGGCGAGATCTCCTACGACCCGACCAACCACGACCACATGGTCCGGCTGCGACAGGCCAAGATCACCGGCATCACCGTGCCCGACCTGGAGGTCGAGGACCCCGACGCCGCGGCGCGAGTGCTCGTGCTGGGGTGGGGGTCGACGTACGGTCCGATCGGTGCGGCGTGCCGCCGGGTCCGCGCGGACGGCGGATCGATCGCGCAGGCCCACCTGCGGCACCTGAACCCGTTCCCCGCCAACACCGAAGCCGTGCTGCGCTCCTACGAACGCGTACTGATACCCGAGATGAACTTGGGCCAGCTCGCGCTGCTCGTCCGCGGCCGCTACCTCATCGACGCGGTCGGCTACAACCAGGTGCGCGGGCTGCCGTTCAAGGCCGAGGAGCTCGCCGGTGTCATCAAGGATGTGATCAGCAATGTCTGAGGCCCTTTCCCACTCGCCGGGACTGCCCGGGCTGCCGGCGTTGTCCCTGGTGCCCAAGACCGACGCGAAGCAGTCGGCGAAGGAGTTCAAGACCGACCAGGAGGTGCGCTGGTGCCCTGGGTGCGGTGACTACGCGATTCTCGCTGCGGTGCAGTCGTTCCTGCCGGAGCTGGGCCTGCGCCGGGAGAACATCGTCTTCGTCTCCGGCATCGGCTGCTCGAGCCGGTTCCCGTACTACATGAACACGTACGGCGTTCACTCGATCCACGGCCGCGCCCCGGCCATCGCGACGGGTCTGTCGGTCTCTCGCCCCGACCTGTCCGTGTGGGTCGTGACCGGGGACGGGGACTCGCTCTCCATCGGCGGCAACCACCTCATCCATGCGTTGCGGCGCAATGTGAATCTGAAGATCCTGCTGTTCAACAACCGGATCTACGGGCTCACCAAGGGTCAGTACTCCCCCACCTCGGAGGTCGGGAAGATCACCAAGTCCACCCCGATGGGATCGCTGGACAATCCGTTCAACCCGGTGTCGCTCGCCCTCGGAGCGGAGGCCACATTCGTGGCTCGTACCATCGACTCCGACCGCAAGCACCTCACGGAGACCCTGCGGGCGGCGGTGAACCACCGGGGCACATCGCTGATCGAGATCTACCAGAACTGCAACATCTTCAACGACGGTGCGTTCGACCCGCTGAAGGAGTCGGCGACCCGCGACGACGTGACGATCCGGCTCGTCCACGGGCAGCCGATCCGCTTCGGTGTCGACGGCTCACGCGGGGTCGTACGAGCCGACGACGGCTCACTGCAGGTCGTCGACGTGGCACAGGCCGGCGAGGACCGGCTCGTCGTCCACGACGCCCACGCCGAGGACCCGTCCGTCGCGTTCGCCCTGTCGCGGCTCTCGGACCCGATGACGCTGGCGAACACCCCGATCGGGGTGTTCCGCGACGTCGACCGGCCTTCGTACGACGAGCTCGCCGTCGCCCAGGTGGCCCGGGCCAAGGAGGCCGCCGGTGGTACCGCCGACCTAGCCGCCCTCATTGCCGGCGGCGACACGTGGCAGGTCGACTGACCCGGCCGCTCGCTCGGTCCCGTGCTCGCTTCGCGTAGTTCGGGGCCGCCCTGGTTCACCGGTGTTTGTTCGTTTTTCACGGGTTCACCGGCGTTTGGTCGCGTTTCGATCACTTCGCACGGCGTGTCGTCGATCAGACGCCGGTGAACCCACGAGCGGGCACCAGCGCGCACCGTCGCGCCCCGTGGTGGGCGGTGCGATCGTCGGTGGCCTGGTTCGGTCGTGGCGCGCGGGCCCTTCCTCGGGGCAGGGTTTGTCGGTCCGGTGGGCTGAATGTCCAGTACCCGGGCTGGCTGTAGTTCAACCCCGCCTTCGCCGTGGGGTGCTGGCGCAGGGCAGAGGTCGTGATCAACGGGATGTTCGGCTAGGCCGTGCCTCACCGGCATTCGTTCGCGTTGCCGCCACGACACCGGACGGTTGCCCACAGATGTCGAGACGCGCGAAACCCTGGATGACCCGTGGCCGGTGGACTATCGTCACCACGACAGCCACCCTCGAAGGGACCAACGATGGCGGGCACAACCCTGGACGAGCTGGGACCGGTCGACTACGTCGTCGTCGAGTTCCCCGCCGGCACCAGCAACTTCACGGGCGAGATGGCGGACGAGCTGCTCGGGCTGGTCGACGCCGGAACCATCCGCGTGATCGACGTCCTCATCCTGACCAAGGACGAGGACGGGTCGGTCGAGGCAACCGAGCTCTCCGACATCGCCGAGCTCGGCCCGCTGCAGGCGATCGAGGCTCAGCTCGCCGAGCTGCTGGCTGAGGACGACGTCATCAACCTCGCCGCAGCGATGGATCCCGGAAGCACGGCCGGTGTGCTGATCTGGGAGAACCTCTGGGCTGCCCCGTTCGCGGCCGCCGCACGACGTGCGGGCGGTCAGCTCATCGCCGACGGACGGATTCCGATCCAGGCGATCATCGCCTCCATCGAGGCAGACGAAGATGCCCTCACGGATGGAGAGTGACATGCGCCCCGCACGCATAGGACGAGTTGGCGTCATCGGCCACCCCGTCGCAAAGACCGCCGTCGTGGCCAAGGCCGTCACCCCAGGACCGGCACCGATCGCCAAGACGGCCGTCGTCGCTGCGGCAGTCACCCCAGGGCGCCGACGCCGGATCTGAGTCCCCCCGGCGCCGGGCTTTGAGCTGTTGCAGCCACCAGGACGTAACCGGGCTTCCAGGGCATCAGATCCGAACGGACGGTCAAGCTCGCACCCAGCCACGAGAGGATCGCTCCGTGGCTTGCCGTGACGACAGCACCCTGACGCTTCAGTACCTTGACTCCCGCCCTTGTCCAGACGACCTTCTGTGGACGGGCGACGAGTTCGGCCGAGTCGGCTGACCTCGCCACCGTTTTGCGCAAGTCTGGCCCATGGTTGGGGGGCCTACGGTCGTCCAGCAAGTTCCTGACGAGAGGAACGTGACACACGTGGTCGAGATCAGGCGCGCCGGTGAGCTGGACGTCTCGGCGCGAGCCGGGTTGTTGCTCGGGGCTTTCTGGACCGGCAGCTCCTACCAGCCGAACCTGCTTTCGCGGGGAACCAGGGACCAGGCGCTGATCAGCGCAGTCGCGGCCGCCACGGCGTTCGGTTGGGGTACGACGGCGCACTCGTTCCTGCGCTCCACCGCCGATCGCCTCCCGCTCTCGAGCAGCTCGGAGACCGGTTGGATCGTGGCAGGCCTCGCCGTCGACGCGGCCACCGTCGCCGTCGGCATGGGTGTGGCGCGAGCTCTGCCGCCGCGTGATCACGAGTCGTCCAAGCGCGCCCTGATCCGGCTGGCGGCCAACGGTTCAGCCGCGGCAGGCGGCGCCGGACTCGGCGCCCACGGGCTGGAGTTCCGCCGTGGCCGCATCGGCAACCGGGTCGGCACGCTCACCGCTGCGCTGGGCAGCGCAGCAGGCTCCTACGCGCTATCAGGCGCCAGGCAGGCAACCCGGGGCGCGGAGAGTGAGGGCGACGGTCCGGCCCAGGAGAACGTCCACCGCGAGGTCGCCACCCCGAAGGCCATCGCCTCGGGCATCGGCATCACGTTCGCACTGGTCGGTGTCGCGCGCGCCGAGACCGCACTGAGCGGGGTGCTCTCCCGCGCAGCTGCCAAGGCTCTGGGCGGGTCTGCCCAGGACCACCGGACGATCGGTCGGATCGGTGCGCTGGGCGTCCTTGCTGCTGCCGCCTGGGGCGCCCTGGCGGCGGTCAACACAAAACTGACGGCAGTCGGAGATGACGTGGAGACCACCGCCGCAGCTCCCGACGTCGCCGAGATCACCGGAGGTCCTGGCTCGCGGATCCCGTGGGTCGACCAGTCACGCGAGTCCGCCCGGTGGCTGTCGATGACCTTGCGGCCCAGCGCGATCACCGAGGTGATGGGAGAGGAAGCGAAGCAACCGATCCGCGTCTACGCCCCCCTGGACTCCGCGGTGACACCGGAGGAGCGCGCCGGGTTACTCCTCGCCGAGATCGACCGCACCGGGGCGCTCGAGCGGTCGGCCTTCGCCCTGTTCTCCCCTACCGGCTCCGGCTACATCAACTACGTCGCGTGCGAGACCTTCGAGTACCTCACGCGCGGGGACTGCGCCTCCGCCGGCATCCAGTACTCGGTCCTTCCCTCAGCGCTGTCCTTGACCAAGGTCGGGCATGCGACGGCGCAGACCCGCATCGTGGTCAACGGGATCGTCGAACGCCTGCTGGCCCTTCCCGCCGACCGTCGCCCCAAGTTCTTCCTGTTCGGCGAGAGCCTGGGGTCCCAGGTCAGCGAGGAGATGTTCCGTGGCCAGGGCCCGACCGGCCCCGCCGGCGTCGGCCTGGACGCAGCCCTGTGGATCGGTACGCCCGCGGCGACCGCCTGGCGCAGCGAGCTGTGGGGCACCCGCACCTTCGTCGACCCGCCCGAGGTCGGCCCAGCAGCGACGTACCTGCCCCGGACTGTCCGCGACTGGGCCGACCTGCCAGGGTCCGAACGAGCCAAGGTCCGGTTCCTTCTCCTACAGAATGGCGACGACCCGATCCCGAAGTTCGGGTCCTCGGTCCTCTGGAAGCGCCCCGACTGGCTCGGACCTGACGAGTCGCGCCCACCCGGAGCGCCCCGCGGGACCCGATGGATGCCGATCACCACCTTCTTCACCACCTTCATCGACATGCAGAACGCCCTTTCGCCGACACCGGGTGTGTTCGACGAGGGCGGGCACGACTACCGACGCGAGGTACCCGAGGCACTGCGTGCGGTGTTCAGGCTCCAGGCGACCGACGAGCAGATGACCCGGCTGCAGCAGGCCCTGCGCGCACGCGAGCTGGCTTGGGCGACGGCCCGCGAGTGGACCGCCGCCCAGGCCGAACCGACCCCGAAGCGGGCCGCGGCAGAACAGGCAGCGCTGGACAAGATCGCGACCTGGACCGGCGAACCCATCGACGGCGCCGAGGTCGAGCGCATCATCGGCGCCGAGGTCCGGTCCACCTGACGACCTCGACCCTCGCGCAGTCGGGGCTGCCGGGCGGTACCAGCGGGTGTCGCGACCAAGATCGCTGTTTCGGGTCAGAACCTGCAGTTGAACTGCCTTGATCTTCCCAAAGGGAAGATCAAGGCAGTTCGGGGGCGGGGTTGGTGGGCGCTGCTTGAGCCCGGGGGGCGTCTGCGGGCCGAGGTCTGGCGCGCCAGCTTTCCCACCGGTTGCAGGCGAAGACGGTGCCGGCGACGTACACGCCGCCCAGCACGATGTCCAGGACGAAATGCTCCCCGGAGTAGACCAGCGTGAAGGCCATGACCAGCGGGTACGAGGCCAGCAGCGGCTTGCCCCAGACCGGGACGGCCTTCCAGAAGAACGCACAGATCAGGGCCGAGAACGCGAAGTGCAGTGACGGGATGGCTGCCACGTCGTTGACGACGCCCTGACCCTGCTGGATCAGGTCGCGCGCCGTGTGCAGGCCGAGGGCGTCCCACCCGCGCGAGGCGATCCGCGAGACCGGGTCGATGAGGCCGGCGCGCGCGGCCCACCACGGCGGTGCAGCGGGGAACAGCGCGAACGTGAAGAGTCCGGCGAAGGACAGCACGAGCACCCGGCGGGCGAACCGCACCCACTGCTCACGGTTGCGTACGTAAAGGATGCCCGCAATCACCCAGACGGCGACGAAGTGGGAGAAGTAGACCAGGGAGCAGATGACGTCGTACCAGCGCACGACCCAGTAGTCGTACAGGTGCTGCTGCAGCCACACCGTCGGGACGTTCCCGCCGAACAGCCAGCGGTCGAACGCGATGGCCTCGTTGACGTGGACCGGCATCCCGAGACGCTCGGCGGCACCCCGGCTGAAGTCGTACAGGTACAGCAGCAGGATGAACGGCAGCCAGTCCAGCAGCATCCGCCACAGGCTGCGGGTGGGATTGCCCAGACCCACCACGACGATCCCGGACAGGATCCACAGGTTCTGCTGGAACCGGTCGACGGGGATCCCCTGGACGAGGCAGAAGAGCACCAGGGCGATGACCCATGCGGCGATGACCACCGTGCGGGGGGTGACCCAGGGTGCCCGCGACAGCAGCGGCCGCCGCCAGGCCGATGCTCGCGGTTGTGGCTGCTCGGGGGCCGGGGTGGGCTCGCCCGTGCTCAGCTGGGACTGCACCATAGGTCCCACAGTGTCCCCTGCCGCCCCGGCGCTCCGGCTACCGGGTCCGGGTGCCGCCCGACCCGCGTACCCGGATTCGACCCGGCCCGAGCGCAGGTCCTAGCGTGTGGACCGAGATGACTGCGCCCCCCGCCGCCCCGACCGGCCCGGGCCCCGAACCGGCTCGGCCGACCCGACCGTCGGCGGGACCTGTCCCCACAGCGTCGTCCCTGCGCAGCGGCCTGCTGGCCGGCGTGACCGCGTACGTCCTCTGGGGCTTCTTCCCGCTGTACTTCCCGCTGCTGGAGCCGGCGTCGGCCCTGGAGATCCTGGCCCACCGCATCGTCTGGTCCCTGGTGGTCTCGGTCCTGCTGGTCATGGCCACCCGTGGCTGGGCGAAGGTCCGGGCCGTCCTGGCCAACCGGCGCCAGCTCGGGCTGCTCGTGGCGGCCTCGGTCCTGATCTCGGTCAACTGGGGTACGTACATCTGGGCGGTGAACTCCAACCAGGTCGTGGAGACGGCGCTGGGGTACTTCATCAACCCGCTGATCTCGGTCCTGATGGGGGTCGTGCTGCTGCGGGAGCGGATGCGGCCGTGGCAGTGGGCCGCGTTCGGCGTCGCCACGCTCGCCGTCGTGGTGCTGACGGCGGCGTACGGACGACTGCCCTGGATCGCGCTGGTCCTGGCGTTCTCGTTCGGGACGTACGGACTGTGCAAGAAGCTGGCCGGCGTCGAGTCGGTGCCGAGCCTGGCGGTGGAGACGGCTGTCACGTTCCCGTTGGCGCTGGGATTCCTCATCTACCTGCAGGTGCAGGGCACGCTCGTGTTCGGGCACTCCTCGCTGGCGAACACGCTGCTGCTGTTCGGGTGCGGGATCATCACGGTCGGTCCGCTGCTGGCGTTCAACGCCGCCGCGACCCGCATCCCGCTGTCTGTGCTGGGGCTGCTGCAGTACCTCACCCCGATCCTGCAGTTCATCCTGGGCATCACGGTGTTCGCCGAGCACATGCCCGCCGAACGCTGGGTCGGTTTCGGCATCGTCTGGGTCGCGCTCGCCATCTTCACCATCGACGGGATCCGCAACTCCCCGCGCTCCGCCGGCTGACGACTGGGGTCAGGTGGAGCGGTGGATCACGGCGTCGCAGAGAGCGGCCAGCGCGTACGTGGCCGCTCGGGCGGTCGGTCCCTCGACGAGGTCGGGCAACGGCTCGAGCACGGCTCGAGCGGCTCGGGCCCAGCGGGCCAGCTCCTCGCGGGCGGCCACCATCGCCGGGGAGGAACGCAGCAGCGCCAGCGCCTCCGCATGCTCAGCGGTGTCGGCCAGCGGGCCGGCCAGCAGCTCGCGCAGCCGCGCCTCGGCCGGGTCGGTGCCTGCCAGTGCCAGCAGCACCGGCAGGGTGCGGACGCCCTCGCGCAGGTCGGTGCCCGGCGTCTTGCCGGACATGTCCGCCTCCGAGGCGATGTCGAGCAGGTCGTCGGAGAGCTGGAACGCGACCCCGAAGCGCTCGCCGAACGCGGCCATGACCTCCGCGACCGGTCCCGGTGCGCCCGAGGTCATCGCGCCCATGCGGGCGGACGAGGCGATCAGCGACCCGGTCTTCTCGGCCAAGACCGTCAGGTGGTGCTCGACGGCGTCCTCCCCCGCGTCCGGGCCGACCGTCTCGCGGATCTGGCCGGTACACAGTCGCTCGAAGGTCCGGGCCTGCAGCCGTACGACGTCCGTCCCGAGGTCCGCGGCGATGTCCGCCGCCCGCGCGAACAAGAAGTCCCCCGTCAGGATCGCGACCGTGTTGTCCCAGCGGGCGTTGGCCGAAGGGGCGCCGCGGCGAAGCGGCGCCTCGTCCATGACGTCGTCGTGGTAGAGCGTCGCCAGGTGCGTCAGCTCGGCAACGACGGCACCGGCGACATTGCCCGAAGCGGTCGGGTCGCCGTACTGGGCCGCGACCAGCGCCAGCAACGGACGGAACCGCTTGCCGCCGGCATCGACGAGGTGGCGGGAGGCCATCGCGACGAACGGGTAGTCCGACTCGACGGCCGAGCGCAGCGCCTTCTCCACCTCGTCCATGCCCGCGTGCAGGCTCGCGACGAGGTCGGGGTCGACCTCCTCGAGCCCGAAGGGCAGAGCCGTGGCGTTCATGTCGAACAGTCTCCCTCACGAGCCGGCCATCTGCGCCAGCGGATCAACAAGCCCGCGCGTCAGCGGATGAACAGACCCGCGTGCGAGACCAGGTCGAAGACCGGCTGCGGCAGCACGCCCAGGACGATCGTGGCCGCCGCGGTCAGCGCCACCGCGATCGTCGTGAACGAGCTCGGTACGACGACCACGGGGCCGTCTGCAGCCGGCTCGGAGAAGAACATCAGCACGATCACCCGGATGTAGAAGAAGGCCGCGACGGCACTGACGATCACCGCGATGACCACCACGCCCGTGGCGCCGCCGGCCACGCCGGCCGTGAAGACCGCGAACTTGCCGCTGAACCCGCTGGTCAGCGGGATCCCGGCGAAGGCCAGCAGGAACAGCGCGAACGCAGCAGCCACGAGCGGGGAGCGTTTGCCGAGCCCGGCCCACTGCGAGAGGTGGGTCGCCTCCCCGGCCGGGTCCCGGACCAGTGTGACGACGGCGAACGCCCCGACGGTGGCCAGGCCGTAAGCGAGCAGGTAGAACATCGTGCCGGACAGCCCCATCGCGTTGGTCGAGAGCACGCCGATGAGTATGAAGCCGGTCTGCGCGATCGCGGAGTACGCCAGCATCCGCTTGATGTCGCTCTGGGTCAGGGCGATGATCGTTCCGACCACCATGGTCAGGACCGCGACGACGTACATGACCGGTCGCCAGTCCCAGCGCAGCCCGCCCAGTGCGACGTACATGATCCGCAGCAGCGCACCGAAGGCAGCGACCTTGACCCCGGCCGCCATGAACCCGGTGACCGGGGTCGGGGCGCCGACGTAGACGTCCGGGGTCCACTGGTGGAACGGGGCAGCGGCGACCTTGAACAGCAGGCCGACGGTCAGCAGCGTGGCGCCCGCCACGACCAGCAGCGCGGCCTGGGAGTTGACGCTGAGCGCGGTCGCGATCGCGCTGAGCGAGACCGAGCCGGCGTAGCCGTACAGCAGTGCCGTGCCGTAGAGGAAGAACCCCGACGAGAAGGCGCCGAGCACGAAGTACTTCAGCGCCGCCTCCTGCGAGAGCAGGCGCCGGCGCCGTGCCATGCCGGCGAGCAGGTACAGCGGCAGCGACAAGATCTCGAGTGCGACGAACATCGTGAGCAGGTCGGTGGCGGCCGGGAACAGCATCATGCCGCCGACGCTGAACAGGAACAGCGGCCACACCTCGGTCTGCAGCCACCCTCGCGCGGTGAGCTCCTGCTCGTCCACGCTGCCCGGCAGCGCGGACGCGCGCGGCGCGAAGGCGTCCCCGGCGGGGTCCACGGACCTCTCGGCCATCACCAGGGCCGCGACGAACGACACCACCAGGATCGTCCCCTGGAAGAACAGCGCCGGCCCGTCGATGGCGACGGCGCCCTCCACAACGAACCCACGCCGGCCCCGTTCAGCAACCACGAAGCCGAGGGCCACGGCCAGGGCCACGAACGTGATGATCAGCTGCGCTCGGCGCCGCAGCAGCCGGGGGAGGAACGCCTCGACGAGGACACCGAGCATCGCCGCGGAGAACACGACGAGCATCGGGGCGATCGCGGAGTACTCGATCTCGGGCGTGGGGAACGCCGTTCCCGCGGCGAGCAGCGCGCTCACGGCGCAGTCCCTTCGGCGGCCTGCGCCGGGACGACCGGCGCGGGATCGGTGGCCCCGATGGTCGCCATGACACGGTCGACGGCGGGATTGATGACGTCGAGCACCGGCTGCGGGGCGACGCCCAGGCCGATGATGATGGCAAGAAGCGGTACGACCGCAAGCATCTCGCGGCCCTTGAGGTCGTGCACCCGCTCCCTGACGATGTCGGGGGTGTCACCGGTCATCGTGCGCCGGTACATCAGCAGGATGTACAGCGCAGCCAGCACGATGGCCACCGTGGAGATGACGGCCACCGCCTTGTACCTCTCGAACGTGCCGACCAGCACGAGGAACTCGCTGACGAAGCTGGAGAGTCCGGGAAGGGCGAGCGAGGACAGACCCGCGACGAGGAACGTGCCGGCCAGCAGCGGGGCCACCTTCTGCACCCCGCCGAAGTCAGCGATGTTGCGCGACCCGCGTCGATTGACCAGGAAGCCCAGGATGATGAACAGCGCCGCGATCGTGAAGCCGTGGTTGACCATGTAAAGCGTCGCGCCGGCCTGGCCCTGCGAGGTCATCGCGAAGATCCCGAGCCCGATGAAGCCGAAGTGCGAGACCGACGTGTACGCGATCAGCCGGTACAGGTCGGTCTGCCCGATCGCCAGCAGCGCGCCGTAGATGATCCCGACGACGCACAGGACGATCACCACCGGTGTCGCCCAGTGCGAGGCGTCGGGGAAGAGCTCGAGGCAGTAGCGCAGCATCCCGAAGGTGCCCACCTTGTCGAGCACGCCGATGAGCAGGACGTTCGTGCCGGGGGTGGACTCCGCCGCGGCGTCGGGCAGCCAGGTGTGCAACGGCACCAGCGGAGCCTTGATGGCGAACGCGATGAAGAACCCGAGGAACAACCACCGTTGCGTGACCGGGTCGATGTGCAGCCCGACCAGCGTGGTGAAGTCGAACGTGCCTGGGCCGTTCTGGGCGCTCACGACGTACAGGCCGATGAGCGCGGCGAGCATGATCAGGCCGCCGAGCAGCCCGTAGAGCAGGAACTTCATGGCCGCGTACGAGCGCTGCGGGCCGCCGTACCGCCCGATCAGGAAGAAGACCGGGAGCAGCATCGCCTCGAACAGGATGTAGAACAAGAACAGGTCGGTGGCGGCGAACACGCCGACCGTGAACGCCTCGAGGATGAGCACGAGCGCGAAGTAGCCCTTGACCGAGGCGGCGGCGGAGTCAGCGTCGTGCCAGCCCGCCAGGATCACGATGGGAACGAGGATGGTCGTCAGCGCCAGCAGCACCAGCGCGACACCGTCGACACCGACCGCGTAGTCGATCCCGAAGGCGGGGATCCACTGGTGGACCTCTGTGAGCTGCAGGTCGCCGGCCCGCGTCTTGTCGAATGCGAGTGCCGCGAACACGGTCAGCACCAGGGCGACCAGGGAGAACGCGAGCGCCACCTGCTTGGCCAGCAGCTCGCGCCCCTTCGGCATGGCCAGGAGGACTACGCCACCGACCAAAGGGACCACGGCGATCGTGGTGAGCCAGGGAAACATGACTACAGCCTCACCAGGTATACGGCGGCACCGACAAGGACCACGCCTGCCAGCATCGACAGCGCGTACGAGCGCACGAACCCGCTCTGGGTGCGACGGGATCGGCCCGAGATGCCGCCGATGACCGCCGCCGTGCCGTTCACGACCCCGTCCACCACGCGGTTGTCGATGTAGACCAGGACACGCGTCAGCCATTGGCCCGGGCGCATCAGCAACGCCTCGTTGGCCGCGTCGCCGTACAGCTCGGCCCGGGCCGTCCGGGTGTAGAGCGAGCCTCTCGGGGCCACGACCGGGATCGGGTGACGCCCGAACGCGATCCAGGCCAGCGTGACGCCCACCAGCACCACGACCAGCGTGATCGCGCTGAGCAGCCCACTGGAGATCGACAGCTCCGGCTCGACGAACCCGGTCACCGGGGCGAGCCAGTTCTCGATGGTGTTGTTGTACGCCAACAGGAATCCGGAGACAGCGGACAGCAGGCCGAGCGCGACCATCGGGACCAGCATCACCGGTGGCGACTCGTGCGGGTGCTGCTCATCGGTCCAGCGCGCCGTGCCGGTGAAGGTCATGGCCATCAGACGGGTCATGTAGAACGCGGTGACGCCGGCACCGAGCAGCGTGACGAACCCGATGAGGAACCCGTGGCTGAACGCCGCTTCGATGATCTTGTCCTTGGAGTAGAACCCGGAGAAGGGCGGGATCCCGATGATGGCCAGGAAGCCGGCGAAGAACGT
>JANWJC010000005.1 GCA_025449595.1 Acidobacteriota bacterium | reverse complement strand
TACTCAACCGTGCAGAACTGGTATCCCGGCGACGCCGACGGCAACGGCGGGGTCTACAACTTCGTCACCAAGCGCGGGAAGGCCGCCGGTCGGAACTCGAAGATCTCCTGGACCCAGGTGGAGACCGGTTCGGCCATCACCTGGAAGTACCCCGGCGTCGTGCTCATGGGTGACAACTCGGTGGGTGAGTTCTACTCCGTGGCCCTGACCGCGCGGCACCAGCAGGCCGATACCGGCAGCAAGATGGTGCACATCGGCAAGAACACCAGCAGCACCATCATCTCCAAGGCGATCTCGGCCGGGCACGGGCAGAACACGTACCGCGGTCTCGTGGGCATCCAGCACTCCGCGCAGGGTGCGCGCAACTTCACCCAGTGCGACTCGCTGCTCATCGGCAAGGAGTGCGGCGCGCACACGTTCCCGTACATCGAGGTCAGGAACAAGACCGGCCAGGTGGAACACGAGGCTTCGACCTCCAAGATCGGCGAGGAGCAGCTCCTGTACTGCCGGCAACGGGGGATCCCGGAGGAGGAAGCCGTCTCGATGATCGTGAACGGGTTCTGTCGTGAGGTGTTCAAGATGTTGCCCATGGAGTTCGCGGTCGAGGCCCAGAAGCTGTTGAGCGTGAGCCTGGAAGGAAGTGTCGGCTGATGCTGAAGATCGAGGACCTGCATGCCCGGATCGGTGACAAGAAGATCCTGCGGGGCGTGAACCTGCAGATCGAGGCTGGGGAGGTCCATGCCGTGATGGGCCCCAACGGCGCGGGCAAGAGCACCCTTGCTGGGGTGCTCATAGGGCGCGAGGACTTCGCTGTCACCGGCTCCGTCCTGTTCGACGGGGAGGATCTGCTGGCCCTCTCGCCGGAAGAGCGTGCGGCGGCAGGAATCTTCCTGGCATTCCAGCACCCGGTCGAGATCCCCGGCGTGGGCAACCTCTACTTCATGCGGACGGCGCTGAACTCGCTGCGGCGCCACCGCGGACTCGACGAGCTCGACGGTGTCGACTTCCTGGCACTGGCCCAGGAGCGGATGAAGCTCGTCGAGATGGATCAGTCGTTCATGAGCCGTTCGGTCAACGAGGGTTTCTCGGGGGGTGAGAAGAAGCGCAACGAGATCTTGCAGATGGCGATCCTCGAGCCGAAGCTGGCGATCCTGGACGAGACCGATTCGGGGCTGGACATCGATGCCCTCCGAGTGGTCGCCGGTGGCGTAAATGCGCTACGAAGCGAAGGCCGCTCGATGCTGGTGATCACCCACCACCAGCGGCTGCTCGACTTCATCGTCCCCGACCAGGTGCACATCATGGCCGCGGGTCGGATCGTACGTTCCGGGGGCAAGGAGCTTGCCGTCGAGCTCGAGGAGCACGGCTACGCCGGCGTACGCGAACCGGTCCCTGCGGCCACGAGCATGGCCGGGGCGACGCGGTGAGCAAGGCGGGCGAGGCGCTGCTCTCCCGGCTGGCACCCGGACTCGACGGTGACGTGCCGGGATGGCTCAGCCAGATCCGGGCCGCGGCACTGACCTGGGTCACCGAGCACGGTTTTCCGACGCACCGGGACGAGGACTGGAAATACACGCGCCTCGAGGCGATCACAGAAGTTGCCTTCCGCGCGGGCACGGCCGACTCCGGCGACTCAAGAATCGGCGAGCAGGTCGAGGACCCGGCGGTGGATCTCGGCGGGATCCGGTTCGTGTTCGTCAACGGCCTGTTCCGCGCCTCCATGTCGCGGCTCCCTGCCGTGGCCGACGGCATCACCATCACGAATGTTGCGGCCCTGTTGGTGGGAGGTGCTCAGCAGCTGGCGCCGTTCTTCGACAGCGTCCCCGGTCAGCACCACGCCTTCGCCGCGCTCAACGACGCCCTCGCCGAGGACGGTGCGTTCATCCACCTCGGGCCCGGGACAGTCGTCGACGAACCCATCCAGCTCGTGTTCCTGTCCGACACCGCGGGGATCCCGCTGCTGGCGAGCCCCCGCTCGGTGGTGCTGGCCGAGGCAGGCAGTCGTGCCACGATCGTGGAGACGTACGCAGGCGTCGACGGCCAGGTCTGCTGCACGAACTCGGTGACCGAAGTGGTTCTCCACGAGGGCGCGCACGTTGAGCACTACAAGATCCAGGACGAGCCGGAGAGTGCGTTTCACCTGGCACTGCTCGATGTCCGACAGGGTCGGGACAGCCGGTTCGGATCCCACCTGGTGATGCTCGGATCGCAGATAGCACGGCACGAGGTACGGATCAGCCTCGACGAGCCCGGCGCGCAGGTCAGCCTGGACGGGTTGTATCTGCCACGGGGGAACCAGGTCCACGACAACACGGTCTTCGTGGACCACGCCTCGACCCAGTGCACCAGCCACCAGCTCTACAAAGGCGTGCTGGAGGATCGCGGGCACGGCGTCTTCAACGGACACATCATGGTTCGAGAGGGTGCCGACGGCACCGACGCGAATCAGAAGAACCAGAACCTGATCCTCTCCGACCGGGCCGAGGTGGACACCCGGCCCCGACTGGAGATCTATGCCGACGACGTGAAGTGCACGCATGGGGCCGCCGTCGGACAGGTCGACGGCGAGGCCATCCTCTACCTGCGCTCGCGGGGCCTGTCGGCAGAGGAAGCGCGGGGCCTGCTGGTCTTCGCGTTCGTGCGCGACATGGTCGACCGGATCGAGCTGCCGGGTTTGCGCTCGGCACTGCTGAACCGGATCGCGACGCGGTCCATGGCGGGGATCGGCGAGGTCGGAGCGTGACCCAGGCGGTGAGCGAGGCGACCGCTGCGCTGTACCAGGACGTCATCATCGATCACGGCCGCAGACCCCGCAACTTCGGGGACCTCCCGGACGCCACGCGCACGGTTGAAGGGATCAACCCGCTGTGCGGCGATCAGCTCACGCTGCACCTGAAGTTCGATGACGGTGTCATCAGCGCCGTCGCGTTCGAGGGCTCCGGATGTGCGATCTCCCAGGCGTCGGCGTCGCTGATGACCGGTGCCCTCAAAGGGATGCGCACGAGCGACGCCCTGGCGTTGTTCGGCCGCGTGCACACCATGCTGACGGTGCAGCCCGACGAGCAGACCCCTGAGCCCGACGTGGGAAAGCTCGCGGTGCTCTCGGGGGTGTGGCAGTACCCGGCGCGGGTCAAGTGCGCCACGTTGGCTTGGCAGACGCTACGCAGCGCACTGGACGAGCAGTCGAACGAGATGGAGTAGATGACCATGAGCTCACCTCGCTACGTCACCATCGAGCTCGATCGCAGCTGTCTGGCGACCGTGATCCCAGGCGGGCAGCTGATGACGCTGGAACCCGGGGAACGGATCACGGTGGTGCAGACGCTCGGGGGCAGCGCCACCGTGCAGACGGAGGTCGGTTATCTGGTGCGGATCGGCGCCGAGGACTCTGCGGCCCTGGGACTCACCGACCCTGTGACCTTGGAGGGCGAAGGGGCAGCGGCGGTCGGCCCGTTCGACGTCGAGCAGGTGATCGAACAGCTCAAGAACGTCTTCGACCCGGAGATCCCCATCAACGTGGTCGACCTCGGGCTGATCTACGACTGCGACGCCTACCCGCTGGCCGACGGAGGGCAGCGAGTCGAGATCCGCATGTCCATGACCGCGCCGGGCTGCGGGATGGGGGACATCTTGAAGGAGGACGCGCGTACAGCGGCCGAGTCCGTCGCGGGCGTGCGCGAGGTCGACGTCGAACTGGTCTGGGATCCGCCTTGGGGGCTGGAACGGATGTCGGAGTCGGCACGGCTCCAGCTCGGGATGTACTGATGCCGGTCTGGCGGAACTGGCATGACACCGCACGGTTCAACGCCGACGGGCCCGGAGTGACCGTGCTGCACGAGTCTGCGGAGCTCAAGGTCGTCCTTGTCGCGCTGGAGCCCGGCCAGGCGCTGCCGGCTCATCCCGGCCCGGCCGCCTCCTTCCACTTCCTTGACGGGCATGGCGTGATGGTGGTCGGCACGGACGAGGTCGACGTCGCGGCCGGCACGACGGTGGTCGTACCCCCGGGACAGACCCGCTCGGTACGGGCTACGTCGCGGTTGGCTTTCCTCGGGAACCTTGGCGACCCCGGGTCCGAGGACGGTCCGCACTGAGCGCTGGGTCAGTGCCTGAACTTGCCTTCGCCCGGGCCGAGTCGCAGACCACGACGCAGCAGCGGTCCGGACGAGGATCGAGCTCGGCCTTGGCACGGGGATCAGTGCTCGATTCGATGATCCCTTCCACCAGGTGCAGGTTCAGCCCGCACACCACTTCCGGATCGCTCTGGGCGACATGGTGGAACGGACAGTTGCGCAGCTCGAGCTTGCCGTCGGCGTTCGCGCGGGGCTCATAACCACAGCAGCGCAGCGACTCGACCAGATCACCACCGGGTTCGACAGCCCGCCGCCCCGCGGCCCGAGCTGCGTCGTTGACCGCGGCCGTCACCGCACCGGAGGTGTCGTGGTGGACCGACTCGACCAACAGCGTCGCGAGCAGCTCGTAGTCGCGTGACGGCACGCTGACCGCCAGCTCTCGCTCGGCGCGTCGGTACAGCTTCGCCGGCCGCCCGGCGCCCGGACCCCCGCGACCGGCCGGTCGCTGATAGATGATCGTCAGCAGTCCTGCGTCGGCCAGCTTGTCAAGGTGGTACGCGGCCAGCGTCCGCCCGATGCCGACGGTGGTCGCGGCCTGCTCGCGGGAGACCGGCTCGTCCTGGGTGATGACGGCGTCGTACAACCGCCGTCGCACCGGGTCGTCCAGGGTGCTCAGACTGCCGAGCGCCTCGAGGCCCGCCAGCTCGCCTGAGATCACACCGGAAGTGTAACACCAACAAGTCTTGACAAAAAGGTCAGCAAGGGGAATTCTAAAACTAGGAAGCATTGGTGATACAGGAGGTTGCGATGACTACGATGACCGTTCACGTACCGAGGACCGGCGAGTTCAGGGGGGCCCTGCAGCGGGCACGCAGCGAGCCCGCGTACGGCGCCTACCTCATGCTGTGGGCCGGGTTCACACTGCTGCCCATCCTGTTCGGCCTGGACAAGTTCTTCAACATCCTGACGAACTGGGACCACTACCTCGCACCCTGGATCGTGTCGATCATCCCGGTCAGCGCGCACCAGGCGATGCTGGTCATCGGGGTGATCGAGATCGTCGCGGGCGTCGCGGTGGCCCTCAAACCGCGTTATGCGGCCTTCATCGTGGCCGCCTGGCTTGCTGGAATCGTGATCAACTTCCTCACGTACTCCGGGTTCTACGACGTCGCTCTGCGCGACTTCGGTCTCATGCTCGCCGCGCTCACGCTCGCCCGGCTGGCGACGCTGTACGACCCGGCGTGGCACCGTCGGAGCAAGGCGGCCCCCGCCTGAGCGATCACCGTGCAAACTTGCGGTGGGATCAACCCCTTTGGGGCCTGGTCCCGCCGCTAGCGGTGTAGGTACGTCAGGATGCCGCGCAGCATGGCAGCGGCGTAGAACTCCTGGCCTTTCCTGGTCGTCATCAGGGCGGCGTCGTGCCGGTTGCGCATGTTGCCGTTCTCGACCGTCACGGTCGGGATCTGGCTGATGTTCATCGCAGACTGGTCGGTACGGATGTTGATCGCACCACGGATGTACGTGCTGGGGGTGTCATGGGCCGCGATCATCCCCGCCCTCATGGCCTTGGCCAGGACCAGGTCCGCGCGCCAGATGTGGTCGGTCCAGCCCTTTGTCAGACCCGGGGTGATGATGTGGAAGCCGTGCCCGCTGCTCGGTGCGCCGTCGGCATGGATCTGAATCATCAGCCGGGCGTGGACCTTCATCCCGAACTTGCCGCGGTCCCAGGTGCACGGTCCCCACTTGTTCCACGAGTTGCTGGTACGGGTCATCGGCACCTTCGCACCCAGCGCCACGAGCTTCGCCCGGAGTATCAGCGCGACGTTCCAGTTGAAGGTGGCCTCCGGATAGCCGCTGTTCGTCGCAGTGCCGGTCGTGTTGCAGATCTTCCAGATCCGACCCTGGAAGCGCTTCTGGTTGATGTACTTGGCGAACCGGGGGTTGCTGTTGCCCAGCTGGTGGCCGGGATCGAGTGCAATGATCATCCCGGCCAGCGGTTTCGGCGCTCTCGCGGCTCTCGCCGTGAGATATGACCGCGCGGTCGCTGCCGCAGACTTGACCGCCGGGGGCGCCGAGATCACGATAGGGACCGCCCGGCCGTCGAGGGCCGGCACCGAGGCCGATGCCGATGGCAGGATCCCGGCGCTGGCTACGATTCCCAGCACTGTGGCGATCACAGCGAGTCGTACGTCGCGGCGGTTGATCATCTCGCACCTCCACAAACAGGTTCGACGCACCGATCAGCAACGGGGGCATCGACGGCGAACCGACAATGCCAGCCGGGATGCCCAGCGTCAACACGCTCCGCGCTCGTCCTCCGGGCGTACGCTCTGCTGGTGCGGGCCATCGCCTCGAGCGCCTTGTTCCAGTGCCACCGGGGACGTGGGACGCACTCCCGCACCGCCGGTTGCGAATCCCACGCCACGCCATCGTCCGAGTGACGATGCGTGCACTCGAGGTCGTATTCGCAGGCGGTTGGGCCGCATTCTGGCTGTATTGGCTGGTGGCAGCCTTCTCCATGAAGCGGGGCCGACTCCCATGGTCGCGCGAGCTGAGGATCAGGGCCGTGATCGTCGTCGTCGCGATCCTGCTGATCCGCTTGGGAGCCTTTCGGAGCGGCGGCCTGAACACCGACCCGTGGCGCGCCGGTCTCGGTCTCGTCCTCTTCGCTCTCGGATTGGGGTTCGCCGTCTGGGCCCGTCGGCACATCGGACGCAACTGGGGCACGCCCATGACGCAGAAGGACGAGCCAGAGTTGGTGACCAGTGGGCCGTACCGCTTGGTACGGCACCCGATCTACTCGGGCATCTTGCTCGCTGCCATCGCAACTGCGATGGCGCTGAACTGGGCATGGCTTACCGCCGTGGCCCTGGCCGGGATCTTCTTCATCTACAGTGCGGTCGTGGAGGAGCGCTACCTGACCGAGAAGTTCCCAGACACGTATCCGACGTACAAGCACTCCACCAAGATGCTCATACCATTCGTAGTCTGAACGGCACCATGCTGCACGGAATCCCTGGTACCGGTTCGATGTTGCACAGTCGTCGGATGGTGCCTATCTGGAGAAAATATGAGTGGACAGGATTGGAACGCGTCGATCATCGAGGAGTTTCGCGCCCACGATGGCAAGCTTGGGGGGCAGTTCCAGGGCGCGCCAGTCTTGCTGCTGCACACCACGGGGGCCCGGTCAGGTCTTGAGCGCGTCACTCCCATGATGTTCCTGGAACTGGATGGGCAAACGTGCGTGTTCGCGTCCAAGGCCGGCGCCGATACCGATCCGGACTGGTTCCACAATCTGCGCGCCAACCCGGAGGTGACGGTGGAGCGCGGCGCCGATATTTACGCGGCACGTACCGAACCGGTGACGGGTGCCGAACGCGACCGTATCTACGCCATGCAGACCGAGCGGATCCCCGGCTTCGCCGAGTACGAGTCCAAGACCAGCCGGGTCATCCCTGTCATCGAGCTGATCAGCACCAGCTGACGAGCCCGATGCCCTGGTATGCCAACGGGATTCATGGATCTACGGTCAGCTCCGGCCGGCGTGCATCGGACTCACCCTGGTTTCGCTGATCGACATTCCCAAGCAATCGGTCGATTTCGGGCGGGGGTCACCTCCATCGATGGTCGGTGCCTAACCCAGCTTGGCTTGGAGTGCCTGGATGATCGCCACCGCGGGCGGGTTCGAGGCGAGCCCGGCCACGTAGATCATCCGATCGCCGAAGAGGGCTCGCACGCCGTCGTGGGCGGAGAAGGCCTTGTCACCGACGCCTGTCACCGGGGCAACGTTTTCCGCACCCCCAGCAATCGTGTCGGCCTGAAGAGAGTTCTGGTACGCCTGTGCCCCACCGGCAGCAGTGACGGTGACACTCAGGCCGCCAGTGCCGGAAGCGGGGTAGTAGTCGCACGTGTAGGCGTTGCCGAGGGCAGAGTCCTGCTCGTTGCCGGTTGTCAGTGCTACTCCACTGAGTGAGGCGACCTGCGAGACCGGCAGAGTGGTGCACACGGCGATGGCGGCTGCGCTCGTGCCAGGCGTCGGACTGGTCGAATCTGAGCCGGTGGTCCCATCCGATGCAGCGGCCGTCGAGGGGGTCGTCGAATCCGAACCGGTAGCGGCGTCCGAGGCGGGCGCCGTCGCTTGTGCCGAGGGGGAGCCGACGGTCGACGACGCGCGGCTGCAGGCGGTCAGCATCAATGCCGTGACGGCAACGACGGCCATGCTGGGTGGGATCGAGGTCAGGCGCATCGGGAACTCCTCCCTCGGCCTCGGCTCAGTCCCGCGACTCGGTGGACCGTTCGCCCTCAGACCGGCTGGCCGTCTCGACGCCGGCGACGTAACCCCTGATGGTCGCCCTCAGCTCTGAGAGGGTCGCCTCGATGTGTTCGAAGCGTGCCTCGAAGTCCGCAGCGAAGTCACGAGGGGGCCAGGGAAGATTCGGTGCGACTGGCATGGTTGCTACCTCCAGATCGGGCCACGACCGGCGGTCGGGCTGCAACGAAGGCAACCAGTGGTCGGTAACACCTGAGTAACGCCTCGAGCGCCATCCACCCCCCCTGGCGGAAACCGTGCCCCACACGCACGAGGGCTCGAGAAACTTGCGCCACGGGCCGTGACCGCGGGCGGCATCAGCCACAGAAGGTGACCTGGCTGCCAAGAGTCGAGGGCACGGAGGGCACGCTCGGCTTCATCCTCGGGAAGATCAACTGTGCTATCCGCCACGTCCCGATAGAGGCCTACCAGCCCAGCCCCTAGCCGATCGAGCAAGACGTCGCGACTCCTGTCCGCATCCAGCAAGCCAGCGTGCACCACCGGTCTGTCGCATGCGAGCGATAGCGGTCGGGGCGCCGACCGACGTCCCGGTAGGTTGTCCAACTGGCACCTAGACTTGCGAGCCATGAGTGCAGTGCCGGGTCTCCGCGGTACTGCCGTTGTCGCCAAGGACGGCTTGATCGAGGCAGATTTCGCCGAGGGGCTGGCTGACGTCAGGGCCGGCGTGGCGTGCTCGTTGGGTACGCCGTTTCAG
>JANWJC010000004.1 GCA_025449595.1 Acidobacteriota bacterium | reverse complement strand
GGGCCAGGTAGTCCGCGTACAGCTCGGGATGGCTCGTCCGGTACGCGATCATGCGCGGCAGGATTCGCGAGGACATCGAGCCGAGATCCTTGTTGCAGACGTGCTCCATGAGCTGGCGCACCCGGTCGCGCGTCGGCCCGGCAGGCGGCAGGTCGGGCATGTTCGCGTTGAGCTCGGCGAGCGCATCGATCACGAGCTCACGCTTGCCGGGCCAGCGCCGGTAGACGGTCGTCTTGCCCACACCGGCCCGGACCGCAACCGCCTCGACGCTCAGGGCGTGGTACCCCTCGTCGACGAGCATCTCCAGCGCGGCGGTGACGATCGCCCGGTCGGCCCGCTCGTCGCGGGGCCGACCGGGGCGACGTACCTCGGTGCCCTCGGGTGTCATGACGTCGACCGGTACGCCCCTTCGAGCTCGGTTCCGTCGGACTCAGGCCGCTCCAGCGGGGCGTCCGCCACGTGGGCGAGGTCCCCGCTCTCCTCGGACACCACGTGCACCGAGTGGGCGGCGTCGACCGCGTCGGTGTCGGTCTCGTGCGAACCCGTCCACGCCACGGCCTCCGCCTTGGCAGGCAGCCGCCACAGGATCAACAGCACTGCCACGACCATCAGCGCGACCGACAGGCCCGCGGCCCAGTGCAGCGAGGGCATGAACGCGTCGAACCCAGCCTGCCGCAACCGTTGCACGGCTGCCGCCGGGACCTTGCCGGACGCCGCCAGGGCGTCGGCCACGCCGTTCGTCGCACCGATCGAGCCGCTGGCGGTGCTCTTCAGGCTGTCCGGCAGCGGGCTCGCGTTGATCACCGGCGTGATGCGGTTGACGTAGACCAGCGAGATGATCGAGGACATGACGGCGACCCCGAGCGCAGCTGCGACCTGACGCACGGTGTTCTGTACCGCCGACCCGGCACCGGAACGAGCCGGCGGCGTGGCCAGGGTCATGCGTGTGGTCGCCGGGGCCATGGCGTTGCCCAGCCCGTACCCGAAGGTCAGCCCCACGATGATCAGGTACCAGACCGGGGAATCCTGCTGGATAACGGCCACGCCGAGCATGCCCAGGGCCGCGAGCGCCAGACCGCCGGAGATCACCGCACGGGCGCCGAACCGCTGCACCATGCCAGCGCTGCGCGGCGCCCCCAGGAACTGCCCGATCGCGAAGGGCAGGACCAGCAGGCCCGACTGCAGCGGCGTCCAGGCCCGGACGATCTGGTAGTAGAACGCCAGGAACAGCATCGTGCCCTGCATGGCCGCGAACGCGAGCGAGATGCTGGTCAGCGGGACGGAGAACGACCGGATCCGGAACAGCGAGAGGTCCAGCGAGGGGTGGGCGCTGCGGAACTCGACGAAGACGAAACCGGCAAGGATCAACGCGCCGGCAACCAGCGGGCCCCACGTCTGGGGCGAGGCCCACCCGTCTGATCCTGAGTTCTGGATGCCGTAGACCACCCCGAAAAGTCCGGCGACCGACAGCAGCAGGCCCTGCGGGTCGAGGTGCGCGGCGTTGGGATTCTTGCTCTCCGGCACGATGGCCAGGATCCCGATGACGCCCGCGATGACGATCGGGACGTTGATGAAGAAGACCGAGCCCCAGTCGTTGCCGGTGAGCCAGTGGAACCAGTTCGGGTGTTCGAGCAGCAGGCCGCCGAGCACCGGGCCGAGGGCGACGGCGCCACCCACGGACGCGGCCCACATCCCGATCGCCTTGCCGCGCTCCTGCGGCGGGAAGATGACGGTGATCATCGACAGCGTGACGGGCATGACCGAGGCCCCGCCGATCCCCATGAGGGTGCGGAAGAGGATCAGCTGGGTGGGCGTCTGGGCGAACGCGCACAGCGCCGAGGCAGCACCGAACATGATCAACCCGATGACGAGGATCCGCTTGCGTCCGTAGCGGTCTCCGAGCACACCCCAGGTGAACAGCAGGGCTGCGAACGCCAGTGTGTAGGCGTTGACGGCCCAGACGACCTCGTTCTGGGTGGCGCCGAGGTCCTCCTGGATCGTCTTCAGGGCGACGTTGAGGATGGTGCTGTCGAGCACCACCACGAGCAGGCTCACGACGAGGACGGCCAGGATCTTCCAGCGCCTCGGGTTCACCCCCTCGGTGGTGGCCTGTGAGGTGACTGTGCCGGTCTCGGCACGCTCCTGGGACATGGCAGATCCGATCATGGTCGAGAAGATGATGGGTGCGATCGCGAGGCGACCGTTGGTGCCGCCCCCGGCAGGCACGTCGTAGAACCTATCCCGATTCATTCCGAAACGCAACAGTCCCGTTTCGTATCTCCTCGCGTCCCTAGCCGGTGCGGCTCCTCGCGAATGGCGTTCGAGACCGGTGCACGCCCGACGAGTGGCCTTGCCGACGAGCGACCCTCCTGTCCGCGGGCGGCTCCGGCTCGCCGTGTGCCATCCTTGAGGTGTCCGGGTACCCCAGTTCGGGGACTCGAGTCACCAGGAGGCATCAGATGTCTGCACAGTCCGTACCCGAGCCGTTGTACGGCTCATCCCCCGCCACCTCGTCCCGCCGGGTGTCCGTGCGCGACCTGGCCGCGGCGAAGGAACGCCACGAGAAGTGGCCCATGATCACCGCGTACGACGCACTCACGGCGGGGGTGTTCGACGAGGCTGGGATCCCCGTGCTGCTGGTTGGGGATTCCGCGGCCATGGTGGTCTACGGCCACGACTCGACGCTGCCGGTCACGGTCGACGAGCTGCTGCCGCTGGTTCGCGGTGTCGTACGTGGCTCGCGGCGCGCCATGGTGGTCGCCGACCTGCCCTTCGGCTCCTACCAGGCATCGTCCGCGCAGGCGCTGGACACCGCGGCTCGCTTCATGAAGGAGGCCGGGGCGCACGCGATCAAGCTGGAGGGCGGCGTCCGGGTCGCCCACCAGGTCGAGACGCTCGTCAGCGCCGGCATCCCGGTGATGGGCCACCTCGGGCTGACACCGCAGTCGGTGAACCAGTTCGGCGGCTACCGCGTCCAGGGTCGCGGCGAAGACGGTGCCACGCTGCTGCACGACGCGAAGGCGCTGGAGGCAGCCGGCGCGTTCGCCGTCGTCCTGGAGGTCGTACCCGCCGACCTGGCCGCCCAGGTGACCCAGTCGCTGACGATCCCCACGATCGGCATCGGCGCCGGCGCCGCCACCGATGCGCAGGTCATCGTCTGGCAGGACATGGCCGGGCTGAACACCGGCCGTACCGCCAAGTTCGTCAAGAAGTACGCCGACATGCACGGCGTGCTCCTGGGTGCCGCAAGAGCCTGGGCCGACGACGTCGTCACCGGCGCCTACCCCACCCCCGACCACTCCTACACCTGACCCGCCCCGCCCTCGGGACTTTCCTGGGCACAGGTGAGACGAGGTCAGATGTCGGTGATGCGCACTCCGGCGTGGATCTTGTAGCGGCGGTTCATCGAGATCAGGTTCGCGGTGAGGGCCTCGACCTGGTGGGCGTTGCGCAGGCGGCCGGCGTACACGCCGCGAAAGCCGGTGATCCGGGCGGCCAATGCCTGCGCGATGTCGGTCGCACCGCGGTCGTCGCCCACGACGAGAACGTCGAGGTCGAGTACGTCCACCAAAGGATCCAGCAGCAGCACGGCGGACACGTGGTGGAATGCGCCCACCACGCGCGAGCCCTGGAGAAGTGCGGCGGCCTGTTGCGCCGCGGAGCCTTCCGGAACCGGCAAGGGGTAGGCGCCCTGCTTGTCGAATCCGAGCGGGTTGACGCAGTCGATGACCACCTTGTCGGACAGGGCGTCGGCGATGTCCGCGAGCAACGCCCCGTGGCCCTCCCACGGCACCGCGACTACGACGACATCAGCCCTGCGCGCGCACTCGAAGTTGTCTGCGCCGTCGACACGGACCGCTCCCCCATCGGCGTGCCGGAGCTCGGTGGCCGCGGCCGATGCCCTGGCCGCATCACGCGAACCGAGGATCACCGTCTGTCCGGCCATCGCCAGTCGCCGCGCGAGACCTCGTCCCTGCGGACCAGTACCGCCGAGCACCCCGACGACAAGACCTGACACATCCGGTAGCTCGCGAGGGTCACGGGTCTGGGGCGCGGGCGACTCGGTCATGGCGGCGATCCAACCAGTACGTCCTCGCGTACGGCACGATGCCCCCGTGGAGCGAGCGAGGGTTCAGCTGTTGCGGGAGGTGCTCTCGAGCACCGGGTGGATCGACCGGACGCGCGGCTTCGCCCGGAGTCTGCGTCGCTCGACCGAAGGCACCGGCGAGCTGCTGCTCGTAGGGACCCCGACAGAGGAACCCTGGCATCTGGCAGCACATCTGGACGAGGAGGCCCGGTACGCCGACCTGCAGGGCCTGTCCCCCACCCTCGTGCGATGGGCTCCTCCCCCGGACGCGCCGGCGCACCTGTCCGTGGGCCTCGACCGACTGGTCGCCAGCGGTCGGGGAGAGACGGTCTTCGTCGTGGCCCCGGACGATCCGACCGAAGGCCTGCTCGAGCGAGTGGCCGACGCGCGGCGCGCCGGAGCCACCGTCCTGGCACTCGACGTCGGTGACGCGGACCTTGCCGGCCTCGCGCATGACGAGCTCATCGTCCCCGCGTCCGGGTTGCTCGCGCCGGGGGAGCACTCCGGGCTGACGCTGCCGATGGGTGCGGCCGGGCTGTCGGATCTGGACCTCTCGTTGCCCGATGTGTCCTTCGAGACCGTGCAGCATCTGGTGTCCGCAGCTGCTGGAGAACCGGACATCCTGCTGGCCGCCATCGCCGGGAGCCCGGTGCCGAAGGGTCTTCGCGACCGGTTGGGGCGCCTGCTGGACACAATCTCCGGTCCGAGGACGCCCCGCGACTGGTGAGGTCGCAAGGCCGCGTCAGCTCGTCGTCGACGAACGTCGTACGGTGATACCTGCTGCACTGCACAGGATACCGCGCGTCGCACGACTTGTCGGCAGCCTCCGCGCTCATGACGAGTGCGCGCGCGATGGGTGGTCGTCGCGACACGAACCGACAAGTCGACTCGTACTTGCGCCGACTTTCTGACAGGCTCTGACACGATTTCATCGATGGATCTGGGCGCCAATGCCTGGAGATGACACAAGGAGGCATCGTGGCGGCGTCAACGACAACCGCCCGCAAGACTGCAGCCCGCAAGGCTCCAGTCAAGAAGACGGTCGCGAAGAAGGCCGTCT
>JANWJC010000003.1 GCA_025449595.1 Acidobacteriota bacterium | reverse complement strand
TCGGCGTCGGACACGTCCTCGATCCCGCCGTGGGTGCGGCGTACGACGTCAAGGGCGTACGGGCCGTCGGCGGGGTTCCCGATCGCCAACGACTTCGCGATCGTGTCCGGCTTGACCGGTCGCACGACGTCCTTGCCGTCGCGGTACGCCTGCGACACCGGCGAGCAGCCGGTGGCCTGGGCGCCGAAGACCCGGTACGCGGTGTCCGGGACGAGCTCCAGCGCCGCGAGCTCACGCCACGCCTTGTCGACCTTGGTCAGCAGGGAGCCGGACGCGATCGGGATGACGACCTGCTGCGGGAGCCGCCACCCGAGCTGCTCGGCGATCTCGTAGCCCAGGGTCTTGCTGCCCTCGGCGTAGTAGGGGCGCAGGTTCACGTTGACGAAGCCCCAGTCCGCAGTGATCGGGTCCCCGATCAGCTCCCCGCAAAGCCGGTTGACGTCGTCGTAGTTGCCGGTGACCGCGATGAGGGTGCCGCCGTACGCCGCCGTCGTGACGGTCTTTCCGGCCTCGAGGTTGCTGGGGATCATGACGACCGAGCGCATCCCGGCGCGGGCGGACGCCGCGGCAACGGCGTTGGCCAGGTTGCCGGTGGAGGCGCAGGCCAGCGTCGAGAGGCCGAGCCGGCGCGCCGCGCTCTGCGCCACGGCGACCACGCGGTCCTTGAACGAGTGGGTGGGGTTGCCGCTGTCGTCCTTGACCCACAGCCCGCCGGTCATGCCAAGGGCCCTGGCGAGGTTGTCGGCCCGGACGAGCTTGGTGAAGCCGGGCGCGAGGTTGGGCTCCTGGCCCGCGTACGCCGCGACCGGCAGCAGACAGGAGTACCGCCAGATCGAGTTGGGGCCGGCCTCGATGCGGGCCCGGGTCACCCCGGTGAAGTCGTACGCCACCTCGAGCGGGCCGAAGCACTCCACGCAGGCGTACGCAGCACCGAGGTCGTAGCGCGCGCCGCACTCGCGGCACGACAACGCGACGGCGGGACCGAAGGGGGCGGCGGTGTCTCGGGGGGCTGCGTCCGACGCTGCGATGACGGAGACCGTGTCGGCCGGGCGGCTGCCAGGCGGCACATTGCCGGCAGGCACATTGCCGGCGGGCGAGGGGGAGGTCGTGAGAGTCATGAGCTGAGGCCTTTCTCCTCATCTTCCCGGCGCCGCAGTTGCGGACCGGACGGAGTTGGCACCTATCACTGTGCGACTCCGGGCGCTTCGCGCCACTGGTCGTCAGTTGGTTGCCGGGGCTTCACCGGGCCGTTCCCTCTGCCCCTCTTGATGAGATATGCGGTTGTACGTGCCGAGCAGACGTCGCTCGGCAGCGTGCGGCCGGGCACCGCGGTGGCGGTGGACCCCGGTCCGATGGGTGAGACTGTAGCGGCGGACCGGCGCCGAACCGTACCCGGTCCGCATCCTGGACCGGGCTGGAACAGGCAGGCGACGACGAGTGATGGGCGGGGAGGTCACCGGTGCGGCCGGATGTCGAGAGCTGGTTCCGCTCGCGGACCTCTCGGGCAGCTGACTGGGCGCTCCCGGCCCTCATGGCCGCGAAGGCCGAGCGCGGGGCGACGGTCAGCGTCGTGCTGCCGGCCCTGGACGAGCAGGAGACCGTCGGGGCGATCGTTTCGCTGATCGTGACCGCGCTCGGCGCGGGCGTGCCCCCGGATCGCCGGCTCGTGGACGAGCTGGTCGTCCTGGACTCCGGATCCCGTGATCGCACCGCCGGGGTCGCCGCAGCGGCCGGCGCCACCGTCGTGCACCGCGACGACGTCCTGCCCCGCATCTCGGCGGTGTCCGGCAAGGGTGAGGCGATGTGGCGGTCGTTGGCCGCCACCACCGGCGACCTGGTGGTGTTCATCGACGCCGACCTGCGCTCGTTCACCCCGGCGTACGTCACCGGTCTGCTCGGCCCGCTGCTCACCGACCCGCAGACCGCACTGGTCAAGGCCGTCTACGAGCGACCCTTCGTCAATGGTGAGGCGGTGGTCCACGCCGGTGGCGGGCGCGTCACCGAGCTCGTCGCCCGACCGCTGCTGAACCTGCACTGGCCCGAGCTCGCCGGTGTGGTGCAGCCGCTGGCCGGGGAGTACGCCGCCCGGCGGTCACTGCTGGAGACCCTCCCCTTCCCCTGCGGCTACGGGGTCGAGCTGGGCCTGTTGGTCGACACCCTCGAATCGGTTGGGCTGCAAGCGATAGCCCAGGTCGACCTGGGCGTACGGCGGCACCGGCACCACGACGAGCAGCGGCTGGGGCGGATGGCGGCCGACATCATGCAGACCGCGTACTCGCGACTCGCGGTCGAGGGCCGGGGCAGCGAGCAGCACACGGCGACGTTCGGCCTGGGGACGACGCTCGCGCAGTTCCAGCGGGTCGGGGACAGCTTCGACCTCGTCGAGCACGAGATCGGCGGGCTCGAGCGACCGCCGATGCTCACCGTGCCGGAGTACGCCGCAGCGCGCTGCCCGCAGTAGGTCGCTCAGCCCTTGTAGTCGGGGCCGATCACTAGCACCAAGCGGTTCCGGGCCATCGACGGCAGCGGAGCTCGTACCGGTGCGGATGCACCTACGTCGGCACGCAGCGTGCGAGCCGCGACCGCGTACCCGATCGCGAACACGGTGGTCCGGTTCACGCCGCCCCCACGCCAGTTGCCGACCGAGACGACGGTCCACCCCAGCGCCCGCAGCGACCGGGCCTCCCCCGCCGCCAGCCCGGTCCGGGTCGTGGCGTTGAGCACGACGACCGGGATCGACCGGTCGACGACGATCTTTGCGGGGGCCGACTTGGTCGGTGCGGGGGTGGGGGTGGCCGTGGGCGTGCCATGCGCGGTCGGGCTCGGGTGCGCCGACGGGGTGGGCGCCGAGCCGGTCGGGTGCGGCGTCAGGGTCGGGATCGGCGGGGCGACGCCGGGGTTGACGCTGACCAGCGCGGCGGTCCGGTCGCGGTGCGACTGCAGCGTGTGCCAGGCCCCGACCAGGGCGAGGACGACGAGTACGGCCAGGCCGACCGCGGACAGCGCGACAGCCGGGGACGGGCGGCTCGGTGAGCTCTGGGGGGCTGTGGCGTAGGTGTACGACGCCTGCTCGTGCTGGTCCGCGGCGTACGAGTCGGGCGCCGGCTCCGGCGGGTCCGGGGCGGGAGGGGGCGCCGGATCCTCCGGCGCCGGTGACACAGCTCGATGCCCAGGCGGCGCGCGGACCTGGCGCGCTGGCGGGAGGCACGCATCCGACGCAGGCGCTTGACCAGCATGGGATCGAACTGCAGGGCGGCCGGGGAGTCCAGCAGCGCGTTCAGCACCTGGTAGTAGCGGGTGGCGCTCATGTCGAACAGCTCGCGGACGGCCTGCTCCTTGGCGCCGGCGTACTTCCACCACTGCCGCTCGAACTCGAGGATCTCGCGGTCGCGTGCGCTCAGTGCCGGCGGCGGTTCCACGTCGGGGTCGATCGCCCGTGCGCTGTCCATACCAACTCCTCGTGCTGGCGACCGGTGCCGGGCCCGACCAACGTACCTGCCGGCCCCGGGCGCCACTCTAGACGGCGAATTGCACCGTTGTCATTCAGGGCGGCCGAACGGGGGACCTGATGACCGGCGGCAGCCTACCGCCGCTCCTGGCTACCCTGACGCCGTGCTGAACCAGAGTTGTCGAGTGGTCCGGGCCGCAGCGCTGCCCGACGACCAGCTGTCCCCTGACCCGCTGGACGGTGACCTCGTGGTCAGCGGCGACCCGCAGGTCCGTACCAGCGAGCTCGCCGAGGACGAGGCCGTGGCGGTAGGCATCTGGCAGCACTCCCCCGGCGTGAGCCGCGACGTCGAGTCCGACGAGGTGTTCGTCGTGCTGTCCGGGCGCGCCACGATCGAAGTGGCGGACGGGCCGACGTTGCAGGTCGGGCCCGGCGACGTCGCCATGCTGGCCGCCGGGTCGCACACGGTGTGGACCGTGCACGAGACCCTGCGAAAGGTGTACGTGGTCCGCAGCTGACCCGCGCCTGCCCGCCTAGGGCCGTGGTCCGGTCCGAAATCCGCGGGTTCGCGGTCGGTGCCGGGTGCGAGCATCTGCGGGTGAGGACGGACGAGCACGTGGCCCCACCGGCCCCGGCGACACGCAGCTGGTTGCCGCAGTGGGGACTGCTGGCGGTGCTGTGGGGCTCCTCGTTCCTGTTCATGAAGGTGGCGCTGCAAACGCTCGTCCCGCTTCAGATCGCGTTCGGGCGCGTCGCACTGGGAGCGCTGTTCCTGCTGGCGGTCACCGCACTCGGTCGGATGCGGCTGCCGACGGACCGGCGTACGTGGCTCGACGTCGGCGTGGTCGCGGTGTTCCAGCACACGATCCCGTTCACGTTGTTCGCGTGGGGAGAGACCCGGATCTCATCCGTCCTGGCCGGAATCTGGAACGCCACAACTCCTTTGTTCGCAGTGCTCTTCGGGCTGGCGATCCTGCCGTGGGAGAAGGTGGGGCGTGACAAGCTCATCGGCCTGGCCGTCGGGTTCTTCGGTGTCCTCGTCGTGCTCGGCTTCTGGAACGTGAGCGCCGGCGGCGACGTGCTCGGCAGCCTCGCCTGCGTCGGGGCCACCGCGTGCTACGGCATCGCGGTGCCGTACACCCGGCGACGCCTCACGCCTCGCGGGCTGCCCGTGGTCCCGGTCATCACCGCCCAGCTGCTCTCAGCGAGCGTTCAGCTCGGCATCGTCACGTTGCTGTTCACCAGCGCACCGACGTCGTGGCCGTTCAACGTGACCGCCTCGATGCTGGGGCTGGGGATCCTGGGCACCGGGCTGGCGTTCATCCTGAACTACCGCATAGTGCGCGACGCCGGGACGCTGGCGGCGACGTCCGTGACGTACGTGATCCCGATCGTCTCGACGGTGCTCGGGGTGCTCGTGCTCGGGGAGACTCTGACGTGGAACGAGCCGGTCGGAGCGGTGATCGTGCTCGCGGGTGTCGCGCTGGTGCAGGGCATGGCGCACCTGAACGTGCGCCGCAGCCGGGCTCCTGCCTGAGGGCTGCGGGATGCGCGACCGCAGATCAGGCGCGGTCCGCTCGGGTATCCTCGCGACCGCGCCCTGCTCGCCGAGGTCGCCTTGCCGCCTTAGCTCAGTTGGCCAGAGCGTCGCTCTTGTAAAGCGAGGGTCGTCGGTTCGAATCCGACAGGCGGCTCTGTGGGAGTGACGGCACCGCCGATCGCGCCGGCATGATGGTGGGGCGAGACCGGCGATCTCATGATCAGTAGGCGAATCGTGAGGTAGCTGCCCAGCCCGCGAGCGTGGAACGCACGAAATGGCCCTGCCGGACCTCACGAAACGCCTACTGATCATGAACGTCGCGCGCCTGACGACCCGCCGGGCGTGGCAGGCTCGCGGGGTGAACTCGACAGCGACCGCCTCGGCGTCCGACGAACGCGCCCGGGCCGTAAGCCTGGATGCCCGGGACCCGCTGGCCGGGTTCCGGTCCCGCTTCCTCATCCCGGATGACGACCTGATCTACCTGGACGGCAACTCCCTGGGACGGCTCCCGGCCTCGACGCCCGGACGGGTCGCGCAGGTGCTGACCGAGCAGTGGGGAGATCGGTTGATCCGCTCCTGGGAGGACGGCTGGCTCGAACTGCCCTCGGTGGTCGGGGACCGCCTCGGGACCGGACTGCTCGGGGCCCGGCCCGGCGAGACCATCGTCTGCGACACTGTCACCACCAACCTGTTCAAGCTCCTGCACGCCGCGTACGACCTGCGGCCCGAACGCAGCATCGTCGTCGCTGACCGCGCGGACTTCCCGACCGACCGGTACGTCGCGACCGAGGTGGCGCGCCAGCGCGGCGGTGCCGTGGCGTGGCTGGGGCCGATGACCCCCGGGGCGACACGGGCTTCGGGCCTGCGGGTCGGCGACGTGCTGCCTCGGCTGCACGACGCGGTCGCCGTCGTGGTGCTCTCCGTCGTCGACTACCGCACCGCCGCGATCGCCGACGTACGCGGCATCACGGCCGCCGTCCACGAGGTCGGTGCCCTGGCGCTGTGGGACTGCTCGCACGCGGTAGGGGCCATCCCGCTGGACCTGCCCGCCGCCGGCGTCGACCTCGCGGTCGGTTGCTCGTACAAGTACCTCAACGGCGGACCGGGGGCGCCGGCCTGGCTCTGGGTGAACCAGGGGCTGCACGGGGAGCTCGGGACACCGTCGATCCCTGGCTGGCTCGGCCGGGCCGACGCCTTCGCGATGGGGCCGGAGTACCAGCCGGCGTCCGGCGTGCGGCGGTTCGTGACCGGAACGACCTCACCCATCGGGATGACGTGCGTCGACGAGGGGGTCGCGCTCGTGCGCGACGCCGGAGTGGCCCGCATCCGGGCCAAGTCCGAGCTGCTCACGGCGTACGCGATCGACCTCGTGGACTCCTGGCTCGCCCCGCTCGGCGTCCGGCTGGGGAGCCCGCGCGCCGCCACGGAGCGCGGGTCCCACGTCAGCGTCCACCACCCGGACGCGAAGGCCCTGAGCACCGCATTGGCCGACCGCAGCGTCGTGACCGACTACCGCACCCCGGACGGGATCCGGCTCGGCCTGTCCCCGCTGACCACCCGCTTCACCGACGTGCACGACGCGGTGCTCGCCCTGCGCGGGCTGCTCGCGCCCGGGTGACCGGGCGGCCCCTGCGGGTCCGGTCACCGGGGCTGCCGGGCTCGCGGGCGATGCGCCCGGGCGGACCCCGCGTATCCTGCTAGCCAGAGGACGGGGCGCGGCTCGGTGCCCCGCGGTAAGTGGTGCCGGCAGCGTCGGCCCGACAAGTCAGCGAGGCCAGCTGCCGCCAGGCGCTAGGAGACGAGGCTGACGTGGACGACGCGGTGAGCCTGCACACCGTCCCCGACATCCGGGTGGAGCTCGCGAACGAGACCGTCAGCGGCTACGACTTCCTCGTGGTCTGCAACCGACTACCGGTGGAGATGCGCCCCGACGGTGACGGGAAGGTGACCTGGACCCGGTCCCCTGGCGGCCTGGTCGCCGCGATGGAACCGGCGCTCAGCGGCCGCGAGGCGATCTGGATCGGCTGGAGCGGGCACCACATCGACGACACGCTGCCGGTCTCGCCGGTCCCCCCTGAGGTCGGACCGTGCGACCTGCAGGAGGTCGCGCTGTCCCGCGAGGACGTCGAGGAGTACTACGAGGGCTTCTGCAACGCCACCATCTGGCCGCTGTACCACGACGCCGTGGTGACGCCCTCGTACCACCGCCGGGCCTGGGACCGCTACGTCGCCGTCAACCGCCGGTTCGCAACGGCGACGGCCCGACTTGCCGCCCCCGGCGCCACGGTGTGGGTCCACGACTACCAGCTGCAGCTGGTGCCTCGTATGCTGCGCGAGCTGCGACCCGACCTGGTCATCGGGTTCTTCCTGCACATCCCGTTCCCCCCGTCGGAGCTGTTCGCGCAGCTGCCGTGGCGACGTCAGGTCGTCGAGGGGCTGCTCGGAGCGGACCTCGTGGGCTTCCAGACCGAGGGCGGAGCGGCGAACTTCCTGGCCCTCACCTCACGGCTGCTGGGCCTGTCCCCCGACTCAGATGGCGTCGACGTCGTCTCGGCCGACGGCGGCACCCGCCGGGTGAAGGTCGGCGCCTTCCCGATCTCGATCGACACCGCGGAGTACGACGCACTGGCCCGGCGTCCCGACGTACGAGCCCGGGCCGCGGCGATCCGCGAGGCTGTCGGGAGCCCGACGCACCTGCTGCTCGGGGTCGACCGCCTCGACTACACCAAGGGCATCGACGTACGTCTCAAGGCGATCACCGAGCTGCTCGAGGACGGGCTCGTCGACGACTGCGTCTTCATCCAGGTGGCGACGCCGAGCCGGGAGAACGTCGAGGACTACCAAAACATGCGCGACGAGATCGACCAGATGGTCGGGCGCGCGATCGGGGACCACGGCAGCATCGGGTCCCCTCCGATCCAGTACCTGCACCAGCCGCTGCCACGCGAGGAGCTCGTCGCCTACTACGTCGCCTCCGACGTCATGCTGGTCACGCCGTACCGCGACGGCATGAACCTGGTGGCGAAGGAGTACGTCGCGTGCCGGACCGAGGGCGACGGGGTGCTGGTCCTGAGCGAGTTCACCGGCGCCGCGATCGACCTTCCCCACTCGTTCCTGGTCAACCCGTACGACGCGGACGGGGTCAAGGACGCGATCATCGCCGCCATCAGCGTCCCGGACGAGGACCTGCGCACCCGCATGACCGCCATGCGGGACCAGGTCTTCGCCCACGACGTGGACCGCTGGGCCAGAGAGTTCCTTTCGGCGCTGCACGACGAGCGCTGACCGCGCGAGGATCGCGTGAGCACCGACGCCAGTTCCATCGCGACCGAGCTGCCAGCTGACCTGCGGGCCGCGGCGCAGCAGATCGCGCAGGTGCCGAACCTGTTGGTGTGCATCGACTTCGACGGCACGCTCGCGCCGATCGTCGAGGACCCGGCGCTGGCCAGAGCACTACCGGAGAGCGTCAGCGCGCTCACGGCGTTGGCCGGACTACCCGGCACGACGACCGCGGTCGTGTCCGGTCGGGCGCTCCGCGACCTGGCGGAGCTCACCGGGCTGCCGCCACAGGTGCAGCTGGTCGGCAGTCACGGCTCGGAGTTCGAGGCCGGTTCCGTCGCGGCGCTTGACGATGCGGCCTCGCAGCGGCGGACCGCCCTCCTCGACGCTGTTCGGCCACTGGTCGACGGCATCCCCGGGGTCCTGCTGGAGGAGAAGCCGACCGGGGTGGCCGTTCACGTACGCCGGGCGAGCCGGCAGGACGCGGCCACCGTGCTGACGAGCCTGCGCCACGGCCCGGCGCGTTGGGCCGGCATCTTCGCCACCGAGGGCCACGAGGTGCTCGAGCTGTCCGTGGTCCAGAGCGACAAGGGCCACGCGATCGACGAGCTGCGTGCGCGCAGCGGCGCGAGCGCGGTGATCTTCGTCGGGGACGACGTCACCGACGAGCGCGCCTTCGTACGGCTCAGCGGCCCGGACCTCGGGGTCAAGGTCGGCTCCGGAGCGACTGCGGCGACGTACCGGGTCGCCGGCCCCGATCAGGTTGCAGCGCTGCTGGAGCTGCTGGCCAAGGCGCGCGCGTCGTGGCTCGCCGCTGCCCCTGGAGCAAAGGCTGCTGGGCAGCGCCGGATCAGTCCATGATCAGTAGGCGATTCGTGAGGTCGCTGCCCCACCCCACGTGCGTGCGACGCACGACATGGCCGTGCCGGACCTCACCAAATGCCTACTGATCATGAACAGCGCTCCGCCAGGTACCGAACCGGCCGGCTCAGGGGGTCAGCGGCGACGGGCGGCGGCGACGGCGTACAGCGCGACCCCGGCGGCGACCCCGGCGTTGAGCGACTCGGACTCCGAGCTCATCGGGATGCCCACGACGAGGTCGCAGGTTGCGGCGACCAGGCGCGAGAGCCCCTGTCCCTCGCTGCCAACCACGAGAACCAGCGGGCCCGCTGCCAGCTGCGGATCGAGAGCGTCCAGGGACTCCCCGCCGGCGGCCAGGCCGACGATCATGGCGCCGGCGGAGGCGTACGCCGTCAACGTCCTCGTCAGGTTCGTGGCCCGTGCCACCGGGATACGGGCGGCCGCGCCGGCCGAGACCTTCCACGCCGCGGCGGTAACACCGGCGGCCCGGCGCTCGGGCACGACCACGCCGTGGGCGCCGAACGCGGCGGCGGAGCGTACGACCGCGCCGAGGTTGCGCGGGTCGGTCACCCCGTCGAGGGCGACCACCAGCAGGGGCTGACCAAGGTCGGCGGCGCTCGCCGAGAGGTCAGCGGGCTCGGCGTACTCGTACGGCGGGATGGCGAGCACCAGCCCCTGGTGGACGCCGCGGTTCGTCATGTCGTCGAGCTGGGTACGCGAAACCTCCAACAACGGCAACCGGGTTCCGCCGGCGATCGTCAGCGCCTCACGTACGCGGTCGTCGGTGTCGACGGACTGCTGCACGTAGAGCGTGGTCCCCGGCACCCCCGCCCGCAGCGCCTCCACGACCGGGTTGCGCCCGTAGACCAGCTCGGTGCCGTCCTTGCGGGTACGGGGACCGCCCCGGCCCTGACGCGAGTCCGGTGCGGCGGAGCGCTTCTCAGCCGTCCGGGCACGGCGAGCGGCCGGGTGCCCGGTGCGCTCGCTCGCCTTAGGGGTGGGCTTGCGGCCCTCGAGCCCCTGCTTTCGCTGTCCACCAGAGCCCACGAGCGGACCCTTGCGGCTGGCGCCCTTGCGGGTGGCGCCCTTGCGCTGGGAGTTGCCGGGCATCAGGGGCGCTCCGATCCGATCGACCAACGGGTGCCGGTCGGGTTGTCCGTCAGCTCGATACCTGCGGCCGCGAGCCGGTCACGAATCGCGTCCGCAGCAGCGAAGTCCTTGTCGGAGCGGGCCTTCTCGCGCGCTGCGATCTGTTCGGCGACGAGCCGCTCCACGACCGGGCGGAGGTCCTCGCCGGCGTCGGGCGAGACCCACGGGGCCGCATAGGGGTTGAGCCCGAGCACATCGAGCATCGCCAGGACGGCGCCGTGCGCCTGGCCGGCACCGGCCTGGTCGCCGGCGGCGAGCGCGGCGTTACCCATCCGGACGGTGTCATGGATGACGCCGAGCGCCTGCGGCACACCGAGGTCGTCGTCCATCGCCGCGTCGAACTCGGCGGGCCGGACCAACGCGTCGTCGGTGGCCGGCAGCTCGCGACGAGCCCGGTCCAGGAATCCCTCGATGCGTCGAAATCCGGTGGCGTTCTCCTCCAGTGCGTCGAAGGAGAACTCGATGACCGAGCGGTAGTGGGCGGCGGCAAGGTAGTAGCGCAGCTCGATGGGACGTACCCGCTGGACCACCTCACGGACCAGCAGGGAGTTGCCCAGCGACTTGCTCATCTTCTCCCCGCTGGTGGTGACCAGGGCGTTGTGGACCCAGTACCGGGCGAAATCCCCACCGAGGCAACGACTCTGGGCGATCTCGTTCTCGTGGTGCGGGAAGATGAGGTCGAGCCCACCACCGTGGATGTCGAACGCGTCGCCCAGGTACTTGCCCGCCATCGCCGAGCACTCGAGGTGCCATCCCGGACGGCCCGGGCCCCACGGCGTCTGCCACGAGGGCTCGCCGGGCTTGGCACCCTTCCACAGGGCGAAGTCGCGGGGGTCGCGCTTGCGGGCATGACCGGCGGAGTCGCCTGCGGGCAGCATGTCGTCGGGGCGCTGGCCGGACAGGGCGCCGTAGCTGTCGTACGACCGCACGTCGAAATAGACGTCACCGTCAGCGGCGTACGCGTGCCCGCTGGCGATGAGGCTGTGCATGAGCTCGATCATCTCCGGTACGTGACCGGTTGCCCGCGGCTCGACGGTGGGACGGACGCAGCCCAGCACGTCGTACGCCCAGGCGAAGGCGGTCTCATACTCGGTCGTCACGGCCCACCACGGCCGGCCTTCGGCCACCGCCTTGGCCAGGATCTTGTCGTCGATGTCGGTCACGTTGCGGCAGAACGTGACCTGGTAGCCCGTCGCGACGAGCCAGCGGCCGAGCACGTCGAAGTTGATGCCCGAGCGGATGTGGCCCACGTGCGGCGGCGCCTGGACTGTGGCCCCGCACAGGTACATCGACACGTGGCCGGGTACGAGCGGGGTGAAGTCGCGGACCGCTCGCGTCGCGGTGTCGTGCAGGCGCAAGGTCACCGGGCAACCCTACCGGCGCGCCGGACCCTCACTTGAGCACGTTGACGGCCCGGGCGATGACCAGCGCCACCGTCACCAGAGACACCGCCGACTGCAGCATCATCAGCAGCTTCGCCCACCGCGCAAGGGGCAGGGTGTCGGTGGGGCTGAACGCCGTGGCGTTGGTGAACGAGAGGTACAGGTAGTCCAGGAACGTGGGACGCCACGTCGGCGAGGCCACCTCGGGTGTCGTCATCTGCGCGAACAGGAAGTCCGGGAGGTACGGGTCCTTGCCGGTCGCTCTGGTGACAGGGCCACCGCGGTCGAACTCCCAGTACCAGAGCGCGAAGATGACGACGTT
>JANWJC010000002.1 GCA_025449595.1 Acidobacteriota bacterium | reverse complement strand
TCTCGTTGAGCTGGCAGGCCGCGCGGTACGCGGCCACCGCCGCCACAGGAGAGGTGCCCCACACCACCGGCAGGGACTCGGCCAGCGCCAGGCCGAGCATCTTGGCGCGGTTGTCGGCCACGGGCACGACCGGCCCGCTCGCGGTCGCCACCTGGTCGAGCGCATCGGCCGCGGCCTGCAGCACCCCTGGGCCGAGCGCGACGACGTCGAGCGCAGCACCGAGCAGCAGCAGCGGGGTCGCGAGGGTCCACAGTGCCGCGCGAGGCATGAGCCCGTGAGGGTCCACGGCCAGGTGCACCCCGCCGCCGGCCTGGACGACCTGCGCCAGCGGCGACCCCGCGGACCCGATGCTCACGACACGCGCCCCGCGCCGGGTCGCCTCGGCTGCCAGGGACGTCGTCTCCTGTGTCGTACCCGAGCACGACACCGCGACGACCACGTCCAACGGCCCCACCCAGCCGGGCAGGGTGTGGGACCGCACGACCTGCAACGGGATCGGGCACCCGGCACCGGCGACGGCGGCGAGCACGTCGCCACTGATGCCCGACCCGCCCATGCCGGCGACCACGAGCCCACGCGGACGCCCGTCGGCGCTCACTCGCGCGATGGCCGCCTCATCGACGCTTGCCAGCCCTCGACGCAGCTGTGCCCCGGCGCTCGCGGTCGCCGGCAGTATCTCCCCCGGGTCGGCGACGGCCAGGGCCTCGAGATCGTCGAGCATCAGCTCGTCGGTCTGCGGCACCTCATGGCTCCTGGTGCTGGTCGACACCGACGCCGTGCGGTCCCGGGGTGGCCTGGTCGAGCAGCAGCACCGGGATCCCGCGGTCGATCGGGAACGAGGAGCCGCAGAAGGTGCAGACCAGCGCCCGCGGGTCCTGCGGGTCACCCACGAGCGTCAGCGGCGCGTGGTCCGGCGACGGGCACGCCAGGACCTCCAGCAGTCGCGGATCCAGCTGCGGCATCAAACTTCCTCTCCGATCAGGTCGAGCACCTCGTCGCGGACGGCGGCCAGGGTCGCAGCGTCGCTCGCCTCGGCGTTGAGCCGCAGCAGCGGCTCGGTGTTGCTCGGGCGGACGTTGAACCGCCACCCCGCGCCGGACACCGACAGCCCGTCGAGGTGATCGATGCTGACGCCGTCGCGGGGCGCGTACGCCGCTTCGACGCGGGCTGTGGCGGCGCGCTGGTCGGGCACCGCAGTGTTGATCTCGCCGCTCTGCAGATACCGCTGGTACGGGGCCAGCAGGCTCGACAGGGTCGTGCCGATCGGCGCCTCGCCGAGCGCGGCGAGCACGTGCAGGGCGGCAAGCATCCCGGAGTCGGCCCGCCAGAAGTCCGCGAAGTAGAAGTGCCCGGAGTGCTCACCGCCGAACACGGCCCCGGTCTCGGCCATACGGGCCTTGATGAAGGAGTGCCCGACGCGGGTGCGTACCGGAGTGCCACCGTGCTCGCGCACCACTTCAGCGACGGCGGCGCTGGTGATCAGGTTGTGGATGATCGAGGCGCCCGGGGACTTCGCGAGCTCGCGGACCGCGATGAGGGCGGTCAGCGTGGACGGGTCGACGACCTCGCCCCGCTCGTCGATGACGAAGCAGCGGTCGGCGTCACCGTCGAAGGCCAGACCCAGGTCGGCACCCTCGGCGCGTACGGCGGCCTGCAGGTCCACGAGGTTCGCAGACTCGATCGGGTTCGCCTCGTGGTTCGGGAACGTGCCGTCGAGCTCGAAGTACAGCGGGTGGACCTTGAGCGGCAGCCCGGCGAGGACCGCGGGAGCGGTGAAACCGCCCATGCCGTTGCCGGCGTCGATGACCACGGACAGCTCCCGGGACGACGTCAGGTCCACCAGGGAGTGCAGGTAGGCGACGTAGCCGGGGAGCACGTCCTGCTCGTGCAGCTGCCCGACAGGTCCGGCGTAGCTCGGGATCCCGTCGACGAGCCACGCCTGGACCAGCTCGCGGATCTGCCCGAGGCCGGTGTCCTGCCCGACGGGTGCAGCACCGGCCCGGCACAGCTTGATCCCGTTGTACCTCGCGGGGTTGTGGCTCGCGGTGAACATCGCACCTGGGACGTCCAGCGCTCCGGCTGCGTAGTAAAGCTCGTCGGTCGAGGCCAGCCCGACACTGATCAGGTCGCAGCCCTGGGAGGTCACACCCGCCCCGAAGGCAGCGACGAGGTCGGGGGCCGAGGGCCGCATGTCGTGGGCCACGACGACAGCACCCGGTCCACCGTCCCGGGTGGCGGCGCCGACGACGTGGACGAAGGCCGCTCCGACGGCCCTGGCCAGGTCGGCGTCGAGGTCGTCGGGGACGACACCGCGCACGTCGTACGCCTTGATGACGCGGTCCAGTCGCGCCGCCAGCGCTGCGGTTTCGTTCATGGCCGGGACACTACCGGCCGGTTCGCGGTCCGAAGCCCCGGCCGGACGAGGCGGGAGTCAGCTGCGCTGGGTACGAGCCAGGACGTCTGCGCGGCTGAGCTCGCGACCGTCGTGCTCCCAGCTGCGGTTCTCGCAGGCCAGACAGCTGGTGAAGTCGACCGTGGAGCCGTCCGTGAGCTGCATGGCGATGCGGGTCACGCGCTCGCTGCCGCAGGTGCGGCAGGTCGCCTCCCGCGCCCCGGGCTGAGTGAGTGAACCGAGCGCGACAGGAGCCGCAGGTTGCACCGTACGAGCCATCGAACTGTCCCCTCCACAGCGCCCCGGCAGTGCCGCAGCGGTCGTACGTCTCGGTCCCGACGAACTCGGGCAGTCCCCGTGGTGACGAGCCGTCACGTGCCCCAGAGGTGTGTCGGCAGCCCCACCAGCGGACTTGAGCCCGCTCAGCCGGCGCTGTCCCCCTCGCCCCGCAGCACCCGCAGGTGCCCGCGCCGGCCGGGGCCGTTCACCGCTGGCATCGCCGGGACCGGCGCCGGTGGCGGCGGGGTCCGGCCGGCCTCGCGCACGAGGTCGGCGAGCAGCTCGAGGTCTCCGCTGCTGGGGCGCAGCGCGTCCGGGTCCGGCTCGAGCCGGACGATCTCCCAGCCCTTGGGTGCGGTCATGCGCTGGCCGTGGTGGGAGCAGAGGTCGTAGCAGTGCGGTTCCGCGTACGTCGCCAGCGGCCCGAGCACCGCGGTGGAGTCCGCGTAGACGTAGGTGAGCGTGGCTACGGCGGCACGGCGGCACCCCGGTTTGGTGCAGCGACGGACAGGACCCACGATGCGGACCCTAGGGGCCCGGCCGCGGCGCCGACCGCATTGGGGTCGCGACCCGCCGTAGGCTCGGGGCCGTGAGCGCCCATGGTTCGCCGCGGCGGCGCCGGGACCGTCACGGGCGGGGGCCTCGCGGGCCGTTGGGTCCGTCCTGGTCCACGCTGGCCCGCAGCCGGGGCGCGCGGTTCGCCGACGAGGTCCGGGCCGCGGTCGAGCGGGTGCCGTCCCGCTACCTCGGGCAGCTCAAGGGGCTGCGGGTCGTCGTGACCGAGGTGCCCGGGACGAGCCCCCGCAACAGCGAGGAGCCGGTAGCGCTGGCCCGGGTCGTTCCGGCCGGCAAGGCTGGGCCGGCTGCCATCGTGATCCACCGTCGGGCCCTTGAGCTGCGGGCCGACGGGACGCTGGAGCGGCGCCGGCTGGTTCGCGACGTCGTCGCCGAGTCGCTGGCCGAGCTGCTCGGCCGCGAGCCGCACGAGCTGGACCCGACGTACCGCGCGCCCGAGGACTGACCTGCGCCGGCGTGGCTACCGGTCGTCGAGGCCGACCTGGTACGCCGACGCCGGGATGGAGGTCAGCGGTCGCAGCGGCAGGACCGGGGCCATCGTGATCAGGGTGCCGCGGCCGTTCCCCCCCGCGCTGACCCGGGCGGCGTACAGCGGACCGCTGCCGGCCGCAGGCTCGAGGACCACCCAGGTCCAGGCCGCTCCTGGCACCGACGGCAGCGACACCCTGACACTCGAGGCTGCTGGGATGACGACCGTTCTCGTGGTGGCGGCAACCGGCTTCCCCACCGCGTGGGTCGTGATCTGCAGCCGGCCGGCGGCTCCCGGCGCAGCCACGACGAGGGAGTTGGACTGCTGCGGCGACAGCCCGGTGATCATGCCGACGGTGTCCAGTGCGGCCGTGCCGGCGACGTCGGCGGTGTCGGTCGGCGAGCCGACGAGCACGGTGTGCACGCCGGCCACGATCGGCTGGTCGCTGGTCAGCACCAGACCGACGGCCTGGCCGTGCAGGACCTTGTCCAGGCGGACCTGCGTCACCCGACCGGCCGAGAGCGTGAACGAGGCCAGCCCGACCTGGGTCAGCGCCCCGTCCACCGTCAGCACCGACACGACGACCTGGGCGTTGTTGGCGGGGGCCAGCAGCATCAGCGTCCGGCTGCCGGGACCGCTGAGCACCCCCGGGATCACCACTCGGCGGTGGGCCGAGGTGACCGGGAGGTACTCCAGTCCCTGCGGGACCAGGCCGTTGACCTGGTTGTCCAGGACCGCCGGTGAGATCCGCCCGGCCTGCGCGATGACGTGCAGGGCCACCAGCGGCTGGCCCGGCACGAGCGTGGGCAGCGAGATGACGACGCGGGACCTGGGCGCCACGACGACCCCGAGCGCGCTGGGTGCGCTGATCGGTCCGCGGGTCCCGTACAGCAGGACGTCGACCTGCGCCGGCGAGTCGTCGACGTTGGACAAGAACAGCTGGGTCAGCCGCCCCACGGCCGACCCGCCCCCGATGAACCAGGCGTCGGTGAGCGCAGGTCCGCACGGCAGTGCGGCCAGCCCGCTGTAGCGACCGGAGTTGCCACGGGTGAGCTGGTCCGCAGCAAGACCTGGGGCGAACGTCCCGGTGGCCGTGGCCACGACCGGCCCGGTCGACTTGCCCGTGACCGTGTAGCCGGCGCCGCTGTCGAGCCTGGACAGCCGCAGTTTCGGCACGAACACCGAACTGCCCAGCGGGCCGACCTCGGCGATGCCGGGACCTGGGGCGCCGCTGGTGGCCGCCACCACCGGGAGGATGGCGGCGCTGGCCGCGGTGATCGTGGTGTTCAGCGCGGTGCCACTGGCGATGGGCGCCGGGCACACCAGCGACGTCGAGTCGACGGGCGCCACCGTCGGCGGGACCACCGCGGCAGGCGTCGCGTCGGCTCGGCTCTGGCCGACGACGCCGACAGCGGTCAGCGCCGCGACGGCGACCAGCGCCGCCACCGCGGTGGGGATCCGGCGCAACCTGCTGCGCGTACTCACACGAGCTCCTTCAGCTGCGCCGGTCCTTCGACCACCGGGACCTGCAGCGGGGCGGGGTCCGGCTCGTCCTCGTCGTCATCGGGCACCGGGCGGCGGCGTGCCGGCAGCGCCAGGACGACGAACACCAGTGCTGCGATCGCCTGCAGCCACAGCGCACGGGTCCGGCCCGGGTCCTCGTACGACAGGACCACCCCGCTCGCACCGGACGGGACGGCGGCCTGCCACCGCCCCACCGTCCCGGTCGTGGTCACTGCGGCGGCGAGAACCTGGCCGTCGGAGGTACGGGCGGTCCAGCCCGGTGCCGCCGACTGTGCGAGGACCAGCTGCCCGGGCGCCGCGCCAGCCGGAACCGCGGCCGCCACGGTGTCGCCGGTACCCGGGTTCACCGGGAACGGCAGGCTGGTGGTGGCGGCAGTCGTCGCGGGAGTCGATGCGGGCGCCGGGCCAGCGTCGGGCACCAGCTGGACCCGGGGTGCCGGTGTCGCGACCCGCCACAGCGCAGACGCCGCGGTCCCGGCCACCCGGCGAAGTCCGCCCTCGCTGTCCAGCACGCGGGCCAGGGCCGCGTCGTGGCTCGCGACACCCTGCAGCACCACGTACTTCACCGACCAGTCCGCGAGAACCTCGACCTCGTCGCCGCCGACCCCGGCCACCAGCGACCCGACGGCCTGTGCCACCTGCGCGCCGGGCGCCTCGGCGACGTCGCGCTCGCCGAGGGTCGGGGCCGGACTGTTGAGCAGCTCGTACTGCACCTGCTGGCCCGTGACCCGCAGCAGCAGCGCGCGGGGCCGGTCAGGGGTGCCCAGATCCACCGCGACGAACGCGGGTACGACCTGCGGGTCGGCGCGGTGCAACGGGCCCTGGACGCCGGTGATCCACACCGCCAGTGCACCGAACGGGGCGATGAGGGTGGCGGCGGTCAGCAGCACCAGGCCCGGCTGACGCCAGCCGAAGCTGCGACCGGTGACACGGGCCCGCAGCCCCTCCCCGGCGGTGGCCGCGGCAACGATCAGGGCGCCCCCGGCGATCAGCGTGGCCGGCCCGGGCCAGGGCCGTACCGGTTCGGCGACCCCGTCCACCTGGACCCGCGATGCCAGCTGCAGCACCGCGAACCCGAGGGCCGTCACGGCGACCAGCCAGGCCGGCAGCGTGACCCGCCACCGGTCCCGGATCAGCAGTGCCACGAGCGCGGCGAGCAGCAGCGGCAGCAACCACCACAGCGGCTCGCTGCCGGGCCCGCCGGGGTGCAGCAGCAGGACGTCGATGCCATCGAGCTTCGGATCGACCGGCCCGATGAACCCCGGTTCCAGCAGCAGCAGCCCAGGGTTGTGGATCGCACGGGTCAGCCACGGACCCAGCAGCAGCGCCGGCGCCGCGACCGCGACGAGGACCTTGAGCCGGCCGGCCAGCCCGCGCACGAGCAGGATCCCGACGACGCCGATGACCAGTGCGACAAGCCACACCACGGGCACGAACGCCGCGACGACGGCCAGCAGCAGCCCGGTGCCGCAGGCCCGCCGCCACGTCGCGGGCCGCCCGGCACCGACCAGTCGGGCGCCGGAGCGGGCCAGTGGCGGCAGCAGGATCGCGGCCACGCTGGTGCCGAGCCTGCCGGACCCGATGCCGACCGTGAGCGCGGGCAGCAGCGCGTACGACAGGGCCGCCCAGCTGCGCACCCACGGGGACCGGATCAGTCCGCGCAGGGCGGCGTACGCCGACAACCCGGCCATCGGCACCGCGAGCAGCAGCAGCACGTCGACGGCGAGCGGGGCCTGCCCGCGCAGCAGCGCGGCGGGCAGTGCCAGCAGCAGCAGCCAGGGCGGGGCCTGCGCGGCCGAGCCGAGCCCGACGTCGTGCCAGCCCGAGAGGTACGCCTGGACCAGGTCGCCGGCGCCGGGCGGTGCCGCGACCAGTGCGCCGCCCATCAGGACCCCGTCACCGACGAGGTCGCGTACCGCCACGATGGTGGCGAGCAGCAGCCCGAGGACAAGCAGCACCCCGGGCCGGCGCAGCCAGCGGCGTAGCCGGGACTGGCCTGCGGTCTGCGACCACGGGTCGACGTCGTCGCCGCCGTCGGCGTCGAGGGCCGACCGTGACCCCTCCGACCCGCCCCCGGCGAGCACGAGCGCGGCGAACCGCTCTATCCCCTGTCGCGCCTGCCCGGCTCGGGGCGCGAGCAGACGGCGGACTTCCCGTGGTCGCAGCGAGCCCGGGCCGGCGCGAGCCTTGCGCACCAGCGCCCTCGAGGCCCGCAACGCACCCGGGTGGGCCAGCGTGTCCAGGACCGCGCTCATCTCGTCGCGCGCCTCCTGCGGGCTCTTGCCAAGCAGCAGCCCGAGCGAGCGCAGCGCCGACCCGAGCAGCAGGCGCAGCGCGACGAACAGCAGCGCCGGCCTCGTGGCGTGCGCCAGCATCAGGTGCAGCGCCGAGGCACGGTCCCGCCGTCGTGGGCTGCCGTGGCCGGCCGGTCCGCCGGGCAGTGCCGCCACCGCCGGGCGGCGCCCGTTGGCCGCGGCCTGCCGGTGGTTCACGACAGCGGCGCCGCTGACCACCACGCGGTAGCCCGCCAGGTTCGCGCGCCAGCACAGGTCGACGTCGTCGCGGAAGATCGGGTAGGCGGGGTCGAACCCTGCCAGCCGGTCCCAGGCATCGCGTCGTACGAGCATGCCGGCGCTTCCCACGGCCAGCACGTCGATGACACCGTCGCGTTGACCCTGGTCGTGCTCGCCACGCTCGAGGCCGGTGACCCGGGCGCCGGAACGCCCGACTGTGACACCGCACTCCAGCAGCAGCCGACGGTCGTGCCACCCACGGACCTTCGGACCGACCACGGCGATGCTGGGCTGGTGGTCGCCGGCGTGCAGCAGCTCCTCGAGCGCGTCCACGGCAGGGGCGGAGTCGTCGTGCAGGAACCACAGCCACTGCGACTGCGTACCCCAGGCCTCGCCGACCGGCGCGGTCGCTGCCAGGCCCGACGCCACCGAGGCTGCGAACGAGCTGGTCCGCTCGGCGACGACGACGTGGTCCACCACGCCCTCTCGCAGCGCCTCACCCAGAAGTCGCCCGGTGCCGTCCTGACTGCCGACGTCGACGGCGACCACGACGTGCGGCTGGCGCGCCGACCCGGCCAGGGAGGTGAGGACCGCCGGCAGCCAGCGGGCCCCGTCGTGGCAGACCAGCACAGCCGTGATGTGGTCGACGCGGTGCGGACGCGGCGTCAGGCCCTCCAGGTCCGCCGCCAGCTCGGCATACGGCGCGGCCGGCACCGGAGCAGGCGTCGTGTCCTCGGAGGGGGACACCATCGACACCACCTCGTCCTCGCCGGGGGTCAGCCCCTCGGTGATGGCCGCCATGTGCGCCTCGAGGACGCGCAGCTCGTCGAGCGTGGACTGGTGCGGCATGCCTTGGCGAAGTCTCCGGAAAGTGGCGGTGGGACCGGGCCGGCAAGATGCGCCGAGGACTGCCGGTCGCGGACCCGGACACCTTACGTGACGTCGGTGGCTGCCCCCGGTCGTGCGCAGCGGGAGCGGACGCTCCCGGTCAGACGGCCTGCTTCTTGAGCCGGCGGCGCTCCCGCTCGGAGAGCCCGCCCCAGATGCCGAAGCGCTCGTCGTGCATCAGCGCGTACTCCAGGCACTCGGCGCGTACGTCGCAGGACAGGCACACCCGCTTGGCCTCCCTGGTCGAGCCGCCCTTCTCGGGGAAGAACGCCTCCGGGTCAGTCTCGGCACACAGCGCCCGCTCGTGCCAGAACATCTCCTCGGTGTCGGACAGCGGGAGACGGACGATGCCTCCGGCGATCTCACTCATGCCGATACCTCCTGCGTGCCAGTGTGCGCGGGGCACGACCCGTGCCCCGTCCGTGCTTCGGGACGGCGGCCCGTCCCGGAGGAATTACACGCGTGTCACTCCCTCCGCGTCAACCCCACAGCAGGTAATGAGACCTCAGCGCAACGTCAGCTGTTCCGCGGCCAGGGCCCGCGCGCGCCTTTCAGCCGGCACCTCGCCGTACGTCGTGGTGCGCTGGCGGGCCGGTCTGCCGGCACTGGCCGCCATCGCCTCGAGGTCGGCGATGGACTGCCGGGAGCCGTTCTCCGACCCGGCCATCCGGCTGATCGTCTCCTCCATCAAGGTGCCGCCGAGATCGTCCGCACCCGCGGTCAGCATCACCCGGACCCCGGCGGCACCGAGCTTGACCCACGAGGTCTGCACGTGGTCGATCTGGCCGTGCAGGAGCAGCCGCGCCATCGCGTGGACCGCCCGGTTGTCCCGGGGGGTGGGGCCCGGGCGAGCCACGCCTGCCAGGTACACCGGGGCGTTGAAGTGGATGAACGGCAGCGCCACGAACTCGGTGAACCCGCCGGTGCGTTCCTGCAGCCGCCGCAGCAGCACCAGGTGGGCGAGCCAGTGCCTCGGCGCGTCGACGTGGCCGTACATCATCGTCGAGCTTGACCTGATCCCCAGCTCGTGCGCGGTGGTCACGACCTCGATCCACGATGCCGTGGGGAGCTTGCCCTTGGTCAGCACCCAGCGCACGTCGTCGTCGAGGATCTCCGCCGCAGTGCCGGGGATGGAGTCGACGCCGGCGGCCTTGGCCTCCGTGAGCCACTCCCGCACCGACAGCCCTGAACGGGTGGCCCCATTGACGATCTCCATCGGGCTGAACCCGTGGAAGTGCATGTCCGGGCGCCGCGACTTGGTCTCGCGAGCGAGGTCGAAGTACGCCGTCCCGGGCAGGTCCGGGTGGATGCCGCCCTGCACGCACACCTCGGTCGCGCCGACCGCCCACGCCTCGTCGACGCGGTCGCCGAACTCCTCTCGCGACAGGGTGTACGCGTCCGGGTCGCTGCGTCGCTGCGCGAAGGCGCAGAACCGGCAGCCGGTGTAACAGACGTTGGTGAAGTTGATGTTCCGGTTGACCACGTATGTGACGTCGTCCCCGACGGTGTCGTGGCGCACGTCGTCGGCGATTCCGGCCAGCGCGTCCAGCGCCGCCCCCTCGCTGTGGAACAGCGCCAGCGCGTACGCGCTGTTGACGTCGGCGGCGAGAGCGGCCGGGTCGTCGGCGGCGAGCGCGAGCCCGGCCCGTTCGTCACCGTCCAGTCGCGACGGAGCGCTGCGGTCCACCCGCGCCGCCTGCGCCCCGACCTCAGCCCAGTCCCCGTAGACCTCGTCGAAGTCGCTGCGCCGGTCCTCGGTGCGACCCGTGGTGTCCACGGTCTCGTGAAGGTCGGTCCGGCCGGTGCTGGTGCGGGCGAACGCGTCGTACGCCAGCGCGTGGTCGTCATCCACGTCCTGCCACGGGATCCCTTGCGGCACAGCACTTTCCTGGGCGAGGCCGTCCGGGGCCGCGAGAGCGCGCACGTGCGGCCGGACCCGATGGTCGAGCCAGGGGTCCTCGCGACGCACGTAGGACGGGTGCGCCGTCAGCCGCTCCCGGAGCGTGAACCCGCCGAGCCGTGTCAGCTCGGCCAGCTCGTCCAGGTGCGGCCAGGGGCGCTCTGGGTTGACGTGGTCCGGCGTCAGCGGGCTCACGCCACCCCAGTCGTCGACACCGGCACGAAGCAGCAGCCCCAGCTCCTCCGGGTCGGACAGGTTCGGTGGGGCCTGCACACATGCCTTGGGCCCCAACAGGATCCGGGCCACCGCGAGCACGGCGAGATACTCCTCGAGCGGCAGATCCGACTCCGAACGCATCGCGGTGTCCGGCTTGGCCCGGAAGTTCTGGACGATGCACTCCTGCACGTGGCCGTAGGTGCGCGACACGGTGCGGATCGCCAGCAGTGACTCGATCCGGTCCCGGGGGGTCTCGCCGATCCCGACCAGGATCCCGGTGGTGAACGGGACCGCCTGCCGGCCGGCGTCCTCGAGCACCCGTAGGCGTACCGCCGGGTCCTTGTCGGGGCTGCCGAAGTGCGCCCGTCCCGGCTCGCGGAACAGCGCCTCGCTCGTGGTCTCGAGCATCATCCCCATGCTGGGCGCGACCGGCTTGAGCCGGGCGATCTCCTCCCAGGTCATGACCCCCGGGTTCAGGTGCGGCAGCAGACCGGTCTCCTCCAGCACCCGTACCGCGACCGCCCGCAGGTAGGACAGCGTGTCGTCGTACCCCGCCTCGTCCAGCCACGCCCGTGCCGCCGGCCAGCGCTGCTCAGGTCGGTCCCCGAGCGTGAACAGCGCCTCCTTGCACCCCAGCGCCGCACCCTTGGTCGCGATGTCCAGGACCTCGTCGGGAGTCAGGAACATCCCGTGACCCTCCCGGCGCAGCGCCGCCGGGTCCGTCGCGAACGTGCAGTAGTGGCAACGGTCCCGGCACAGCCGCGTCAACGGGATGAACACCTTGCGGCTGTATGTGATCACGCCGGGACGCCCCAGCGCCTCCAGCCCCTGGTCCCGTGTCCGGGAGGCCACCACCAGTAGCCGCTCCAGCTCCGCACCGCGGGCGAACAGCAGCGCGGTCGCCTCCTCGGCGTCCAGAGCCACCCCCCGCTCGGCCCGCCCGAGCGCCCGGGTCACCTCTCGAGCAGTCGGCCCCGCAAGCTCCACACCCACACCAGTAGCCACGCCCCCGACCCTACGAGTCGTGAGGATGAAGTCCCCCCGAGGTGTGCTAGGCGCAACGGAAGCGCCCCATCCGGGGACCCCAGTCCCGGAACCCCCAGTCGGGGAACCCCCGGACCCGGCTGACCCGTGCCGCCGCCGGGGTCGGCGGGCCGGGTGACAGGATCGACGGGTGCAGATCACCGTGCTGGCCGGCGGCATCGGCGGGGCGCGGTTCCTCACCGGGCTGCGCCAGCACCTGCGGGCCGCGTACCCGGACGGCAACGGCGGCAGCACCGCCGAGGTGACGGTCATCGGCAACACCGGCGACGACATCAGGTTGTACGGCCTGCAGGTGTGCCCGGACCTCGACACCGTCATGTACACGCTCGGCGGCGGGATCAGCGCCGAGCGCGGCGGGGGCCGCGAGGACGAGACCTTCGCCGTGAAGCAGGAGCTGGCGGCGTACGGCGCCGAGCCGACCTGGTTCGGCCTCGGCGACCGCGACACCGCGACCCATCTGGTACGCAGCCAGATGCTCGCCGCCGGCTACCCGCTCTCCGCGGTGACCGAGGCACTGTGCGCGCGGTGGCAGCCCGGCGTACGCCTGCTGCCGATGACCGACGACCGCGTCGAGACCCACGTGATCATCGACGGCGACTCGCCCGGGACGCGCAAGGCGATCCACTTCCAGGAGTGGTGGATCCGGCACCGCGCGGCGATCCCGGCGCACGGCTTCGTCCTCGTCGGGGTGGACGACGCGAAGGCCGGACCCGGTGTGGCAGAAGCGATCCGGGACGCCGATGTGGTGATCCTGCCGCCGTCCAACCCGGTGGTCTCGGTCGGGATGATCCTGGCGGTGCCCGGCGTACGAGATGCCGTCCGCGAGGCGCGCGGACCGGTCGTCGGACTCTCCCCCATCGTGGGCGGCGCCCCGGTGCGAGGCATGGCCGACGCCTGCCTGACCGCGATCGGCCTAGAGGTCTCGGCCGCCGCTGTGGCCCGCCACTACGGCGCCCGCAGCGCCGGCGGCCTGCTCGACGGCTGGCTGGTCCACACCCCCGCCGCCGCAGAGGCCAACGAGTCCGCCGCCGCCGACGACGCCCACTACGTCGCCGAGCTCACCGCGGCTGGCATCCGCACCCGCGCCGTACCCCTGCTGATGACCGACCTCGCCGCCACCACCGCCATGGCCGCCGCCGCCCTCGACCTCGCCGCCACCCTCCGCCCCGCCGCCACTCCCGGCGGATGAAGTCCCCTACCGCCTCGCTCCGCTCGCCGGCGGGGGCCCAGCCCCACGGTGCCCTAGGCGCAACGGATCCTCCCCAATTCCTGTCCATCGTCGCCGTGCCAGGCCTGCCCGAGGTACGGCCCGGCGACGACCTCGCCGCCCTCGTCGGTACGGCGCTGCGCACCCTGCCCTGGCCCGACGGCACGAGCGGCGTCGCGGACGGCGACGTCGTCGTGATCACCAGCAAGATCGTGAGCAAGGCGGAAGGCCGGGTACGCACCGCGGCCGACCGCGAGGACGCGATCACCGCCGAGACGGTACGGGTCGTGGCACGGCGCGGCGCGACCCGCATCGTCCAGACCCGACAGGGCCTGGTCATGGCCGCAGCCGGGGTCGACGCCTCCAACACCGACCATGGGACCGTGGTCCTGCTCCCAGTCGACCCCGACGAGAGTGCACGCCGAGTACGTGAACAACTGCAACATCTTCTCGCCGTCAGACTCGCCGTTGTCGTCACCGACACCTTTGGGCGGCCGTGGCGCGAAGGGCTCACCGACGCTGCCATCGGCATCGCCGGGCTGGCTCCGCTGCAGGACCACCGCGGTCAGATCGACGCGGCCGGTCACACCCTCGAGATGACCGTGACCGCCATCGCGGACGAGGTGGCGTCGGCAGCGGAGCTGGTCAAGGGCAAGCTGTCCGGCGTGCCGGTCGCCGTGGTCCGCGGGCTCGGCCGGTACGTCACCGACAACGACGGTCCGGGCGCTGCCGCCATGATCCGCCCTGCCGACCAGGACCTGTTCAGCCTCGGGTCCGCCGAAGCGCTCGCCGAGGGCCGGCGCCAGGCCCCCTACGCCCGACGCACCGTCCGCAGCTTCACCGACGCGCCCGTCGACGGGGCCGCGGTACGGCGTGCGGTCGATGCCGCCCTCACCGCGCCCAGCCCGCACCACACGACGCCGTGGCGGTTCGTGCTGCTGGAGTCCGACCGTACGAGGCTGCTGGACCGGATGGCCCAGCGCTGGCGCGAGGACCTGCGCGGCAGCGACGGCTTCGACGAGGCGAGCGTCGCGCGTCGGCTGCGGCGCGGCGAGGTGCTGCGCGAAGCGCCGTACGTCGTCCTGCCGTTCCTCGAGCTCGACGGTGCGATGCACGACTACCCCGACGAGCGCCGACGCGGCTTCGAACGCGACCTGTTCCTCGTAGCTGGAGGAGCCGCGGTCCAGAACCTGTTGGTGGCGTTGGCATCGGAGGACCTGGGCTCGGCCTGGATCTCCTCGACGGTGTTCTGCCCCGACATCGTGCGAGAGGTCCTCGACCTCCCGAGCTCCTGGCAGCCGCTCGGGGCCGTGGCCGTCGGGCACGCCGCTGGCGCCCCGGCCGAGCGACCCGTCCGAGACGTCGGGACTCACGTGGTGCTGCGATGACCGACCTGCTCACCGACCTCGACGCCAGCTACGACCACGTCGCCGTCGCAGGTCCGTCGCTGCCGGACCTGCTGGGCTTCTACCGCGACGCGCTCGGTGGTCGGTTCTCGCACGGCGAGATCCTCGAAATCGGTGCCGTCGTCGTCACGCTCATCCTCGGCGACGGCAAGATCGAGCTGATGGCCCCGACACCGGGGTCGACGTTCTTCGACAAGTTCTTCGCGGCAACCCAGGGCCGCGGCGGGGTCCACCACCTCACGTTCACCGTGCCCGACCTGCGCCGCGCCGTCGCCGACCTCGACGCGCGCGGCGTACGCACGTTCGGACTCGCGTATGGCGAGCAGTGGTCCGAAGTCTTCCTGCACCCACGCGACAACGGCGGCGTCCTAATCCAGCTGGCCGAGATCGGGCCCGACGTGATGTCGATCGTGAACCGTGACCTCGCCGCCCTGATCGCAGCAGCGTCGGGCTGAACCGATCGACCCGTTCGATCAACGCGACGGGTGGCGAGCTTGATCCATCAGGCGCCGGTCGCGCTTGGTCGGGCGCCGTCCCAGGTCCGCGCCGGGCGGTGCGGCGAGCCGGCGCAGCTCGGCCTGCCGCTCGCGTTCGGCTCGGCTCGACGCCGTCTCCTGATACAGCAGCGCCGCGTCGGACGCCGACCCGCGACGGGCGGCGGTGGCCAGTACGACGACCTCGAATCGCTGGTGGCCGATCGTGATCTTCAGCTGGTCACCCGGGACGACCAGCCGGCTGGCCTTTATGGCCCGGCCGGCGAGCTCGACGTGGCCCGCCGTGATCGCCTCCACGGCACCAGCGCGGGTCTTGACGAAACGTGCGGCCCAGAGCCAGCGGTCGACGCGCACGGGTTCGATCACGCCCTCATGCTGCACCCTCGCCTGCGGCTGGCTGCTAGGTTCACCCGCCATGGCTCAGTTCGACCTGCCGTTGTCCGAGCTCGAGCGATACCGCCCGGACCTGCCCGTACCCGCGGACTTCGACGACTTCTGGTCGCGCACCCTCGCGGACGCGCGCGCCCTGGCGACCGCTCCCACGTTCGTGCCGGTCGACAATGCGCTGACGCAGGTCGAGACGTACGACGTCACGTTCTCCGGTTTCGGCGCGGACCCTGTGAAGGCGTGGCTGCACCTTCCAGTGGGCCGCGAGCGGCCGTTGCCGGTCGTCGTGCAGTACCTCGGCTACAGCGGCGGTCGGGGACTGTCCCACGAGGCCGGGCTGTGGCCGCTGGCGGGATACGCGAACCTCGTCGTGGACACCCGCGGGCAGGGATGGGGCCGTACGGCCGGCGCCACGAGCGACCCCGGCGGTTCCGGTCCGGCCGCCCCCGGATACGTCACCCGCGGCATCACTGACCCGCAGAGCTACTACTACCGCAGGGTTTTCACCGATGCCGTCATGGCGGTGGATGCGGTACGCAGCCACGAAGCCATCGACCCGACGACCGTGGTGCTGACCGGCGCCAGCCAGGGCGGAGGGATCGTGCTTGCCGCAGCGGCGCTGAGCGATGACATCAGCGCCGCCATGCCCGATGTGCCGTTCCTGTGCGACTTCCCGCGCGCCACGACGCTCGTCGACACCGAGCCGTACGCCGAGATCGTGACCTACCTGCGCGTGCACCGGGACCAGGTCGAGACGGTGTATCGGACCCTGTCGTACTTCGACGGCGCCGTGATGGCAACCCGGGCGCGGGGCATCCCTGCGCTTTTCTCGGTGGCCCTGATGGACGACACCTGCCCACCGTCGACGGTGTACGCGGCACACAACGCCTGGGCCGGGCGAAAGCAGATCCGCGTCTACCCGTTCAACGGCCACGAGGGCGGCGGCGCCGAGCAGCAGCGCGCCCAGCTGGACTGGTTGCGAGCCACGCTCGCGAGGTGATCGCAGGCTGCCCGGCACGACGCGAGCAGCGGCACTCCGCTCACGGCGATACCGGCTTGCCATTGAGTGATCACTCAATTACCGTAGCCCGGTGACGACGAAGAACCGAGCACGACCGCTGCCCGCGGACCAGCGGCGCGACGGCATCGCGCGCGCCGCAGTCCCGTTGGTACGACAGCAGGGTCGCGCCGTCACCACGAAGGAGATCGCGGCCGCTGCCGGGGTGTCCGAGGGGACGTTGTTCCACGTCTTCCCCGACAAGGACGCCATCATCGCAGCCGTCGTCGAGCTCGAGCTACGGCCCGAGCGCGTCCTGGCGGCGCTACGCGCCATCGATCCGGCCGGCGACCTGCATCAGCGGCTGGTGAGCATCGTGGAGGTGCTCCGGCGCCGGCTCACCGGGGTGTTCGAGCTCATGACGACCCTCGGGATGCGCCACCCTCCCGAGCCGACGGATCACGAGCAGGAGAACTGCCAGCACAAGCCCAGGCACCGGTACGGGCCGCAGCAGCAGGAGCTGCTGGCCGTGATCTCCGCCGCGCTGGCTCCGGACGCGGGCCGGCTGCGTTACCCCCCGGAGCAGACCGCCTCGCTGATCCGCCTCTTCACGTTCGCCGCGAGCCACCCCGCGATCACCGACCACAACCCGCTGCCGGCGGACCTGATCGCCGACGTCCTGCTGAACGGCATCACGCACCCCCATGCCCGCGACCTCGTCGGCGCGAGCACCACCTCCGCCCTGGGAGACGCTCCTTGTTGATCTCGTTGCTGCGCATCTACCTGCGCCCGTATGGCCGCCCGTTGCTGGCCGTCGTCGTGCTGCAGTTCTTCAGCACGCTCGCGGCGCTGTACCTGCCCAGCCTGAACGCCGACATCATCGACAACGGGGTCGCGAAGGCCGACACCGGCTACATCGTGCAGGTCGGTGCCATCATGCTCGCGATCACCTTCGTCCAGATCAGCTGCTCCATCGCGGCGGTGTGGTTCGGTGCGAGGGTCGCGATGAGCTTCGGACGCGACTCACGCGCCGCGGTGTTCCACCGGGTCGGGATGTTCTCCGCCCGCGAGATGAACCAGCTCGGCGCCCCATCCCTGATCACGCGCACCACGAACGACGTCCAGCAGGTCCAGATGTTGGTCCTGCTCACCTGCACCCTGATGGTGTCGGCCCCGATCATGTGCGTGGGTGGCATCATCATGGCGCTGCGCCAGGACGTCGGTCTGGCGTGGTTGATCGTCGTAAGTGTCACAGTGCTCGTCGCTGCCATCGCCGTGATCATCTCGCGCATGGTTCCGCAGTTCCGGCTGATGCAGAAGCGCATCGACGTGGTGAACCGGGTGCTGCGCGAGCAGATCTCCGGCATCAGGGTCGTCCGCGCGTTCGTACGGGAACCCTTCGAGCGCAACCGGTATCGCGTGGCGAACGAGGAGCTCACCGACACCGGGCTGCGGGTCGGACGGCTCATGGCCTTCATGTTCCCGACCGTGATGCTCGTGTTCAACGTCACGAGCGTCGGCGTGCTGTGGTTCGGTGCCAACCGGATCTCCGAGGGCGACATGCAGATCGGTTCGCTGACGGCGTTCCTGAGCTACCTCATGCAGATCCTGATGTCGATCATGATGGCGACGTTCATGCTCGTCATGGTGCCGCGGGCGACCGTGTGCGCCGAGCGACTGACCGAGGTGCTCGAGACGCCGTCCTCCGTGGTGACTTCGCCGAACCCCATCACCGACATCGTGCTCAGCGGAAGCGTCGAGCTGCGTGGGGTCTCGTTCAGCTACCCGGGTGCGGAGACCCCGGTGCTGCGAGACATCTCGTTCCAGGCCAGTCCCGGCCAGACGACTGCGATCATCGGTAGCACGGGGGCGGGCAAGACCACGTTGCTGTCGTTGCTCCCCCGGCTCTTCGACGCGTCCAGCGGCGCCGTCATCGTGGACGGCGTCGACGTACGTGAGCTGCACCCCGACGTCCTGCACTCTCGGATCGGGCTGGTGCCACAACGGGCGTACCTGTTCACCGGCACGATCGAGAGCAACCTGCGGTACGGCAAGCCCACCGCTACCGAGGAAGAGCTTTGGGACGCGCTCCGGATCGCGCAGGCCGATGATTTCGTCGCCGCGCTCTCCGAAGGCCTGCAGGCACCGGTAGCCCAGGGCGGCACGAACTTCTCCGGCGGCCAGCGACAACGGCTGGCGATAGCCCGAGCGGTCGTACGACGTCCTGAGATCTACCTGTTCGACGACTCGTTCTCTGCGCTGGACCTCTCGACCGATGCCCGGTTGCGCGCTGCGCTGCGACCGATCACCTCGCAGTCCACGGTCCTGGTCGTCGCGCAACGGGTGTCCACGATCATCGAGGCGGACCAGATCCTCGTCCTCGACGACGGGGAGCTGGTGGGGGTGGGCACTCACGACGAGCTGCTCCAGACCTGTCCGACGTACGAGGAGATCGTGTCCTCGCAGCTGCCGGCGGAGGTGGCCGCGTGAGCCAGCAGACTGCCGCCCGACAGAATGCGGCGGGACCGATGCGGGGGGGCCCCGGCCGCATGATGAGCGCCGGCATGCCGACCGAGAAGTCCATGGACTTCTGGCCCTCGGCCCGCCGGCTCGTCGGCCGGCTCGCTCCCGAGCGTGCGCTGACGATCGTCGTGCTGCTGCTTTCCGCCGTCGGAGTCTCGTTGAGCGTCATCGGGCCGAAGATCCTCGGGAACGCGACGAACCTCATCTTTGCCGGTGTCATCGGTCGCCAGCTGCCCAGTGGCATCACCAAGGAGCAGGCGATCGCAGCGGCGCAGGCCTCCGGGCACGGCGCCTACGCCGGGCTGCTCTCCGGCATCAACCTGGTGCCTGGCCAGGGCATCGACTTCGCGGCGCTGCGCAACGTGCTGCTGTTCGTCCTGGTCCTCTACGTCGCGTCCTCGTTGATGATGTTGGCGCAGGGCTTGGTCCTCAACGGCGTCGTGCAGCGCACGGTGCTGCGGCTGCGCGCCGACGTCGAGGAGAAGCTGCATGCCCTGCCACTGAGCTACTTCGACAAGACCCCGCGCGGTGAGCTGCTCAGCCGGGTCACCAACGACATCGACAACATCCAGCAGACCATGCAGCAGACCATGAGCCAGCTGCTGAACTCGCTGTTCACCCTCGTCGGCGTCCTGTCCATGATGCTGTGGATCTCCCCACTGCTCGCGCTCGTGGCCCTCGTGTCCGTGCCGCTGTCGATCATCGTGACCCGGCTGGTCGCCAAGCGTTCGCAGCCCCTTTTCGTGCAACAGTGGGGGATCACCGGAGCGTTGAACGCCCACATCGAGGAGACGTACACCGGGCACGCGCTGGTAAAGGTCTTCGGTCACCAGCAGGAAGCGGAGGAGCAGTTCGACGAGCGGAACGAGAAGCTGTTCCGTGCCAGCTTCGGGGCCCAGTTCCTGTCCGGGATCATCATGCCGGCGGTCATGTTCATCGGGAACCTCAACTACGTGTTCGTAGCCGTGATCGGTGGTCTGAAGGTCGCCACCGGGTCCATCTCCCTCGGCGACGTGCAGGCGTTCATCCAGTACTCCCGCCAGTTCAGCCAGCCCCTGACCCAGGTGGCCTCGATGTCCAACCTGCTGCAGTCCGGAGTCGCTTCCGCCGAGCGGGTGTTCGAGCTGCTCGACGCCGACGAGCAGTCCCCGGATCCCGAGCACCCGCAGCCTCTCGGTGACCGCCACGGGCGGGTCGCGTTCGAGGAGGTCTCGTTCCGCTACGCCGCGGACGTGCCGCTCATCAATGACCTCTCGCTCGTCGCGGAGCCAGGGCAGACCGTCGCGATCGTGGGTCCCACCGGCGCCGGCAAGACCACGCTCGTGAACCTGATGATGCGCTTCTACGACCTCGACTCCGGCCGCATCTCGCTGGACGGGGTCGACATCTCGACGATGACCCGCGACGATCTGCGCGCCGAGATCGGGATGGTGCTGCAGGACACCTGGCTCTTCGGCGGCACCATCCGCGAGAACATCCGGTACGGCCGTCCCGATGCCTCCGACGACGAGGTCGTCGCGGCCGCGACGGCGACGTACGTCGACCGGTTCGTCCACTCCCTGCCTGATGGCTACGACACCCTCATCGACGACGAGGGCAGCAACATCAGCGCCGGTGAGCGCCAGCTCATCACGATCGCGCGCGCCTTCCTCGCAGCGCCGTCCCTGCTGATCCTGGACGAGGCGACCAGCTCGGTCGACACCCGCACAGAGGTGTTGGTGCAGAAGGCGATGGCAGCCCTGCGCTCGGACCGGACCAGCTTCATCATCGCCCACCGGCTCTCCACGATCCGCGACGCCGACCTCATCCTGGTGATGGAGAACGGGGCGATCGTCGAGCAGGGCACGCACGCGCAGCTGCTGGCCCGCCAGGGCGCGTACTTCACGCTCTACAACGCCCTGTTCGTCGGCGCCCTGGAGCCGGACCCCGTCTGAGCCCCGGGCTCGACCAGCTCTTGGCCGGATTCGACCGGGCCTACGGCAGGGCCACGGTGGGGGAAGAAAGTTGGACGAACGCGCGCCAGCGCACACCGTGGTTGATAGGTGCGATCTCGGTGGCCTGGTTCGGCCGTGGCGCGCGGACCCTTCCTCAGGGCAGGGGTTGTCGGTCCGGTGGCGAGAATTCCCAATACCCGGGTTGGGTGTAGTTCAACCCCGCCCGCGGCGTGATCCGCCAACCACCCTCGTGCACAACATGATGATGGCGGGAGCAAAGCAACACTGTGTTGTCAAGGGAAGTCTTCCCACCATCAATCCAGTGCCGGACGTGGTGGGCCTGGGTGTGCTGCGGCGGGCGATGGCACCCGGGGAACGCACACCCGCGGTCCCGGACGCCCAGGGCCCGTCGCAACCGCATCGGCACGGTCCGGTGGGCGCGGCCGTAGTCCAACACCCCCGCCCCGGCGATCAACAACCCCGCGATGGCCGGGTCCACGAGCTCCCCGGTCTGCGGGTCCCGGAACTGCCCATCGATCAACACCAGGCGCACGTCGGCGTCGCAGCCAC
>JANWJC010000001.1 GCA_025449595.1 Acidobacteriota bacterium | reverse complement strand
GGGTCCAACAGCCGCAGGTAGTACGCGACGGCGGCACCGATCGCGCCACCGCCGATGACCGCGACGTCAGTCCTCATGCCAGTCCTCCTGCTTCCGGTGCGTCCACGCTAGGGACGCGGAGCGGGCGACACATCGGCGTTGCGGCGGAACTTCGGGGGTGCGGTTCCTACATACGTCGGATCAGACGAGGCGCGCCGGTACGCCGCGAGCCACAGCGCCAGGATCCGGTCGAGCCGGTAGTGCAGCGTCGTGCGGTGGATGTTCAGCGCGTCGGCCGCCGGGGGACTGGCGGACGTCCTGGATCACGGTGGACGGTACGGTGAAGCGCGCCCATCGCCGGGTGCACGACCATCACTACCGCACCTCGACGTGGACGTCGACGAGGACCACCGTGACGCCTCAGAACGCGAGCGACTACTCGAGTGCTCTGGCGTGTCCGCACTCGCTGGGCACGGCCGCGGGTGAGGCGGCCATCGCGGCGGGCGGCAACGCCCTGGATGCGGCGCTGGCGGCGGCGGCGGTCCTCACAGTCGTGTATCCGCACAACACCTCGATCGGCGGGGACCTGTTCGCGCTGGTCCGGGATCCGAGCGGACACATCACCAGCATCAACGCGAGCGGGCCAGCAGCTCGTGGCACGGACGTCGCCGCCGTCAGGGAGCGGTACGCCGGCCGCATGCCGGTCAGGGGCGTGGACACCGTCACGGTCCCGGGCGCTGTCGCCGGCCTCGGTGCCGTCCATGGTCTGGGGGCCCGACTGCCCTGGGCGGACGCGTTCACCGCAGCCGTCCGGCACGCCGAGGACGGAGTCCCGGTGGCGTCGTCGGTGGCCGCCGCAGTACGGGACCACCCGGCCCTCATCGATGGCGACGCCGGGATGAGGGCGGTGTTCCACTCAGGCGGTCGCGCGCTGGGGGTCGGTGACCTGCTGCGCAACCCGACGCTCGGTTCAACGCTTCGGCTGCTCGCCAGGGAAGGGCCCGGCTGCCTCTATGGCGGTCGGGTCGGCGACCAGCTGATCGCCGGTCTACAGGAGCTGGGATCGGTTCTGACGACAGAGGACCTCGCCGCTTTCACCGCGCATGCCGACGCGCCGTTGTCGGCTCCGTACGGGGAGATGCGAGTCTGGACCTGTCCCCCGAACAGCCAGGGATTCATGCTGCTGGAGATCCTCGCCATCATCTGCGCCCTGCCGCCTGGGATGGACCTGTTCGGTGAGGACGCGTACGTCCTCGCAGCCATCTTCGAGCAGGCGAACCTCGACCGTAGTCGGCTGTTGACGGACCCAGCACTCGGCACGGCATCGATCGATGAGGTACTGGCAGACCCTTACGTGCACCGTGTCGCCGAACGCGTCGCCGACCGCAGCCGCGATGGCAGTGCGGGGTCGCCGGTCGCAGTACGGCAAAGACCGGGCGGAGACACGGTCGCGGTCGTCGCTGCGGACAGCGATGGGTGGGCGGTGTCACTGATCCAGAGCCTGTTCGAGTCGTTCGGCTCCGGCATCCTCGAGCTGTCGACGGGGATCGTGCTGCAGAACCGTGGCTCGTTCTTCAGTCTCGATGCGCGGTCCGCGAACGTGCTGGCACCCGGCAAGCGACCGGCCCATACCCTGATGCCGGCGATGGTCACGCGCGGAGATCGGCTGAGCTGGGTGATGGGAACGATGGGGGGCAGGGCTCAGCCCCAGATCCTCACCCAGGTCCTGCTACGAGCGGCCCGCGGTGCGAGCGCCTCGCAGGCGATCGAGGCGCCGCGCCTCATCATCGGTGGCATGGAGGTCGACCAGCCCGAGAACACCGCTCATGTCGAGCCGGGCCTGGGCCGGGCCCCGGCGGTGCTTGCCGGTCACGGCCTGCCGGTCATCGCCCTCCCGGACCGCGACGAGGTGGCCGGGCACGCACAGCTGGTGTCCGTCAGCAGCGACGGTGTCCTGGATGCCGCCAGCGATCCTCGTTCGGACGGGTCCAGCGTCGTGGCGCGTCGCCGGCGCCCCTGACGGCCTTGTCGAAGACGGCAGCCTGGCGTCGGCCCCCCGGTCCGGGCGCGTGCGTGATCAACAATCAAGTTGGTCAACCAGGTTGACTTCTGTGTGTTCGGCGGGTCACAGTATGGAAGTCAACCTGATTGACCAACCCTGTTCAAGGAGGCGTCATGCCTGTCATCGCCGCGCCGTTGGCACCCACCCACGACATCGGGACGGCCCGGTTCACGTCGTTGGTCACGCCCAGCAGGGGCAGCACGGACAGCAGCGTGTGGCTGGTGGAGGTGTCCCCTGATGCACCAGCCGAACCGCACCGGCTCACCCGCGAGGAAGTGTTCGTGGTGCTCGCCGGTTCGGCCCGGGTCCGGATCGACGACCAGCACGCGGTGGCGGCGACCGGCGACGCGATCGTCGTGCCCGCCGGTGTGCTCTTCGAACTGACCGCGGCCGGCGCGGAACCGATGCGGGCGCTGTGCGTGCTGCCGGTCGGCGGGCAGGCACAGCTCGCCGGGGAGGCGCCCTTCACCCCACCCTGGGCCCAGTGACCGTCTCCTCGAACGGCGTTCCGCTGGCCCGGCTCTTCGCGATCGCCTACCGGATGATGATCGCCGGGCTGCACGAGCGGCTGGCCGAACGTGGCTGGACGGGCGTACGGGTCAGCTACGGGTTCGTGCTGCTGGCGGCGCGGGACGGCGGGATTCGTGGCACCGACATCGCCGCCCTGCTCGGGGTGTCCAAGCAGGCCGCGTCCAAGCTCGTCGACGGAATGCGCGACGCCGGCTACCTCGCCCGGGAACCCGACCCCGACGACGAGAGAGCCAAGCGGGTCGTGCTCACCGACCGAGGTCACGCCCTGCTGACCGCGGTCGAGCAGATCTACGCCGAGCTGGAGTCCGACTGGGCCGCACTTCTCGATGAGGGCGCGGTCGAGGCGATGCGAGCCGACCTCACGAACGTGCTCGAGCACGCCCACGACGGCCGGCTGCCGACGATCACCCCGCCCTGAAAGCGAGCGCGAAGCGGCGATCGAGCATCGTCGGTGGGATGAGGGTGCTATGCGGCGGGCGGGACCTCGACGATGTCGTCGCCTTGCCCGGCTGTCACGATGACACCGGTGGGAGCGGAGCCGTCCCCGGTGCAGTGCACGCCGTCGGAACCGCTTCCGGTGGCATGGATCCCGCCGGGCACGTCCCAGCTGCCGACCCTGTCCTCGAGCTCGACTGACACGACGCCGTCTCCAGAGGTGCTGATCGCACCACCGACGTGCAGCTCACCGAGGGCGCCGCCGGGCTTGATGCTCAGCGCGATCGCCCTGAGCGTCATCTGCACACCCTTGACCAGGCTCAGACCTTCCCCGCCCTCGGTCGACAGGTCCTTCCTGATGGTGAGCCTGGGTAGCGGTCTGGACAGCTGCACGCCGATCGAGCCATCGCCGTGCGTCTTGATGGACTCGAAGCTCGCCTCACCGAGTGACCCGTCGTACAGATTGAACCCGCGAGCACCCTTCCCGTAGGTCTGGATCGGTGCCTGCACCACCAGTGTGCCGATATCGCTGAAGTTGACGAACCCGATACCGCTGGGCCCGCGAGAGGTGATCGGCTGATGGGCTGTCCATGTCTGCACGTTGCCCCAGTTGTCGAGCACCATGTCGTTCTGCCCGAGCGTGGTCACCGACCCATGGTTGGTCACGTTCTCCACAATCGCACCGCTGATCACGAAGACACCACCACTGATGAGATCCGCTGTGCCCTCGGAGATTCCGCCATCGGTGTGAATCTCACCGGTTGTCAAAGTCGTCACCTTCAGGGTGCCGCCGGAGGCCTTGCCGTCGTCGGTCCCGTGACCGCCGACGAAGACGCCGCTGCCACGCACCGGCGTCCGCGCCGACCCCGCAGCCACGTTCTTGATCTCGGCAGTGATCTGAACCGAGGCATCGGCCTGACGGTTCCAGACGGTCAGCCCACCCTGCATCGCCTCGACGCCGAACCCTCGCGGACGATCGACACGGCCGCGGAGGTCGGCCGCCTGGACCATGAGCCCGTCGATCGCGACGTGCCCGGATCGGACTGCGTCTAGCGCGATGATGGCCACCTGCCCCACCGTCGTCACACCGCGCAAGGTGAGCGTGCCCCAAACGGTCTGGGTGGTGTCGGCGTAGATCGCTACCTCGTGCTCCGGAACCACCACCTCGATGTCCTCCACGGTGTTGTCCCTGGTGAGCAAGACCCCCTTGGACCCGAACTCCAGCCGACCACCCCGCAGACTGACCTCAGGCGCCAGGACGACACGGGGCGCACCCGTGATCGTTCCGGAGACCTCGATATCCCGCACGCCATCCGCAACAGCGGCCTGCAATTCTTCGGCAGTCCTGACAACACGCGACTTAGGCATGAAACGCCCCTCACCTGGCACCGGATCTGATCTCATAACACAGTAGTACGAGGGGATCGCCGCGACACCGAACCCGGGAACCGACGTAGGCACGGTCGACCCCAAGGGGGCACCGTCCGCAAGGATGCATCAAACGAGATGGCCTTGATCGTCAGCGATGAAGAACCGGCTCGCGGCGGCGGAGACTCGCGGAGCGTTCTTTGGGTTCTCGCGGTCACCGTAGTGGCCGTCGATCCAGTCAGTGCGCCGAGTACGCGCCGGTGTCGAGGTCTTCGATGAGGGTTGGTCCCGCGGGCGTCCAGCCTAGGAGTTCCTGTGTCACAGCGCTGGTCGCAGTGAGGTCCATGGCGAAGAAGGCGCCGATCCACCCGAAGTGGTCCGGGACGTCGTCGGCAGCGATCGAGGTGACGGGCAGGTCGAACGTACGGCCGATCGCCTCCGCGATCTCGCGGGTGGGGACGCCCTTTTCGGCGACGGCGTGCACGCGGGCGCCGGCAGGGGCCTTCTCGAGGCTGAGCGCGACGAGGTGGGCGGCGTCGGATCGGTGTACGGCGGCCCACCGGTTGGTCCCGTCACCGGGGTAGCCGGAGACGCCCGTCCGGCGGGCGATTGCGGCGATGGCCGCGATGAACCCTTGATCGCCGGCGCCGTGAACGGTAGGCGCAAAGCGCAGGCTCACACCGTGCACGCCGCGGTCGACGAACTCCAGCGCCAGGTTCTCGGCCCCGCCACGCGGGGAGTCCGGGCCGTGGGCCGGAACCTGTTCTACGGGCAGGACGTGTTCGTCCAGACGTTCCTCACCGGCTTGGACGCAGCACCACCGCGCCGCAAGTCGGACCAGGTGCTCCCGAACACTCTGTCGATCTTGATCGCCCCGCGTTTGAGGCATCGCTCCGGTGCGAGTCAAGACACTCACCGCGGTCGTGGGGCGCTCGCCGCCGATCAGGCCCGGAGCGCCGCCGCCAGCTCGCGGAACTCCTCGACGAGCAGGCCCATGTCCTCGGCGGTGTGCGCCAACGACACCAACCACTGCTCGTCGAGCCCAGGCGGCGTCAGGATGCCGCGGTTGACGCCCCACAGCCAGGAGAGCTCGGCGGTGCCGAAGTCGGTCCGCTTGTAGTCGCGGTAGTTGCGCACCGGCGACGCCGACCAGGTGACTGCGCCCTTCACGCCGAAGCCGATCGTGTGGGCCGGTAGCGCGTGGTCGGTGATGATCGCGTCCATCGCCGTAAGCGCGGCTATGTTGCGCGCCTCCGCTGCGCCGAGCGCTTCCGCAGTCGCGATCTCGTCGATCGCCACCGCCGCAGCGGCGACGAGGGGGTTGCCGTTGTAGGTACCGAAGTGCGGCATCCGACCGTCGGTGATGCACTCCATGACCTCGGCGCGACCGCCGAAGGCAGCCAGCGGCAGGCCGCCCCCGATGCTCTTTGCGAGCGCGACGAGGTCGGGCGTGATGCCGAGCCGTTGCGAGGCTCCGGCCGGGCCGGCGGTGAGACCGGTCTTCACCTCGTCGAACACGAGCAGCGCGCCGTGCGCGTCGCAGAGGGCCCGTACCCCAGCGAGGTAGCCCTTGTCCGGGACGACGATGCCGATGTTCTCCAGCACCGGCTCCATGAAGACGCACGCGACGTCGGCGCCGTGCTGGTCGAGGATCTGCTCGAGGCGCACGAGGTTGTTGTAGGGAACGACGTGCACCGTCCCGGCCTCGACCTCGAAGGGCGTGACCGGGGTCGGCGCGTCCTCGGGACCGGCCTCGGCGACGTCGGGCTTGACCGAGACCTGGAGTGCGTCGTAGCCACCGTGGTAGCCGCCCTCGATCTTGATGATGGCCTTGCGGTGGGTGAAGGCCCTGGCGGTCCGCAGGGCGTACATCGTGGCCTCGGTGCCCGAGTTCGCGAATCGAATCTTGTCGAGGGAGAAGCGGCGTTGGAAGCGCTCGGCGGCCTCGGTGGCCATGGGCACCGGCGTGACGAACAGCGTGCCGGTCTCGAGCGCGCGCGAGACGGCTGCGATGACTGCCGGGTTCAGGTGCCCGGCCAGCATGGCGCCGAAGCCCATGGAGAGGTCGAGAACACGTCGGCCGTCGACGTCGGTGAGCCAGGCACCGCTTCCGGAGCGGATCGCCACCGGATAGGGGTCCCAGTGCTGGAAGGACGACTGCACACCGAGCGGTAGCGGACCCAGCGCTCGGGCGTGGTGCGCGGCCGAACCAGGCGTCTGCGCCTCGAACCGCTCCCACTCCGCGGCCAGCAGCGACGCCACTCGCGTGGCGTCGATCGGCGCCGACGAGGTCGGGACGCTGCGCCAGGTGGCAGGGTCGTGCGTGGGCCAGGTGACCGGTGTCACGGAACTCGTCAGGGTCTGGGTCATGATGGCCTCCGGGTCGTGTGCTGCGCGATGGAGCGGAGCCTACCGAGACCTGATCAGCGGGTGGCGACGGATCCCGGCCCGGTGAGGCCGGCGGCGGTCCCGGTGTACGGCTGCGTCCATCGGACACGCTCGACAGGTCCGTACTTCGCCGAAGCGTGGGACGGACGCGTTCGGAGGCCGAGCGGGGTCGGGCCGCGCAGACCTGGGCTTGACCCTGACCTAGGGTCAGGGTTGCATCCTTGATCGCATGACAACGACCAATGCAATTTCGGTGTCGGGGCTGACGAAGTCCTACGGTGACCAGGCGGTGCTGCGCGGAGTCGACCTCACGGTGACGCAGGGCTCGATCCTGGCCCTGCTCGGCTCCAACGGTGCTGGCAAGACAACGATCGTGAAGATCCTGGCCACGCTGCTGAAGGCCGACTCGGGGGCGGTCCAGGTCGCGGGCTACGACCTGACCGAATCTCCGGCGAAGGTGCGCGAGCGCATCAGCCTGACCGGACAGTTCGCCGCCGTCGACGAGATCCTGACCGGTCGGGAGAACCTCGTACTGATCGCACGCCTGCGACACATCAAGAGCTCGGGCCTTGTCGCGGACGAGCTGCTCGAGCGGTTCTCGCTGACCGACGCGGCAGCGCGCCGGGTGGCGACGTACTCCGGCGGGATGCGACGCCGCCTCGACATCGCCATGAGCCTGATCGGCGACCCACCGGTGATCTTTCTCGACGAGCCGACGACCGGGCTCGACCCCCAGGCGCGCATCGAGGTGTGGCAGACCGTCAAGGCGCTCGCCGGGCAGGGCACGAGCGTGCTGCTGACCACCCAGTACCTCGAGGAGGCCGAGCAGCTCGCCGACCGGATCGCGATCCTTCATCAGGGTCGGATCATCGTGAGCGGCACGTTGGCAGAGCTGAAGGCCATGCTGCCGCCGGCAAGGGTCGAGTACGTCGAGAAGCAGCCCACGCTCGAGGACGTGTTCTTCGCCGTTGTCGGTGCGGACAGGTCAGGGGAGACGCGATGAGTACACAGCTGGTCGGTGACACCGCCGCACTCACAGGACGCTCCTTGCGTCACGTCACGCGTAGCGTCGACACGATCATCACCACCGTGATCATGCCGATCGCGTTCTTGCTGCTGTTCGTGTACGTGTTCGGTGGCGCCATCCAGACCGGGTCGGAATCGTATGTGGACTACCTGTTGCCGGGCATCTTGCTGATCACGGTCGCCACCGGTGTCTCGTACACCGCGCTGCGATTGTTCGTGGACATGAGCAGCGGCGTCTTCGAACGGTTCCAGTCGATGCCCATCGCGCGGCCTGCTGTGCTGTGGGCGCACGTGCTGACCTCGCTGGCCGCTAATCTGGTTGCGCTGGTGGTTGTCGTGCTCGTCGCCGTCCTGATCGGCTTCCGTTCCGCAGCGGGGATCGGGGCGTGGCTCGCGGTCGCAGGGATCCTGGTCCTGTTCACCCTCGGGCTGACCTGGATCGCGGTGTTCGCTGGCCTCAGCGCGTCCTCGGCCGAGGGTGCGGGCGCGTTCGCATACCCCCTGATCTTCCTGCCGTTCATCAGCTCGGCGTTCGTTCCCACCAACACGATGCCTGGTGCGGTCCGCGCCTTCGCCGAGCACCAGCCGGTGACCCCCATCGTGAACACGATCCGTGATCTGTTCGCCGGGCAGCCGGTCGGCAGTGACATATGGGTCGCCCTGGCCTGGTGTCTCGCGATACTGCTCGTCGCATACGCCCTGGCCATGACCAAATATCACCGCAAGATCGCCTGACGTCGCTCGCCCGACCGAACGGACCTGAGCGAGAGGAAAGGACAGTAATGATGAGCAGCATGTTGACCAAGCTCCTCGGGGACAAGAAGGAATGGAAGAGCATGGAGGCACGCGCCGCGGTGCTGCCTCGCGACTACCGGATCGTGTACGACGAGATCAAGAAGTACATGTGGAGGTTCACCTCCGGTGACGGCATGGACATCGTCGAGATCCTCAAGGAGCTGCTCGTGATGTTCGAGTCCGCTGCGGCGCAGGGCAAGGCCGTTCTGGAGGTCACCGGCGACGACGTGGCAGCATTCTGCGACGAGCACCTGCGCGGCGCGCACCCTCATGAAAGCTACTTGGGGAAACTGCGCACGACACTCAACCAGGACGTGCACAGGAGGCTCTGAGATGCTGACCATCGGCCAGCTCGCCTCGCACGCCGGTGTGACGGTGCGGACGGTCCGGCACTACCACGCAAAGGGGTTGCTGCCGGAGCCGGAACGTGACTATTCCGGCTATCGGCGCTACGACGCACAGGCCGTCGTCACACTGATCCGGATTCGTACCCTGGCCGATGCCGGGGTCCCGCTGTCACGGGTGCGGGAGCTGCTGGCGGCCGATCCCGAGCAGTTCGCGGCAGCGGTACACGACATCGACCGCCGGCTGCGTTCACAGATCCGGGAACTGGGCCGCCACCGCGACCGGATCGCGCAGCTCGCGGCGGGGGACAGCCTGGCCCTACCGCCGGAAGCGGTGGCCTATTTCGGCCGGATGCGCGAGCTGGGGATCCCGGAGCGGGTGATAGAGGTCGAGCGGGACAGCTGGATCATGATCGCCGCCCAGGTGCCCGAGCAGGTGCCGGCCCTCATGGCGCTCAAGCGCCTTCAGATCGAGGACGGCAAATGGCGCGACCTGTACCGAGACCTCGGCGAGATCGTCGACAGCGAACCGGACGATCCGCGACTGCCCGAGGTCGCCGACCGGGTGGTCACGTTCCTCGAGGCAGTGGTAGCCGAGGCAAAGCGCGACCAGGAGGCCACCGAAGTGCTCGAGGAGGCTCCGCTCGGCGACGACCTCATCGAACTGCTCGACTCGGCATTCCTGGAATCCTTCTCCTGTGCACCCCGCTTGCTCCGGCTGATCGAAGAACGTGGTTGGACCGGCTGGACCATGATCGAACGTGTGGAGTCCGCCCAGCCCGCAGCGAGCCACGTACCTGGGTGACGATGCTGTGGGCGCTTCGACCTGCAATTCGGCTGCAACCTCGACCTCGCACCCTGAGTCATGTCGTCGCGGAGCGCGACGTTACGACTCCTGCCGAAAGGACGTGAGTTTCGATGGGTGGCTCTGCCGTTGACGACTTCCTGAACGCGGTCGAGGCTGGTGCCATGCCGACGTGTGCGGTGTGGTCAGCCGACGCGGTGCTCGACGCCACGGTGCCCGACTGGCGCTTCCAGCGACGAGGTCCGGCCGCGATCCGGGACGAGTACTCGAGATGGTTCGCAGACCCGGGCCGGTTCGAGGAGCTGTCCCGATTCTCTGTCGAGGGCGGTGAGGTCGTGCGCTACCTGCTGACCTGGGTCGAGAACGGAGTCCCGCACGCCGCCCATCACATCCACGTCCTGACCGTCGCCGACGACCGCATCACCTCCGACACGGTGCTGTGCGGAGGTCGCTGGCCCGCGTCTCTGCTCGCCGAGATGCAGGCCGCGCAAGACGTCGAGGATGCGCACGCCCATGCCTGAACCAACCTCGACCACCGAGGTGGTCACCCTCGAGGAACTGCTGGCGGGAGTGACCTCGCGGGAGCCCATGGACGGTGGGTTGGGGAAGTCGGGGGCTGACCTCGAGCGGGTACGGATCGACGGCGTCGACCACGTCGTGAAGTACCTCGACATGACTCGGGACTGGACGATGCGTGCCGCGGGAGTCGAGGGCGGCGCGTCACTCCTGCTGTGGCAGCGCGGCCTGTTGCAGGCATTGCCGGAGTGCTTCGACCAACCGATCATCGGTGTCGCTCGCGGTCCGCGATATCCGGGCGGTCCTGATGTGACGGCACTGCTCATGCGTGATGTCGCCGGAGCATTGCTGCCCGCCACCGACGAACCGATTCCCTTGGAGCTCCACCTGCAGTTCCTGGACCACATGGCAGCACTGCACAACAGGTTCTGGGAGGCAGGGCCAATGATCGACATCGTGTCGCCGACCCGCCGCTACCTGGAGCTGTCGCCGTCGATGTCGCAGACCGAGGCGGCCCTCGGCGCCGACAACCTGGTCCCTCGGCTGGTCGGTCAGGGGTGGCCCCTATTGGAGCAGGTGGCCCCGATCGCGGCCGCCGTGGTGGTTCCGCTGGCCCACGACCCCACAGCACTGATAACCGCGCTCGGGACGACCCCGCAGACGTTGCTGCACGGAAACTTCAAGCTGGACAACCTCGGTGTCACGGACCAGCGACGTACCGTCGTCTTCGACTGGGAGACCTCAGGTCGTGGCGCGGCGACATCGGACCTGGCTTGGTATCTGGCGATCAACTGCCGGCGGCTGCCGCAGTCGAAGGAGGCGTCGATCACGGCCTTCCGCACCTCGCTCGAGGCGTACGGCGTCGACACCGAGTCCTGGTGGGAGCGCCAGCTCGCGTTGAGTCTGCTGGGCGGACTTGTGCACTTCGGGTGGGAGAAGGCCTTCGGGGGACTGGACGATGAGCTGCTGTGGTGGCAGGAGCGCGCGGTCGAGGCCGCTCCGCTGCTGCGCGCGTGACACGGGGTCGTGATGACGAGGTACCTGCCCGGGATGCGGGAGGCGTACGACGCGTCGGCAACTGCCTGGGTTCAGGGTCCGGCCTCGGCGTACGACGTGATGGCCGACCTGCTGCTCGCCACGGCCACGACGCGAGTACCGGGCGCGCGTGTCCTCGACATCGGTTCCGGGGCGGGGGCGGCCGCTCGTGCGGCGCGTCGAGCAGGTGCCGGCTGGGTGGTCGGCGTGGATGTCGCCCCCGAGATGCTCCGCGTCGGGTCGGGGTGGGGCTCGGCCGTGGTCGCCGACGCGTCGCGGCTCCCGTTCGCCGACGGTGGGTTCGACCTGGTGGTAGCCGCCTGCTGCCTCGGGCATCTACCGGACCCGCTGGCGGCACTGATGGAGGTGCGCAGGGTGGCCAGCGCGATCGTCGCCAGCGCGTTCCTGAGCGGGTGGACGCACCCTGCCAAGTCGCTCGTCGATGAGATCGCGGTCGGCTACGGGTTCACGGTCCCCGAGTGGTACTCCCGGCTCAAGTCCGACGTCGAGCCCGAGGTCGATGATCCGATGAAACTCGAGGCGTTAGGTGTCGCAGCAGGTTTTGGACAAGTCGCCGTTGCCACGCACTCGGTGGAGGTTGGGCTGCACTCTCCGTCGGAGCTGGCGTCGTGGCGCTTGGGGATGGCCCACCTCGCGCCGTTCGTCGCGTCCTTGCCCGTCAGCAGACGCGAAGGTCTGCGTCGGCAGTGCGAGGAGGCGCTGGTCGGCTCACCGAAGCTGATCGTCCCACTCGTGGTCCTCAGCGCAGCCGACCTACGCTGATCAGCGTTCGGCCGCGGCCCTCCACCCGTCGAGCCGGGGTGAGGCAGCCAGCCGCAGCGCGGCACCACGCTCGCCGGCGTTGGCACTCAGCGTCAGCATGTGGCTGGCGGCTAGATCGACCCAGGCCGGTACCCCATGCACGGCAGCAGAATCGCCGATCCACCACCACGCCTCGAGTGCGACTGCCTCTGCCGTCGCGCGCAGGTCACCTGCCACGACATCGAGATCGACCGGCTCGCCGAGCGCAGCCTGGGCCCGGTGCGCGACCAGACGGGCCACGCTCGCGTAGCGGGGGACCCCGAGCTCGCCGGCACGCGCGGCCAACGACGCGGCCCGCTCCATCGCCGCTGCAGGGTCTCCTTGAGCGAGTGCCGACCGGGCCCGCAGCAGATCGAGCTTGAACCCCAGCCGCCAGCCGAAGACGAGATCGCCGTGCAGGGAACGCTGGGCGTCGGCCAACAGGCGATCGGCCGCTTGCGGGTCGCCGGTGTCGAGCCGGACCTCGGCCAGGTCCTCCAGCGCTGCCACCCGTGTCTCGTGGCTGCCATTGCGCAAGGAGACCTCCAGCGCATCCTCGTGGAGTTCGGCGCCCTCGCTCGACGCGCCAAGGCTGCGCACCACCCATCCGGTGAAGTTGGTTCCACGACCCTCGAACCGCACCACGTGTCGGCGATCGACCTCGTCGGAATAGCGGGAGAGCGCCTCGAGCGCGTCGGCCGGCCGCCCTGACAGTGCATGTGCGTGCCCGGTGAACAACAGCGCGTGGAGCACCGCCGAGGTGTGCTCGGCGCGCAGCTCGGGCCGCGTCACAGGGCGCAGCAGCTCGAGGGCGTCTGCTGGGCGGCTCTGGTGCGATCGCAGTACGCCCAGCCAGGAGCTCGCGATCGACCGGTCGATCCCGTGAGCGCCTTCGATCGCGGACAGGAGCAGCCCTTCGGCGGCCTTGAGGTCCCCTGCGGCGTGCTGTGTGCGGCCCGCGACGGCGAGGCACCGTGCCCGTACCGCGTCGTCGTCGGCGATCGCGGCACCGTCGGCCGCGAACGCGGCGGCCTGGGCGAACCGGCGGTCGAAGTACGACGCCCACGCCCCGACCTCCAGTGCGCTCGCACCGGTTGCGGCGGCGCGGTCGACGTCGCGATAGGCGGCGGCGTACTCACCGCGACGGGTCCGGACGCGAGCCCGTTCCAGCCAGGTCACCGGGTCGCTGTGCAGGGCGACGGCGTCGTCGAGCAGGGCCTCTGCCGTCACAAGGTCGAACCGCTCGCCGGCCCGGGCCGCCGCCACACGCAACGAGCTCGCGGCCAGCTCGACGTCGCCGCCGCGGCGCGCGTGGTCCCCGACGTCCATCGGATCGGCGTCTGGTCGTCGCGCCAGGACGCGTGCGACCTGACGGTGCAGCCACGCGACCCGTCCAGCGCTTGCCGTCGCGGACAACGCCTCCCGCACAAGGGCATGCCGGAACCGAAAGGCACCGTCGTCATCGACCAGGAGCTGGTGCTTCACACCGAGCTCGGCATCGTCGAGGATCTCGATCGTCGGCCGATTCAACACCGACGCAAGCAGCTCGGGGTCGACGCGGTCGCCGACGACCGCGGCGTTCCGCAAGGTCTCACCAGCGCGGTCCAGCGAGTCGCAGCGCGCCGACACGGCATCGACGAGGGACGCGGGCAGGTCGTCATCGGTGGACAGCGCCAGCTCGCTGAGGAACAGGGGATGCCCGCCGGACCGGGCGAATAGGGCGTCCGCGCGATCGTCCCCGACCAGCTCGCGGGTCTGGTCGGGGTCGAGAGGGACGAGGTGCAGCGTCTCGGTGGCCGGGACCGGTGCCTGCCCAGGGGTACGGACGGTCGCCACGACGAGGAGGCGAATTCGATGATTGCGTATGAGCTGCAGCCATTCCGCGAGTGCCGGACCCGCGCGGTGCGCGTCGTCAAGGACGAGCACGAGGACCCCGGAGGGCGTGATCCTGGCGATGACCGCGGAGAGAGCAACGTAGAGCAACGTCGGTCCGACAATGCCGTCGCCGAGGGTCGGCGGCATCGTTGAGGCCGAGGAGAGCCCGAGCAGCGGCGCGATCAGAGGTGCATCCCCGGCGAGGATCTCGGCGGTCCGATCGGCACCGACACTGCGCAGATGCTCGGAAAGGACTCCGAGCAGCGGGTCGAGCGGCGCCGACCGGCCGCGCTCCCCGCACCGGCCGAACAGCACGACGTCGATGTCCGGACGTCGGGAGGTCCAGTCCTGCGCCAGGCTGGTCTTGCCGATGCCCGCCTCACCCTCGACGACGACGACCTGGACGGTCCACTCCCTGGCTCGTTCGACAGCCGCGTCGAGCCGGGAGAGCTGCGGCGCCCGTCCCACCAGGGTGCTCCGCGCGACGCCGACGCCTTCCGCGGATGAACCTGACACCGCTGGCTCACCGCGCAGGATCGCAGCGTGCAGGGTCTGGGTCTCCGCTGAGGGATCGGTCCCTAGCTCGGCCACGTAGCGTTGGCTGGCTGCGGCATAGCTTGCCAGTGCCGCTGCCGTGCGCCCCCCGGCGGCGTTGGCCCTCATGACCACGCGCAGCGCATGCTCGTCGTACGGATCCTGCGCCACGGTCTCAGCCGCGACGTCGACCGCGTCCAGCCAGGCCCCGGACGCCAGGAGCGCGTCTGCGCAGACCCGACGCGCACGGGCCACCAACCGCTCCAGCGCCACCACCTGGGTGGCCGCCCACTCCCCGGACCCGTCCGGACAAGACGGGGGGCGACGGAGCAGGGCCAAGCACACGCGGGCCGCGGCCGCAGCTCCTGGAGGGTTCGCCGCTGCCATCCGCCGCGTGATCTCCCCGGTCAGTGCCTCGACCTCATCGACGTCCAGCCAGTCATAGTGCAACCCGTAGCCGGCGTCCCCGTGCTGGATCCGATCGCGACCCAGCACTCCGCGCAACCGGCTCACGAGCACCGCGAGCTGGTCTGCAGGTCGCGCTGGGACGCCGTCCCCCCAGAGCGACTCCACGATCACGTCGGGGGCGACGAAGGTCCCACGTCCGAGGGCGAGCAGCCACAGCAGGGCACGCGCCTTTCGGCTGCCCAACGCCGCCGACTCCACGCCGTCCACGTCCAGGTGACCCGCGCTGTTGAGCAGCCGAACCGCCAGGGTCTGCACGCGTGCCATCAAAGCGCCATCGATGCGGGCGCGCCATGCCCCGACCCGGACCGATCAGCGATCTCACCGTTTGCACGCCGTCAGAGCGGCGGCGCAAGGGGGCTGCAACCGAGTCGGCGCACGATGGGCCACGCCCCGATCGGGGTCGAGACGAAGGAGAATCCGATGGCCACCTCAGCTCACGAGTCAACGCGCCACGAGTCGACCACCCATGATGTCGCTGAGCAGAAGAGCTTCGGGGCACCCGACGAGACCCGCACCTTCGGGCACGGTCAGGTCGACCTGCTCCGGATCGGCGGCGCCGAGGTCGGTCGGCTCACGCTGCAGCCGGGCTGGCGTTGGTCCCAGGACGTGAAGCCCCTGGCCGGGACCGATCTGTGCGAGGCGCCGCACTTCCAGTACCACGTCGCCGGAACGCTCCGGATCGTGATGTCGGACGGAACCACGTTCGACGCCGTGTCCGGTGACGTGACCGCCCTGCCTCAGGGCCACGACGCCTGGGTGATCGGCGACGAGCCTGTCGTCGTCGTCGACTGGTGGGGTGCCAGCAACTACGCCAAGGCCTGACCGCCAGGCCGGCGATCGGTACCTGCCGCCAGCCGGGGAACCGTTGACCTGGCGTTCGATCCCTTGTTTCCTAATATCATTGGGTGTCTCGAATGCCATGTGGGGAAGCGTGGCTTCGGCCGCAGCACACACGGGTACGTTCCGGGTCGAGGTGAGTGGAGGACGTCGTGGCGATGTTCCTTCAGCACACAGCGTCGCGAGCCAGGCAGGCGGCCCGAGTGCGCGCGGGAAGCGCATGACCGCGCAGCCCCTCGACACGGCTTGGCGCAACCGCATCTCACCAGGGCCGACCGCCGATCGGCTGGCCCGTGGCGCGTACGCAGCTCTTCTCGCCGACCTTGCCGAGCTCAGCGACGCCGACTGGCAGAAGCCGACCGAATGCACGGGGTGGACAGTGCGGGACATGGTCGCGCACCTCGTGGGAGCGGCCCAGGGTCACGCGTCCATGCCTGCCTTCGTGCGCCAGTACCTGTGGGGGGCACGACACCGCAAGGACTTCGGTGGCAGCGGCCTCGACGGGATGAACCAGAAGCAGATCAACGACCAGGGGACGAGCTCCCACGCGACCCTGCTCCAGCGTCTGGCGGAGTTGGCCCCGCGTGCGGTCACCGGACGGTCCCGCCGCGCCCGATTCATCGGATGGGCTCCGATCCACCTCGACGAGGAAGGGTCCTGGTACGACGGGATGCCGAGCCGTACGACGATGGCGGAGCTGTGTGCCGTGGTGCTCACACGCGATGTCTGGGCGCACCGCCTCGACATCGCCAGAGCCGTCGGGAGGGCACCCACGATCGACCCTCAGGTGGACGGAGCGGTCGTCGCCGACATCGTCGCCGACTGGGCCTCACGGCACGGACAGCCCGTCACCCTCGTCCTGACAGGCGCGGCCGGCGGGACGTTCGCTACCGGGCCCACCGCGCCTTCATTGGCTCTTGACGCGCTCGACTTCGCCAGGCTCATGGCCGGTCGCCGAACCGACGCCGAGGTTGCCCCTTCGCCGTTGTGGGCAACCAAGGTGCTGTTCTGACGGGAACAAGACCACCATGCCACGCTGACCCGTGCCGGCCCAGCACGCGGCCGGCGGTCCCAGCCTGGCTCGGACCGGCCATGTCCCTGTCGGTGTTAGCGTCCCGGAGCATCCACTCAAGCTGAACTCTCCGTAGCTGAGCGATGGAGCACGGTCGCGAGTCGCCTCGCCCGCTGTGCGACGAACTCAGCGGCGGGGGTACGAACGGAGGGCCGTGCCAGCACAGGCGACCGGAGCCGCGGGCGTCCTGCCTGACCCCGGGAGCGGGGTCGAGCTGCGAGGTGTCCGGCGCCAATACGGCTTGGTCGTGGCCGTGAAGGAGGTGAACCTGTCCGTCGCCAGGTTCGGGCGAGTCGCGATCGTGGGCCCCAGCGGGTGCGGAAAGTCGACGATCCTGTCGGTGGTGAGCGGACTCGAGGACGCGGACGAAGGCTCGATCACCGTCCTGGGCGCACGCTCGTCGCGGGAGCGCCTGGCGAAGTGCGCTTGGATGCCGCAACGAGACCTGCTGCTGCCGTGGCGCACCGTGATCGGCAACGTGTGCCTGCCGTTGGAGAACCGGGGAGTCTCCAAGAAAGAGGCTCGCACGCAGGTCGAGCCGCTCTTCACGCGCTTCGGCCTGCAGGGGTTCGAGGACAAGCGACCCATACAGCTCTCCGGCGGCATGCGCCAGCGCGCCTCGTTCCTGCGCACGTTGGTGGCCGACAAGGAGGTCATGCTGCTGGACGAGCCCTTCGGTGCCCTCGACTCCATGACTCGCGGGGACATCCAGATGTGGCTGCTGGAGGCGCTCCATACCGAACCCCGAACCGTCGTGATGGTCACCCACGATGTCGAGGAAGCGGTGCTGCTCGCCGATGAGGTTGTCGTGATGTCCCCGCGGCCCGGACGGGTAATCGCGAGGATCCCCAGCCGGCTGCCGGCCTTCACCAGCCGACGGCAGGCGGTCGCGATGCCGGAGTTCATCAGGATTCGCGAAACCGTCCATACGGCGTTGGAGACATGACCATGTCGGCACAGGAGCCGCGTGGGGCAGCTGGGTGGCCGCCCAGCGACGATCCCGGGGGCGAGGGCGTGGCGGCGAAGACTCCGCCGACCACCCGCGCGGTCGCCGCTGTCAGGCACTACTGGCCGACGGCGGCCCTGCTCGTAGCTCTGGTCCTGCTGTGGCAGCTCGCAATCAATGTCTTCGACGTCCCCAACTATGTGGTCCCCGCACCCAGCGAGATCTTCGCCACTCTCGTTGCTGACTGGTCCGACATCTTGGCCAGCGCGCTGTGGACGACGATGGCCGAGGTCATCATCGGCTTTGCGATCTCTGTGGTCGCTGGTGTCGGGATTGCGACGATCCTGCACTGGTCGCCCTTGACCAGGCGGGTGGTCTACCCGTTGCTCATCGGATCCCAGACGGTCCCCATCGTCGTCATCGCTCCGATCCTTGCGATCATCTTCGGCTACACGCTGCTACCCAAGGTGCTGCTCGTCGCGTTGGTCTGCTTCTTCCCGATCGTGGTCAACACCCTCGACGGGTTCGCGTCCACCGATCCTGACTTGCTCAGGATGATGCGCACCCTTGACGGTAGTCGGTGGGGATCCTTCAGAAAGATCGAGTTCCCGGCGTCGTTGCCGTCGATGTTCTCCGGACTGCGGATCGCTGCGACCTACGCCTCGGTCGGCGCGGTGTTCGGCGAGTACGGTGGGTCCGAGAACGGACTCGGCTACGTGATGATCCAGGCGACTCCTCAGCTCCAGACCTCGTTGGTGTTCGCGGCCATCCTGCTTCTCAGCTTGATGTCGATAGCGCTCTTCCTGGTCGTCTCCGGCACGGAGCGTCTGCTTGCGCCCTGGGCACACGAAGGGACTGCGTCGTGATCTCCAAACTTCCCCGACGCACTGTGATAGCCGGCATCGGTGCCGGAGCACTTGTTGCTGCGCTCGCCGCCTGTGGGAGCAGCTCCACCACCTCCTCCGCCCCAGGAGGCTCCTCGAGCCCCGCGCTCCGCAACATCACAGTGGTCCTGGACTGGTTCCCCAACCCTGATCATGTTGCTCTGTACCTGGCGCAGAGCAAGGGGTACTTCGCTGCGGCCGGACTCAACGTGACGCTGCAGGCCCCGTCGGACCCCTCCGACCCACCGAAGCTGGTGTCCGCCGGCAAATTCGAGCTCGGGATCTCTTATGAACCCGAGACGTTCCTGTCGCGGCAGGCCGGGCTGAAGGTCACCGCGGTCGGAGCCCTCATCCCAACGGCCCTCAACTCCGTCCTGGCGACCAAGGACAGCCCGGTGAAGTCCATCTCGGACCTCGGCGGCCACATCATCGGTGACGCCGGGCTGTCCTCGGACCAGGCATTCCTCAAAGCGATCTACACCAAGTACGGCATCGACCCGGCAACCGTGAAGACGATCAACCTCAGGACCAGCCTCATCTCCGCCATGGTGGCCGGCAACGTCGACGCCACGATCGGCGGCTTTCGCAACATCGAGGCCGTGCAGCTTCAGATGATGGGGCTCGATCCCCTCGTGGTGCCGGTCACCGACGCCGGCGTGCCGAACTATGACGAGCTTGTCGTGATCGCCAACTCCGATCGGTTGGCATCGGACCCCGCCTACCAGCAGGTTGTCCGAGATTTCCTGTCCGCGCTGGCCAAGGGAGTGCAAGCAGCCCAGGCATCACCTGCGGATGCGGAGGCGGCCATGGCCACCGTGGCGAAAGGTTACGACCCGGCAACACTGGCCAAGATGGTCCAGACCACGATTCCGCTGCTGAAGGGGACCGGGCCCGTGCTCTCGATGGAGCCGAGTCAGTGGGACACGTTCGGTCAGTGGATGCTGGCCAACAAGCTCATCACCGCCGCCATCCCCACCTCGGACGTGATGACGACGAAGTACCTGCCGAGTTCCTGACCCACCCCGGCCGGCACGCATTTCGACTATCGAGAACCCCACCCCTTCCAGGGTGGGTCGCGGTCAGATCAGCGGGGTGTTGAGGTCGCCGGGGCTATCGGGTCGCATCGTCACGACGAGGATCTGGATGCTGAGAACAAGCACCCATGCAGGGAAGACCAACAGCACCAATGGCACTCCGGGTGGCGACACCAGGAGCGCGAGGCTGCAGGCATAGCCGCAGACGGTCAGCCAAGGAGGGACGATCCTGGTGCGGTGAGCGATGGTGGTGACCGAGGCGATGAAGACCGCTGCCATCCGGGAGGCGAAGGTGGTGAGCAAGCTGGCTCCGAGGGCATCGATCAGCTGCACGGTGTCGACCGACACCGGACCCGTCACGGGGTAGAGGGTCAGTGCTACCCCGCGCACTGCTGCCGCGCTGAACAGACATGCCACGAACAGCAGCCCGGAACCCAGGAAGACCGTTGAGACGAACTTGTCCTCGCGCGCGCCGAGGTGGGAACGGATCACCCCGATGAACCAGAGGAACGCGATTCCGGCGAACGGGACGAGCGTCAGTGCCAGGGACACCGACTGACGCGTCGAGGCCGTGGTGACCCAGCTCGTGCTGTCGGAGCCGATCGTCGCGCCGTTAGGTCCAACCAGAAGGATCATCGTCGCCATCATGGCGGCGAACAGGATGCCGGCCACAGCCGCGGCACGCGGTGTCCGGAGCTCCCGGGCGAGGCCGGTTCGTTCGGTCATGGGGGCCTCCACATACACATCGGAGTGCTGGTGGCCCCGCCGTCGTGCGGTGCCCTACCCGCAGCCTGACACCTCACTCGGTGCACATGCATTCGATCACCCGGCCGAGGGGAACCTCGTGGCGCCGCGCTCAGAGGAGTGGGTCGATCAGAACGTGGACGAGCCCCCCAAGGCGGCTGCTCCGGACCCGAGGCCAGGAAGCAGGTGGGAGCCGGTGATCTTCATCCATCCGGCGGCGTCGTTGATGACGGTGTCATCGATCACGGTCGCCCCGCTGGGTGCGGTGATCGTCGGCGGGTACGTGAGCGTGACGTGAACCATGACCGCACCGGCTGGGATCGTGAGCGTCGGTGCACCGACCCCTGCGGCGCGCCTGCTCGCCTCGATGAGACTGCCGAGGTCGATCTGAGCAGCGGTGATCCTCCCGTCCTTGACCCATACGTCCAGGACCAGCGTGCCGGTGACCTTGCTGGTGTCCGTTGCCTCAGTGACATCTGCCGAGGTTGCCCCCAGCGCCGAAAAGTACGCGGCGAGCTGCGGCTTGAGCGAGTTGAGGGTGGCCGCCAACGGAGTGCTCACACGGAGGTGGTCGCCGTCGTTGTCGGTACCGGCGCTCGTGATCGTTGCATTCGCCTTCAACGCGTCCGGCACCGCCGCCAGAAGGTTCGTCCAGGCTGCACCGGCGGCAGGGCTGCTCAGCTTTCCGATGCTGTCAGCGAACTCGGGATCGGCGAGCGCCCTGTCGTAGGCCTTCCCGAGCATGGTGTCAGGCCCGAACGGGAGCGCGACCGGCTTCCCGTCGAGCAGGGCCCTGAGGACGGACTTGACCGAGGACGGGATGCCCAGCTCGGGGGAGTCGATCATGTTCGTCAGCGTCGCGAGGGCCGGGGCTTCCTTGGGCTCGAGCTGTGCCAGCTCGGAGAAGTCGGCCGTCAGGTATGCGGTCCGTCCGGTGACGGTGAACGCTGCCAGGTCCGTGCCCTTGTACGCGGTCGAAATGGAGAACTGGGGATCGGCGGGGTCGACGCTTGTCGCGATCAGTCGGAACGTCGAGTTGTTGGCCGCGTCCTTGATCGTGGCTTCGTCGATGCCGGACGACTGCGATTCAAGAGCGGCGAACCCGGCGTCGGTGATGTGCACGGAGGCAGTCGCGTCGATTCCTCCCGCGGCGGCGGTGGCGCTCCAGGCTCGGGCAAGCGTGACGTCGGGGCGACCCATGAACATGAACCCGGCGACCACTCCGATGACGGTCACGGCAGCGACACCCGCCCCGGCTCCGGCCCAGATCTTCTTCTTGCGTCCGTTGGTACGCATCAGCGCGGCGGCCTCGCTCGACCCGCCTGCCGAACCGTGAACCTCACTGGCGCCAAGGGGGAACTCGGCCTTCGGCCCCGCCTCGACCGATGACGCATCCGCGGGCAGGGGTCCGTCCGAGGCACCGGTCGCGGGTGTGGGGTTCTCGGGGGTCGGCGATGTCACGGTGATGCTCCTTGGAACTGACTCGACTGGCAGGTCACGGTCGGTCGCCGCCGTACCCGACGACGTCGCGGGCAGGAACCACCACTGATCGTGTCGGCTCGGATCGCCAGCCAGTTGAGCCGCGACGCAGGGTCGATACTTGTGCGTCACGCCGCGAACGGATCGCTCAACCCGGGCAGGTGCGACCGGCCTGGTCGAGCAGCTGCGCGAGATGGTGGCCCGGTCCCCGACCGAGCTGCTCGAGCTGGGTGCGACACGAGAAGCCGTCGGCCAGGACGACCGTCCCAGGCCGGGCCCGGTCCAATGCCGGGACGAGCTGCAGTCCGGCGATCGCCATCGAGACGTCGTGGTGACCCTTTTCGGCGCCCCAGTTGCCGGCCAGACCGCAACAGCCCGAGACCTGATCCACCGCCGCGCCGGCTCTGCGCAGCAGGGCAGCATCGGTGTCCCAGCCCACGACGGCGTACTGGTGGCAGTGCGGCTGCGCTACGACCGCCACCCCCTGCAGCGACGGCGGTTCCCAGCCGGGGGTCGCAGTCAGCAGCTCGGCCAGCGACCGCAGGTTCTGCGCCACCCGGTCGGCCGCGGGGGTGCCGACGAGCACCGGTCCGTCGCCGCGTACCGCCGACAGGCATGACGGTTCCAGTGCCACCAGACGTTCTCCCGCATCGAGGCGGTGGCCCAGGACCTCGACGGTACGAGTCATCCGGGCTCGTGCCTGGTCGAGCTGGCCGGTTGTGAGCCAGGTCAGGCCGCAGCAGGCATCGTCACCGACGACGTCGACCCGATAGCCGGCGGCCTCGAGCACCCGGGCCGCCGCGACCGCGACCTGTGGGGCGAAGTGGTCGGTGAAGCTGTCCACCCACAGCGCGACCGTCCCGTGCGGCGCTGCCGGCGGTGTCGAGCCGGCCCGAGGTGGTCGCCCGTGCCACACCTGCTGGAACGTCCGTCGGGCGAAGGTCGGCAGCCGACGGCGTTTGTCGACACCGGTCATGGCTGCGCCCCACCTGGCGAATGGGCTGCGCAGCAACAGGTTCGTAAGTTCAGGAGCCCGCGCTGCTGCGTCGCTCCAGGCTGGCAGCCGGCCCAGGGTGTAGTGCGACACCGGCCGTCGCTGCCCCTGATACGCCCGGTGCAGGACCTCCGTCTTCATCGCTGCCATGTCCACGCCGGTCGGACAGTCGCGGGCGCAGCCCTTGCAGGAAAGGCACAGGTCCAGCGCTGCGTGGACCGGCTGCGCCCGCCAGTCCACGTCGCCATCCCCTTGCAGCAGCTCCTGCAGCGCACGAGCCCGGCCGCGCGTCGAGTCCTTCTCCTCCCGGGTCGCGAGGAACGAGGGGCACATGACCCCGGCGTCGGTTGCGGCACGGCACTTGCCCACGCCGGTGCAGCGGTGGGCCGCGGTGACGAGGTCGCTGTCGCGCCCTCGGCCCAGGGTCAGCTGGAGCGGGGAGGTGCGCATCGTGGTCGTGCGGAGCAGCTCGTCGGCGGCATCCGGATCGACCAGAACCCCCGGGTTGAGCAAGTGCTCGGGGTCGAAGATCCGTGTGACCGCAGCCATCAACGCAACTGCCTGCGGCGAGTACATCGTGGCGAGCAGCTCGCTGCGAGCTCGGCCGTCACCGTGCTCCCCGGACAACGAGCCGCCGTGACTCACGACCAGCCGGGCGGCGTCAGCCAGGAAGGCGCGGAACGCGGCCCGTCCCCGGTCCGGGCCCTTGCCCAGCGGCAGGTCGAGGCGTACGTGCACGCAACCGTCGCCGAAATGGCCGTACGGGACCCCGGACAGGGCGTGCGCGGCGCACAGCTCGTCGAACTCGCGCAGGTATCGACCGAGCTGTGGCACGGGTACGGCAGCGTCCTCCCACCCGGCGTAGGCCGGGCGCCCGTCCGCCGTCCGCGCGACAAGACCGGCGCCGTCCTCACGGATCCGCCAGATCGCACGCTGGTGCGCCGGATCCGTCACGACTGCGCTGTCGAGACATATGTCGAGAGCGACGAGTCGGCGAGCGCGGTCCGCCAGTTCGTCGGTGTCGTTGCCGACCAGCTCGACGAGCAGCCAACCTCGGCCGCGGGGCAGGTCCGGTACGGCTGCCGGCGAGCGTTCTCGCATCCGGTCCAGGATCCGCTCGTCCATCCCCTCGCAGGTGGTCGGGTGCCACGCCAGCACCTCGCCGACGGCGTCGGCCGCCTCGGCCATGCCAGGAAAACCCAGGACCACCAACAGGTGGTGCGCCGGCTCCTGGACGAGTCGCACCGTCGCGGAACGAACGATGCCCCAGGTTCCCTCGCTCCCCACGAATGCGCGAGCCAGGTCGAACCCGTTCTCCGGCAACAGGTGTTCCAGCCCGTATCCGGATATCTGACGGGGAAAGCGCCCGAACTCGGTTCTCACGACACCGAGGTGGTCCGACACCAGCTGGCGAAGCGGCGCGAAATCGTCAGCAGCGTCGGCGCTGAGCCGTACGCAGCGACCCTCACCTGTGACAACCTCCAGCGACACCACGTTGTCCGAGGTACGACCGTAGGCCAAAGACCGGGAACCGCAGGCGTTGTTGCCGATCATCCCGCCGATCGTGGCACGGTTGTGCGTGCTCGGGTCGGGTCCGAACCGCAGCCCGAGTGGAGCGACGGCTCGTTGCAGGTCGGCCTGCACGACTCCCGGCTCGACCGTGGCGGTGCCTGCCTCAGGATCCACGGAGCGGATCCGGCCCAGATGGCGGCTGCAGTCCAGCACGATGCCCGGCCCTACCGCATTGCCCGCGATGGAGGTGCCGGCGCCGCGCACCGTCAGGGGGACCGAGAGCGTACGCGCCACCTCGAGCGCCGCCGCGATCTCGTCGGGGTGCCGCGGCCGGGCCACCACGCGCGGCCGGACCCGGTACAGGGACGCGTCGGAGGAGTAGAGGTCGCGCGCCAGTGCCGATCCGTCCACGTCCGCCACGCCCGCGCGTTTCAGCGCCGCGACGAGCTCGCGGTCCGGGACGTCGTACGGGACCATGACCCCGCTCCCTCTCCGTGATCCCCGACGGGGAATCCGCTTCCCCGAGAGTGGCATGCCCGCGGTGCGGCAGATGACGGGGTGTTCTTCTCGGTTACTCAGGGATACTGTTCGACTACGTTCCGATATCTGACCGGTCCCGGGAGGTCGGTGGATGCGCTCGTACCCGTACGCGTTCCACATCGCCTTGGACGGCAACGGCCTGAACGGGCTGGAGGGACGCGCGGGGGTGTGCCTGTTCCGCTACGACCCGGCGACCGGCGACCACGCGTACAAGGTGACGTACTTCGACGGCGTCGCCGGCGGTCATGCCACGTCCCTCTCGCCGCAGCGCACGGTCGGGTTCCTGGGGAACGTGGGACAGCACCTGCTCTTCTACGACCCCCGGTCCCTGGACGAGGTCGAGCGGGTGTCGACATTGCGGTTCGAGGTCACCGACCACGCGCTCAAAGGCACCACGCACCTGGTGTGGCTCGACGACGTCGAGTTCGTGACGGTGATCGGGGAGAACCTGTGGCGCTTCGACGTCAACCGGTTGTCCAAGGCCGAGCCCATCGGGCCGCACGGCTTGAAGCTCCCGCATGCGATGAAGCGATCGGCGTCGGGAAGGTACGTCGCGTACGGCGGGATGGACCACCCGGACCGAGGGGAGGCGAAAGAGATCGGGATCTTCGACCTCGTGACCGGCGATGTCCGCAGGCTGCCACTGCCGACCACCTGTTGGCACATCGCGGCGCATCCGGCGCAGGACCTGTTCTATGCGCTGTCGTTCCGGGTCCTGCCGCAAGACGGACGGAACTGGCACGAGTGGGCGATGGCGTACTTCCGGGAGTACGTCTACGAGATCGACGCCGAGACCGGTCAGGTGGTCCGCCACTGGAGCGCCGGGCGAGAAGTTCCGGCTCACGTCAACTCCGACGTCTGCGTCTCGGATCGTGAGCTCGTCTTCGCGACCGGAGGCAGCCAGACGGTCGTGCTCATCAGCCTCAAGGACTTTGCGTCCTACCGGGTCTTGGACGAACGCCCGCGCCTGGACGAACAGTTCGCCTACTCCCGGCAGGCGGCCTCGACCGTGATCGACGCGTTCACCCGCGCGAGTCCCGTCACGAGTGCCAAGCACTATGCGGACGCGCTGCGGGTGTCCCGGGGCACGCTGCTGGACGGCGTCTACGCTTGTCAGCTCTCCGCGGACCAGTCGCTGCTGTTCACAGCGAACCGGGGTCGCAACCACATCACCGTGTACGACTATCCCTCGCTTGCGTTGCGAGACCGCATCGTGATGCCCGAGCTGCAGGAGTTCGACGCGAGGCTCGCGTCATGGTCGGACCCCCGTCTCGGGTTCCATCACAGCACGCTCATCTCCCCGGACCGCACACCAACACCACCTGCCAACGAGAGGAACGGACCATGACGACGACAGGAGGCCCCGACGTGTGGGGCGAGTGGCAGCGCCTCGCGGCTCGCACGGTACGTGGCCAGGTGCAGCTGGGCCGCTTGTCCTGGGACACCGCCCGCCAGATGTCCCGGTCGCGGCCGGACGACGTGATCGAGTCCGGTAGGTCGTACCTGGATGTGGCGTGGCAGGAGTCGGACCGATATTGGCGGGAGGCCGCCGGCCTCGGTCTGGACTTCGCTGGATCGATCGTCACCCTGACACAGGGTTCGGTCGCGCGGGTCCTGGAGCGCACCGGCCCCTCGACGGAGTGGACTGCGGCCGATGACGGCATGCGTCACGTCGCGGTCAGGCTGGCGGCAGATCTGGGGTCGACGGCAACGGCGAAGGTGACTGTCGCGAACCGGCAGAAGCGGGGTCGGCGGGTCAGCTTCGAGGTGTCGGCGCTGACCGGGCCGGGCGGGCAGGTCACCGCCCCCATCGAGTTCGTGCCGGCCACGGCACTGCTGCAACCAGATGAGGAGCTGACGGTGAAGGTGAGGCTGCTGCTGGACCCGTTGCTCTTCGTCGCGGGGGAGTCGTACAAGGGGGAGGTGCAGGTACGCGGCGGCGACGAGCTCATTCTGGATCTGGACGTTCGGCCGGCCTGACCGGGACCCTGCGGGGGCGCCGGGTGCGGGCGGGCAGGTCCAGCGGGCGGGGCCGCAGCGGGCGGG